>JAEZCJ010000022.1 GCA_023433615.1 Bacillota bacterium | reverse complement strand
CGTAGGAGTCTGGGCCGTGTCTCAGTCCCAGTGTGGCCGATCACCCTCTCAGGTCGGCTACGCATCGTCGCCTTGGTGAGCCGTTACCTCACCAACTAGCTAATGCGCCGCAGGCCCATCCGACAGTGACAGATTGCTCCGCCTTTCTCGATTCCCTCATGCGAAGGTATCGCCTATCCGGTATTAGCATTCGTTTCCGAATGTTATCCCGGTCTGTCGGGCAGGTTGCCTACGTGTTACTCACCCGTCCGCCGCTAACCATCAGGAGTGCAAGCACTCCATCAAGTCCGCTCGACTTGCATGTATTAGGCACGCCGCCAGCGTTCGTCCTGAGCCAGGATCAAACTCTCCATTAAAGTGTTGCCACTTGGAAAGAGCTGATTAAGCCCATTACTTGTATTGCTTTTCTAACGATCCAAGGACCGTTAGGGCAGTTCGCTCGTTGTTCAGTTTTCAAGGAACAATTGCTTGTATTGCTTGGTCTTTCGTGCCGCCAACCTCTCAGCGGCGACTTGAATAATATACTACGAATGCCCACCCAAATGCAACCCTCTTGCGCAAAAAAGTTTTATTCCGTTTTTCGCCACCCCGGCCTCCAGCCAATCGCACGCATTCAAACGAACCGGCAGCCGACGCTGCCGGTCCGTGCTCATCGCGATCGAACTATCGAATCTCCTCCGACAACCGGTCCAGATCCTCCGGCGTACCCGATACCAGCAGCCGGTCTCCAATCAGCAACTCGGTATTGCCATGCGGGATCAAGAACGAATCATTGCGGAATACGCGCAGGATCAATACGCCGCCCAGATGCGGCAGCTCGCGGAGCAGCATCTGGTGGTAGTGTCCATTGCTCAGAACGATTTCGCGAGTCGTATCGCTCTCCGTGGCGAACAAGCGCACCATGGTCGGCTGCTCTACCAAGGCCCGCAGCAGCGTTCGCGATGCATGGAGCGTCGAGAATACCGTGTACCCTTGGCGATGATACGTCTCATAGAGCTCCGGATTCTCGACGCGAAGCACGATCCGCTCCTTGCCGACTGCCCTTGCCTCTTCCGCTAGTCGAATGTTCTCCTGATCGTCCGACGTGCCGAGCACGAGGATATCATGGTCGAACAGCCCTTCATCGGCCACCACCTGCTTGTCCAGAGAAGGAACGTCCACGATTCTCACGCCTTCGCCTCGCTCTTGCGCTCGCTCCTGCTCCGGGAAGTTCACGCTGTATAGACTCACGCGATAGCCATTGGCGGCAAGATCCGGCACGATCGGCAGCGTCATATGGTTCGCGCCGACGATACCGATTGCCGGCTGCTTCTGCACCGGCTCCGGCACATAACGATTGAACAGGACCGGGAAGATGATGCAGCTGACGATCGCGACCAATATCAAGGCGCCATAGACGGAATCCGTGATGAGGCCCAGTTCCAGCGCGATCGTCGACGCGGCAATAACGAGACTGAGCGTAGAGGATAGCAGCGCGCCGGAGCCCAGCACCGTCCGCCAATCGAACCACCTGCGCAGCAGGAGCGAAGGAACGATCTTGGAGATGAAGATGAAGATCAGCAGGACAGGGATCAAGAGAACCGTCTTCCAATCCGTGAACAGCTCCCAGATTTCGAGGTTGATGCCCACCATAATGAAGAAGATCGGAATCAGGAAGCCGTAACCGAACGAGTCCAGCTGACGCACAAAATCTTTCGAAGGACGCAGCAGCGACACGGTTACCCCAGCCAAGAAAGCCCCCAGAATGTTCTCCACGCCCAGGCTCTCCGACAATACGACCAATAGTAGCAGCAGCGCGAACGTTGACCGCATGGCGAGCTGGATCGTCCCGTGACTCAGAAGTCCCGCGAGCGCCGGAATCGAGAACCGCTTAATAAGCATATAGACGGCAATGACTGCCACGAAGAACAAGACGAGCAGCAGCATGCTGGTCATGCTGCCCGACTGCACGCTGATATAGACGGACAGCAGAATCATCGAGACGAAATCCGCGATGACCGTTACCAGCAGCAGAATTTGCCCCAGCGGCTCGTTCAGCATGCGTCTGCTCTTCAGCACGGGCACCACGACGCCAAGCGAGATGGTCGAGATAATGACGGTCATCAGATACGGGTCCTCAGCCAGCGCCATCTCGACCAATAGGAGCGATAGGCCGTACGATACGGCGAGAATGACGATGAAGATCACCGCAGCCGTCACCGGCGGATTCGGCTCCCCTTGCCTGACTCGCTTCCGCCCGAATCCCGTGAAGTCAATCTCGAGTCCGCTCAAGAACATTAAATAGATGAATCCGAAGAGCGAGAGCAGCTCGAGCCATGGATCCTCCCCGATGACGTTGAAGCCGCTCTTGCCGAGCACCAGACCTGCAATGATCTCCGCTACGACAAGCGGCAGCGCCCGAATCTTGAACCGTTCCAATACGATCGGAATGAGAAAAGCGATGATCACGACGACCATCAATTCGATGAGTGATTGCCCATGCTCTTCCATTCGTTCACCCTCTCTCGGTTATGGCGGCTAGAATAGCCAAAAGGGCCGAGGATGGCATCCCCGGCCCGCATCCGAACTTACTATTCCCCAGCCCGCTCCCGCATAAGCGGGAACAGCAGCACGTCCCGGATCGACGGCGCATCCGTGAGCAGCATCACCAAGCGGTCGATGCCGATCCCGAGTCCCCCTGTCGGCGGCATGCCGTACTCCAGCGCACGGATGAAATCTTCATCCATCTCATGCGCTTCGTCATTGCCGTGCTCGCGCTCGACGAGCTGCGCCTCGAACCGTTCGCGCTGATCGATCGGATCGTTCAGCTCGGTGAAGGCATTCGCATGCTCCCGCGCCACGATGAACAGCTCGAACCGATCGGTGAACCGCGGGTCAACGTCGCTCTTTTTGGCCAGCGGCGAGATCGCGACCGGGTGTCCCGTCACGAACGTCGGCTGGATGAGCGTATGCTCGCAGAACGTCTCGAAGAACGCATTGACGATATGGCCGAACGTCATGTGCGGCTCGACATCGACCTTATGCTCCTTGGCTAGCGCATGCGCTTCTTCGTCGCTCATCTGTCCGCTGAAGTCGACGCCGGTTACTTCCTTCACGAGGTCGACCATCGAGACGCGGCGCCACGGCGGAGCCAGATTCACTTCGGTGCCTTGATACGTGATCGTCGTCGATCCCAGCACCTCTTGCGCGATATGCGCGATGAGGTTTTCGGTGAGCGCCATAATATCCTTATAATCGGCATAAGCTTCGTACAGCTCGATCATCGTGAATTCCGGATTGTGGCGCGTCGAGATGCCCTCGTTCCGATAGACGCGGCCGATCTCGTACACCTTCTCCAGCCCGCCCACGATCAACCGCTTCAGATGAAGCTCGATCGCGATGCGCATGTAGAGCTGCATGTCCAGCGCATTATGATGCGTAATGAAGGGACGTGCCGAGGCGCCGCCCGCGATCGCATGAAGCGTCGGCGTCTCGACCTCCAGATAGCCGCGTGCGTCCAAGTAACGGCGCATCGACTGAATGATCCGCGAACGGGACACGAACGTCTGCTGCACGTCCGGGTTCATGATCAAATCGACATAGCGCTGGCGGTAACGCAGCTCCACGTCCTTCAGGCCGTGATACTTCTCCGGCAGCGGAAGGAGCGACTTCGTCAGCACTTCCAATTCCTTGACCTTCACCGATGTCTCGCCCGTCTTCGTCTTGAATACCGTCCCCTTGACGCCGACGATATCGCCGAGATCGAGCAGGTCGAAGGCCTGGTACTTGTTCGCGTCTACCGTATCTTGACGCACATAGATCTGAATCTTGCCGGACAAGTCTTGAATATGCGCGAACGAAGCCTTGCCCATGCCGCGCTTCTGCATGATTCGGCCGGCCAGGCTGACTTCGATCGATTGCTCTTCCAGTTCTTCCTTCGTCGTCTCCTGATACGCGTCAACGATATCCTTCGCTTGATGCGTACGTTCGAACTTCTTGCCGAACGGGTCTACTCCGAGTGCCCGCAGCTCATCCAGCTTATCGCGCCGAATTTGCAGCAGCTCGCTTAGTTCCTCTTCCTGTTCGATTGTGTTCACGCCGTCATTCTGATGCTCCACCAATCTCATCTCCTTCTATCCAATGCCGCTGCTTGCCGACCCGCCCTATGCACCGATAGTTAAAAAAGCTTCCGTAGGAAGCTTTTGTCAACATGCAAAGGTATGGGCTGCCCGCTGATCGGTTACTTCTTGATATCCACGATTTTATATTGAATGATGCCCGCAGGAACGTTAACCTCGACTACAGCGCCTTTCTTCTTGCCGAGAATCGCTTTGCCGACGGGGCTCTCGTTCGAAATCTTATTCTTGAGCGGATCGGACTCGGCCGTGCCGACGATCGCGTACTCCATGGTGTCGCCTTCTTCGACGTCCTCGACCGTGACGATCGAGCCGATGCTGACCGTGTCCGTATCGATCTCGTCATTATTGATAATGCGCGCATTGCGCAGCATCTTCTCTAACGTAATGATGCGGCCTTCGATGAAGGCTTGCTCGTTCTTGGCGTCCTCATATTCGGAGTTCTCGCTGATGTCCCCGTATCCGATGGCGATCTTGATCCGCTCGGCCACTTCGCGGCGTTTGACCGATTTGAGGTTCTCCAGTTCTTCCTCCAGCTTCTTCAAACCGTCCTGCGTAAGAATGATCTCCTTATCGCTCATCTTCCGATTCTCCTGTCGTCTGCATTATTTTCATACCTTGTATGAATGGCAACTTCCTTATACTGCACTTCTATATGGCTGCCGGAACAGGTCATGTCACCATGGTTGCGTGTGGGTGTTAGTAGCGCTTCATCTCGCGGACCTGCGGTTCATTCGAGCCGTCAAGTCCCCGTTGGCACAGGTTTCCATACATGAGGCGGAATGTTATTGCATGATTATATTGCATTCTCGCACCTCATGTCAATCGCGGACAAGGACTGGAATGTAACCGCTTTAATATCCGAAACGCGCAAGGCCGCGCGGAGGTTCCGCGCGGCATCTATCAGTGGGCGACCGCTTCTTCCGCGAGGGAGCGAACGTAATCGTCCAGAATCTTCACCATCTGATCGCGGCTGGTCTCTTCCATGATCACGTCCTTGACGCGGGCTGTGTCGGGCAAGCCCTTAAGGTACCACGCCAGATGCTTGCGCATCTCGCGCACGGCCGTCGATTCGCCCTTGAGCGCCACAAGCCGGTCCATATGCAGAACCGCGATGCGCATTTTCTCGGCCGCGTCGGGCTCTGGCAGCAGCTCGCCTTGCGTTAAGTAATGGATGGTCCGGTACAGCATCCATGGGTTGCCCAGCGCGCCTCGGCCGATCATGACGCCGTCCACGCCCGTCTTCTCCAGCATCCGCTTCGCATCCTCCGGAGAGAAGACGTCTCCATTGCCGATTACGGGAATCGATACGGCTTCCTTGACGTCCTTAATAATATCCCAATTCGCCGTGCCGGTATACAGCTGCTCCCGCGTGCGGCCGTGGACGCTGACTGCGCTGCCGCCCGCACGTTCGACCATTCGCGCGTTCTCGACCGCATACACATGCTCGTCGTCCCAGCCGATCCGCATCTTCACCGTGACCGGCTTGTCGACAGCGTCCACCACGGCCGACACCATCTCGTAGATCTTCTCCGGATCGAGCAGCCACCGCGCGCCGGCATCGCACTTCGTTACCTTCGGCACGGGGCATCCCATGTTAATGTCGATAATATCCGCGTTCGTCTGCCGATCGACAACCTTAGCGGCTTCGACGAGCGACTCCCGGTCCCCGCCGAATATCTGCAGGCTCAGCGGCTTCTCGCGCTCGTCGACGAACAGCATCTCCCGCGTCCGCTTATTGCCGTGCAGGATCGCCTTGTCGCTGACCATCTCCGCGCATACCAGCCCTGTGCCGAATTCCTTCGCAATCAAACGGAAGGCGGGGTTGCACACGCCGGCCATCGGCGCCAGCACCACTCGATTCTTCATCTCGATGTTACCGATTCGCAGCATGCTTCACCTGACCCCTTCCACGAGATCCGTTCCGATTTCCGGTCCGGTTCATACATAGCTAGCCGCTTCATTCACCTTGCCGTGCTGCCGGTGAGCTCGTCATAATCGATGCCGAGCGTCTCGGCGATGCGCTCCAGCAGCTTCGGCTCTTGCTTGCGGGTACCGCGTTCCAGCGAGCCGAGCACGGCGACCGATACGCCCAGCCGGTCAGCCAACTGCTGCTGCGTCAAGCCCTTCAGCTTCCGGAATGCGCGGATGCGCTGCGCCAATTGATTGTTGTCCATCTAGTAATGCCTTCCTTTCCCTCGCGCAAGGCTTCTTCGGCTGCGGCTTCTACCGCCTGCCGAATGGGCATTGCGTCGTCCAGCACCTCTCGCAGCGGCACGAGCACGAACGCGCGTTCCATCATGCGGGGATGCGGCAGAATTAGCTCTTCGGTGTCTAGTACCACGTCATCCATATAGAGAACGTCAAGATCAATCGTCCGCGGGCCATTCCGAATGTCGCGCACGCGACCCAGCGCCAGCTCGATCGCGAGCAGGGCGCGAAGCAGCTCCACCGGCGCGAGCCTCGTCGATACGGCAGCCGCCATGTTCAGGAATGCCGGCTGATCCGCATAGCCGACAGGATCGGTCTCGTATACGGCAGATACTCGGCTTACGGCGATGTCCGGGTGCGCATCCATCCGGTTCAGCGCCTCCCCAAGCATCGCCTCTCGGCTGCCGATATTGGAGCCAAGCGCAATGTAGGCTCTTACCCCGTCTGTCGAATCAGTTGACAGGAATTGCTGTGCCATCGACATCCCGCTTTCTGCGAAGCTCGACCGTCACGCCGTCAAAATGGATGTCGAACGGCGGATGCGGCTTCGTTACGCGCACGGTCACTTCGTTGATCATAGTATAAGTGTCCAGCAGAGCGGATGCAATACGGCCGGCCAGCGCTTCGATCAGCTTCACTGGCGGACCCTCCGCGATCGTCTTCACCAGCGCGTACAGCTCTGCATAGTTCACGGTCAAAGCCAGGTCGTCCCGCCTCGCCGCCTGCTCAAGGTCCAGCGACAGCTCCAGCTCGACGCCGTAACGCTGGCCCAGCTTGTTCTCCTCCGGTATAACGCCGTGATAGCCGAAGAACTGCATGCCCTTCAGCGTCATCTTATCCATCATGCGCCCGCTCCTCTCCTCGAATGTCTGCCTGGCGGTATACGATCGCATCCGACATCAGGCAAGTTCGCTTAATCGCCCGCACGTCATGCACGCGCACCAGCTGGCAGCCCTGCGCGATGCCGAGCGCGACGGTCGCCGCCGTGCCCTCCACGATATCGCCCGGCGGCAGGTCTAGCGTCCGTTGAATGAATCGCTTGCGCGATGTGCCGAGCAGCACGGGATAGCCGAGTGCAACGACCCTGTCCAAGCGGCCCATCAGCTCGATATTGTCGTCGTAATCCTTGGCGAAGCCGATGCCCGGATCGAGCCAGATGTTGCGCGCCTCGACGCCTGCGGCAATCGCCTTCTGAACGCTGCGCGTCAGATCTGCAGCCACATCGGCCGCCAGGTCCGTATAGTCGCGATTCGCACGATTATGGCTGATAATGACGGGGCAGCCGAAGCTTGCCGCCACGCCGGCCATATCCGGGTCGGCCTGCAGCGCCCATACATCATTGATGATGTGCGCGCCTGCTTCCAGCGCCTGCCTGGCCGTCTCCGCCTTATACGTGTCGATCGAGATCGGCATGTCCGGCAGCGCCTCCCGCACTGCGCGGATCACCGGCAGCACGCGGGCCAATTCTTCCTCGAGCGATACAGGCTCATTGCCCGGGCGCGTCGATTCCCCGCCGATATCGATCAGATCCGCACCGTCCGCGGCCATCTGCTTCGCGTGCCCCACGGCAGCCGCGACGTCATCATACCGCCCTCCATCGGAAAAGGAATCCGGCGTCGCGTTCAGAATGCCCATGACGAGCGTTCGCTTCCCGAGTTCGAGCGTGATATTCCCAGGCGACAAGGCGTAGCTGCGCTGCCATACCGTTGTTCGCATTCGTCATCTACCCCCTTGCGTACTATTGTCGCGTCTTGGCGCGATAGGCCGCTAACAACGCCGCCGTCGTCCGGCCGATCACGCCGCCGCTCAACACCGTTGCCCCGGCATCGCCGCCGAGCCCGCTGTCCAAGCGCGTGACCGGCACGAGCTCCTGGACGGAATTCGTCAGCCACGCTTCGTCTGCATCCAGCAGATCATCCCATGTATACAGGCCTTCTTCCGTTAGCATGCCCAAGGAACGGGCAAGCTCCAATACGGCGGCCCGCGTGATGCCCGGCAGGATGCCCGTATCGAGGGACGGCGTACGGATGACGCCGTCCTTCGCGAAGAAGACGTTGCTGACGATCCCTTCCGCCAGCCAGCCCTCGCGCGTCAGCATCAGCCCTTCCGCACCGGCCGGCGAGGATCCGGAGGAAGCTGCAAGCTCCCGCTTCGCGACAACATTGTTCATATAATGGAGCGACTTCATCCGGACGCGGGTCTCCGGCGTGTTGCGCCGCGTCTCCAGCAAGCGCAGCTCGCGGCCTGTCCGGTACAGCTGCTCGTCCATTCTCGGCAGCGGCTTCACGAGCACGATCGCGTTCGGCTGCTCGTACGGCGCCGTCCGCAGCCCAAGCTCGCCTTCGCCGGCCGATACGGTCAGCCGCACGTATGCCTCGTCCAGGCCGTTCGCCGCCATGCATGCGCGAATCCATGCCCGGAGCTCATCCAGCTCCATGCGCCACTCGATGCCGAGCTCCCGGCACCCGTCCTTGAGCCGCGCATCATGCCGCTCCAGCAGGAACGGCTCGCCGCCGTACGTGCGCATCGTCTCGAACAGCCCCAAGCCGTACAAAAAGCCGTGATCATGTACCGAGATCACGGCTTCCCCCGCCCCTACGACGGTTCCGTTATAACCGACCTTCATCTCGCCGAGCCCGCGCGCGTGCGCAGGAAGTTCTTGAGCAGCGTCAGCCCGTGCTCCGTAATGATCGATTCGGGATGGAACTGCACGCCTTCGATCGCGTACTCCTTATGCCGCAGCCCCATAATCTCGCCGGCCTCGGTCTCTGCCGTAATCTCGAGGCAGTCCGGCAGCGTCTCCCGCTTCACGATCAGCGAATGATACCGCGTAGCCGTGAACGGCGACGGCACGCCCGCGAACACGCCCTTGCCCTCATGCAGCATCTCGGACGTCTTGCCGTGCATCAAGTTGTCCGCGCGCACGACATCGCCGCCGAACGCCTGCCCGATCGCTTGATGGCCGAGGCATACGCCGAAGATCGGGATCTCGCCCTTGAAGCGGTCGATCAGCGCAAGGCTGATGCCTGCTTCATTCGGCGAGCAAGGTCCCGGCGAGATGAGAATATGATCCGGCTTCATCGCCGCGATGCCCTCCAGGTCGATCTCGTCATTGCGCTTCACGACGATCTCTTCCCCGAGCTCTCCCAGGTACTGCACCAAGTTATACGTGAACGAATCGTAATTATCGATCACCAGTATCATGCCTGCTCCTCCTCCGATGGTCCGGCTTGTCCCGCTGCCGATGCCATCCACGCTTCGCTGTATTGCATCGCCTTCCACAGCGCCTTCGCCTTGTTCAGCGATTCATAATATTCCCGCTCCGGATCGGAATCGATGACGATGCCCGCTCCCGCTTGGATATGGACAGTGCCGTCCTTCACGGTCATCGTGCGTATAATAATATTAAATTCCATATCGCCGTTGTAGTCAATCCAGCCGAGCGATCCGGTGTACGGACCGCGTCTGGTCGGCTCGAGCTCCTCGATGATCTCCATCGTCCGGATTTTGGGCGCGCCCGTGATCGTCCCTCCGGGAAAAGCAGCGGCAATCACGTCATACGCATCCTTACCCGCTGCCAGCACGCCCTCGACTTGCGAGACCAGATGCATCACATGCGAGTAATATTCGATCACCATGAGATCCGTCACGCGCACCGTGCCGTACTTGGCGATCCGGCCCAGGTCGTTGCGCATCAGATCGACGAGCATGATGTGCTCCGCCCGCTCCTTCTCGCTGACCAGCAGCTCATCCGCCATCCGGCGGTCCTCCTCAGGCGTCCTGCCGCGCCTGCGCGTGCCCGCGATCGGTCGTGCCGCCAGCCGGCCGTCCCGAGACTCGACCAGCAGCTCCGGCGAAGCCGACACCAGCTGGAAATCGGGGCAGCGCAGATAGCCCATGTACGGCGAGGGATTGAGTACCCGCAGCCATTCATACAGCTCGTCCGGATGCGCACGCATCGGGGCGCTCTGACGCAGCGACAGGTTGACCTGGAAGACATCCCCTTGCCCGATATAGTCGCGGATCCGCTCGACGGCAGCCTTGTATCGCTCCTTCGGAAAAGGCGACGTCAACCCTTGCAGCGCTTCAACGTCGATCTGCAGGTTGTCCGCACCCATCATGCGCTGTCGCGCTGCCAGCCGTTCCGCCGCTTGCGGCGACTCGGACTCCGTCATGATCCCGTCCCAGATGCGCAGCATCGCTTCGGTATGCGCCAGTGCCTCATTGTGCAGCCGCTCTAGGGAGGTGTCATCCGCGTCAGCGTCGGCAGGAATGTTCGTCTGCCGCACGCAGATCAACTCGGATGCTGCATGGTCGAGGATCCATAGCTCGTTCAGCTCAAGGAACAAGTAATCCGGCAAGCCGAGATCGTCCTCTGCGAGCACCGGCAGCCGTTCGATCGTCCGAACGATGTCGTAAGACCAGAAGCCTGCCAGACCGCCGAGCCATTTGGGAGCGTCTGCGACCCTCGGCCCCCGGCGGCCGGCCATCCAATCCCGCACGACCTCAAGAGGCTTGCCGGATACGGTCGTGCGCGCAGGGGCAGCCATAGGGGCGTCGTTATGAACCGTCCCACCCGCTCCGTAGCATTCGATTACCGCCTCCATGCCCTTGCCGCGAATGACCGTATTCGGGCGCAAGCCCAAGTACGTATACCGTCCGTCCTTGCCGCTCTCCAATACAAGCGCGTGGTCCGACGCCGCTTCCCACGCACCGGACCATGCAGCAGGCCTCCACGCGCTCTTCGGCAGCGCAGCCCTGCGCAGCAGCGGCAGCATGCTGCAGCCTGCCTCGCGCCACTGTATCCACTCTTCAACTGCCGTGACGATCATGCCTGTTCCTCCTACACCGCCCAATACAATGCACTAAGTATAGCCTTATCCGAACGCAATGAAAAGAGACTGATCTTGGACTCGCATCACTGCCTCGCTCCCATACGCAAACCGCCGAAGCGCACCGCCATTCTGGCCGAATCCCTGTGTTTATACGCTATTTCGTATCAATCCACCACTGGCATGCGGAATCCCCCTGCGTTAGTACGGTCTTTCGTTCAAACCCCTTCGCCGCACAACAAAAAAAGGGGCTTTCCCTCGTCATCTGCGATGACTACCGGGAGGCCCCTGCATGATTGCATGTCTTAGTTATCGAAGTTGAAGAGCGGCGTGGACAGGTAGCGCTCGCCGTTCGAAGGCACGATGGCGACAACGCGCTTACCTTTGCCGAGCTCCTTCGCTACCTTCAGTGCCGCGAAGATCGCAGCGCCGGAAGAGATACCGCACAGGATGCCTTCTTCCTTAGCGGCGCGACGCGCATATTCGAACGCATCGTCGTTCTCGATCGTAATGACGCCGTCGTAGATCTCGCGGTTCAGAATTTCCGGAACGAAGTTGGCGCCGATGCCTTGAATCTTATGCGGGCCTGGGTTGCCGCCCGACAGGATCGGCGATGCTGCAGGCTCAACTGCGTAGACCTTGATACCAGGGAAGTTCTGCTTCAGAACTTCGCCAGCGCCGGAGATCGTGCCGCCCGTTCCGATGCCTGCGATGAAAGCGTCGAGCTTGCCGTCCAGGGAGTTGATCGCTTCGACGATCTCAGGGCCCGTCGTCTCGCGGTGAATCTTCACGTTCGCTTGGTTCTTGAACTGCTGCGGCATGAAGTAGTTCTCGTTCTCCGCCGCAATCTCTTCTGCCTTGCGAACCGCGCCGTTCATGCCTTCCGAACCCGGCGTCAGCACGAGCTCAGCGCCATAAGCGCGAAGCAGGTTGCGACGCTCGATGCTCATCGTCTCCGGCATAACGAGAATCGCGCGGTATCCCTTCGCTGCCGCTACGAGCGCAAGGCCGATGCCCGTGTTGCCGCTCGTCGGCTCGACGATCGTCGTCACGCCCGGCTTGATTTTGCCTTCTTGCTCCGCAACCTCGACCATGCTGATCGCGATCCGGTCCTTAACGCTTGCACCCGGGTTCTGGTACTCGAGCTTCACATAAATTTCCGCGCTGTCTTCCGGTACAAGGCGGTTTAATCGTACGAGCGGCGTATCGCCAATCAGATCCGTAACGCTGTTCACAATGCGTGCCATAATGGTAAGCGCCTCCTTATTTCCGACTAATTTAGTTGGTTTTCATCTGTTTTCATCTTATCAACCGTTATGCGCGGTGTCAATAGCAAGTTTAGTAGTTTTCCGCTTCAGCGGGCTTACGGCTCCCAACTGTCGTCCGTTACCTCTGCGCCGTGCTTGGCCAGCATCTCTTCCTCGACTTGCCGCAGCGACGGGGCTGCCGCCAGAGCCAGCATCTTCTTCACGCGCTCGCGCTGTTTGCGCCCGTCCAGCTGTTCCTGTGTCTCCCGGCTCTCGAGCCGGACGATCGCCCAGCCCGCACCGGACTCGATCGGACCGGCCGCCATTCCCACTTCAAGCTCGGCGAGCGTCTCGAGGATCGCGCTGTCCGTATACGGGTCATGCTCATCCACCGTGCCGTACCATCCGCCCGCATCCGCCGTATAAGCGTCCAGCGAATAGGCGCGGGCCAGCTGCTCGAACGGCTCTCCCTCTTGCAGCATGCCAATGACATTCTCGGCGTCCGCTTTCGTCTCGGTCACGATCCATGAGAAGGCGAGCTCCGTAGTCGGATCGAACTCTTCGGGATGCTCCTCGATATACCGGTCCACGTCGCTGTCGGCGATAAGAACCGCGCGAATCGCGATCTTCTCCAGCAGCAGCCGGTATCGCGTATCTTCATGCACCTCTTCCCGGCTCATGCCGAGCTGCTCCTGCATCGAGTTGTAGAAGCTCTCTTCATCGCCGTACCCTTCCATCATCGATGCCAGCTCTTCTTCCATCTCGCCGGGGGATACGTCGATCCCGTTGGCGTCCGCTTCGAGGCGAATCGCCTCGCGGACCAGCATCGTGCGCAGCACGGATGCGCCGAATTGCCGCTTCAATTCCTCTTGTACTTCCCCAGCCGTAATCGTGTGACCGCCGATCCTCGCGGCCGCTTGCCTGCTGTCGCCGTCATTCGCAGTCGCTGCATCAACATCGGAAGCCCCTTGCTCGCCGATCCTATGAGGAGGCGTCTTGGCCTTATCCGGTGCCAGCCTGACGATGACGACAATCGATAACATGGCGATAAATACCGCTTGAAGGATGACGACCGCCTTCAGCACTTGCCCCTTCTTCATTGCCCTGCCTCCGATTAATGGATCGGCTTCGGCTTCGCTTGATCAAGCAGGTTTTCCAGATGCGGGCGGTCAAACACATACTTCTCGTTGCAAAAATGGCAGACGACTTCCGCTTGTCCTTCTTCTTCGATCAATTGCTTCAATTCCGATTCGCCCAGACTGATCAGTGTTTGTTCTACGCGCTCATTCGAGCATTTGCATTGGAATACGATCGGCATCGTATCGTGCACTTGCAGGTCATCGCCCACGATGAACCTCAGAATTTCGTCCGGTGACTCGCCCTGGTCGAGCAGCGCCGTCACATGCGGCATGGCTGCCAGCTTATGCTCCAGCCGTTCGATATCCGCATCCTCCATGCCTGGCATGAGCTGCAGGATGAAGCCGCCGGCATGAAGCACCGTGCCGTCGACATCGACGAGCACGCCGAGTCCGACTGCGGACGGCGTCTGCTCCGAGGAAGCAAAATAATACGTGAAGTCCTCGCCCAGCTCGCCCGAGATGATCGGAACGCTGCCGCTGTACGGCTCCTTCATGCCGAGGTCCTTAATAATGTGAATGTGGCCGCTGCGGCCTACTGCCCCAGCCACGTCCAGCTTGCCGCTCGGGTTGCTGGCCAGATGAACCTGCGGATGGTCGACATACCCGCGCACCTCGCCGTCGGCATTCGCATCGACGACGATCTGTCCGATCGGCCCATCGCCTCGCACTTGAATCGTGAGTTTCTCGCTGCCCTTCATCATTGCGCCCATCATGGCGCCTGCCGTCGCAGTGCGTCCTAGTGCTGCGGTAGCTGTCGGGAACGTGCCATGCCGCCGCCGAAGCTCTTCGGTCAGCGCAGTCGTGCGCGCGGCGAACACGCGAATCTTGCCGCCCCATGCCGTGCCTCTGACGAGCATGTCCTGTTCTTGCTGCTTCTGTTCCGTCATCCTGGCCGTCTCGCCTCCATTCTTGTCTATTTTTTGTGAGTATCACAAAATTCAAAAAAGAGCGGTTGTCAGCACCGAGAAGGTTGAACGATAGTAGAAAATGAGGAGCGCAGTGTAGTTTAGGCTACATGAGCACCGGAAGTTTCGCTAGCGTTCAAGATTCGATGCCGAGTAATCTTCGCAGCGTTACTTCGTGATCACAAGCGCTCCTCATTCCTTTCGTAGATGATGCGCAGGCCTTCTAGGGTTAGCTGCGCATCCACGACCTCAATCAATTTCGACTCGCCCGCAATCAGATCCGCCAGCCCGCCCGTGGCGATCACGCGCGGCTCTGAGCGGAGTTCGGCCTTCATGCGCCCCACGATGCCGTCCACCTGCCCGGCATAGCCATAGATAATGCCTGCTTGCATCGAGCTGACGGGATTGCGCCCGATGACGCTCTTCGGCTTCGCGAGCTCGATGCGGGGCAGCTTCGCCGCGCGCTGATACAGCGCTTCGGTCGAGATTTCGATGCCCGGCACGATCGCGCCGCCCAAATAATTGGCGCCGGCATCGATGCAGTCGAACGTCGTGGCCGTACCGAAGTCGACGACGATGACCGGCGCGCCGTATTTCTCGATCGCCGCGACGGCGTTCACGATCCGGTCCGCCCCGACCTCGCGCGGATTCTCGTAACGAATGTTCAGGCCCGTCTTGATGCCGGGCCCGACAACGTACGGCGTCTTATGCAAGTATTTGATGCTCAGCTGCTCCAGCGTCCACATCAGCGGCGGCACGACCGACGAGATCATGACGCCTTCGACTTCATCCATGCGCAGGTCTGCGTAACGGAATAAGTTATGCATCGTCATGCCGTACTCATCGACGGTCGCCGACCGGTTCGTACCGAGCCGCCAAGCATGCAGCAGCTTCTTGCCTTCATAGAGGCCGACGACGATATTCGTATTCCCGGCGTCGATCACCACGATCATGATGCCGTGCCCCCAGGCTTCTTGCCCCCGAGATCCAGGCTGATGTCCAGCGCTTGCGTGGAGTACGTCAACGCCCCGACCGAGATCACGTCCACGCCCGTCTCCGCTATGCCGCGAATCGTCTCGAGACGAACCCCGCCCGACGCTTCGACCTTCACATGCGGCGCGCGGCCTTTAATGACGGCCACCGCTTCCTTCATCAGCGCGTTCGACATGTTGTCGAGCATGATGATATCGGCTCCTGCCTCAAGCGCCTCGTCGACTTGGGCCAACGATTCGGTCTCCACTTCGATAGTCATCGTATGCGGGATACGTGCACGCGCAGCTTCGACTGCCGCACGTATGCCGCCGGCACCCTTGATATGATTGTCCTTGATCATAACGGCATCGTAGAGGCCGAAGCGGTGATTGGAACCGCCGCCGACCGTGACCGCGTATTTCTCGAGCAGCCGATGGCCCGGAGTCGTCTTGCGCGTATCGACAAGTCGCGTCGGCAGACCTTCAAGCGCATCCACATAAGCACGCGTCTTCGTCGCCACGCCGGACATCCGCTGCATCAGATTCAATGCGAGCCGTTCTCCTGTCAGGATGCTATGCGCACTGCCCTCGACTTCCGCGATAACCGTGCCGCGCGCGACCTGTTCGCCGTCCTGTACCAATGCGCGGAACGTCAGCGACGGATCGACCACATCGAACACGAGCCGCGCGATCGGCAGTCCCGCGATTATGCCGTCTTCCTTGACATGAATGATCGCCGAAGCCGCCGTCCCTGCCGGAATCGTCGTCTCCGTCGTCACGTCGCCGTAGCCGACATCTTCGGCCAGCCATGCGCGAATCTGTTCGCGGATGGCCTCATTGTATCTTCCCAGCTCAAACATCGTCGATTCGCTCCTCCGTCAACCCGAATTCACGGTGCAGCACCGAATGCTTGCGCCACAACAGATCGTCCCGTTCCGGAAAATCTTCCCGGTAATGCGCGCCGCGGCTCTCTTCCCGTGCCAATGCGGCCTGCGTCGTCAGCAACGCGCAGGTCAGCAGGTTGGCGAACTCGTATTCTTCCCGCTTCGTCAGCACCGTCTGATAAATCGGCAGCTGCCGCTTCAGCTCGTCCAATCCCTTCATCAGACCGCTGCCGTCGCGCCGAAGCCCGGAGTAACGCACCATGATTTTCTGCAGCTTAAGCCGCTTCTCCACGACCGCCTGGATCGAGGACGCGCTTCGAGGCACGCTCACGTTCGAGAGTATCGCCGGGCTGTCGCTAAGCGGCTCTAACGTCTCGATCCGCTTGATGATCCGGCGGCCGAACACGATCGCCTCCGAGAGCGAATTGCTGGCCAGCCGGTTCGCGCCATGCACGCCGGTCGACGAGCACTCGCCGCATGCGAAGAGCCGCTTAATATTCGTCTCGCCGTTCAAGTCCGTCTTCACGCCGCCCATCATATAATGCGCGGCCGGCGCGACCGGAATCCAATCCGACGTCAGATCGAGCCCATAGTTCAAGCAGAATTCGTAAATCGTCGGGAACCGATGGCGGACGAGCTCTGCCGATTCATGCGTGATGTCGATATAGACGAACGTCGACTTCGTCAGCTCCATCTCGCTGACGATCGCGCGTGCCACGACGTCGCGCGGGGCAAGCTCCAATTGATGGTGGTAACGCTCCATGAAGCGTTCGCCCTTAATGTTGCGCAGTACGGCGCCTTCGCCACGAACGGCCTCGGAGATGAGGAAGCGCGGCGCGCCGGGGTAGCAGAGCGACGTCGGATGGAATTGGATGAATTCCATATCCTGAATGTTCGCGCCGGCACGGTATGCCATCGCGACGCCGTCACCCGTCGCTACGTCCGGATTCGTCGTATAACGGTACAGCTGGCCTGTCCCGCCCGAGCACAGAATCGTCGCCTTGCCCTTGACGAACACGCGTGAGCCGTCCGGCTTCTGCACGAGCGCCCCGTAGCATTCGCCGTCCTGCGTGATGAGATCGATGACGAAGTGGTCGTCCCACACCTCGATATTGGGGTTCTCGACGGCCTTCTCGGACAGGGCACGCACGATCTCGAAGCCCGTCGCGTCGCCGTTCGCGTGCAGAATGCGCCGTTGGCTGTGCGCGCCTTCCTGCGTCAGCGCGTATTCCCCGTTCTCGGTGTCGAATTGCGTACCCATGCGAACCAGCGCGCGCACGCCTTTCGGCCCTTCATGCACGAGCACGTCGACCGCTTCATGGCTGCACAGACCTGCACCCGCGATCAACGTATCTTGACGGTGATACGCCGGCGAGTCCTCCTCCGAGATGACCGCCGCGATACCGCCTTGCGCATATCGGGTATTGCTGTCCATGAGCGATTTCTTCGTGATCATGAGCACGGAATGCTGCTCGCTGGACCGTATAGCCGTAAAAAGACCGGCAATGCCGGCCCCGATAACGATGACGTCTTTCTCGATGACCGGCAGCTCATTCAGCGCGACATCGACGAGATATCTAGGAATCATATTCGCTTAACCTCCAGGCATGCTACTTCACTTGCAGCATGCGCTCCAGGGATATACGTGCTTGATCCGCCACTTGCGGCGGGACATAGATCTGCGGCTGCATCGTCTCCAAGCAGCGGACCAGCTTCTTCAGGTTGTTCACCTTCATGTTCGGGCAGACCAAATATTTCGAAGCAAAGTGGAAGGTCTTGTTCGGGCTGTCCAGACGGAGCTGGTACCCTGTCCCGTCCTCCGTGCCGACGATGAACTCCTGATGCTCCGATTCCTTGCAGTATTTAATGATCGCGGTTGTACTGCCGACGAAGTCGCCGAGCTCGACAACCTCGGGACGGCATTCCGGATGCACGACGAACTGCGCGTTCGGATACTTCGCCTTCATCTCTTCGACATCCTTCACCGTCAGCATGTCGTGCGTGTTGCAGTACCCTTCCCAGATGATCATCTTCTTGTCGGTATGCTGCTGCACGTAGTGCCCCAAGTTCTTATCCGGTACCCAGATGACCTCGTCCGATTCGACGGAATTGACGACCCGTACCGCATTGGCCGACGTACAGCAAATATCGGTCTCGGCCTTAATCTCGGCCGACGAGTTGATGTACGTGACGACTGTCGCGTTCGGGTGCTGCGCCTTCAGCTTGCGCAGGCCGTCCACGTTGACCATGTCCGCCATCGGGCATCCCGCCCGTTCGTCAGGGATGATGACGGTCTTGTTCGGAGCCAGAATCTTCGCGCTCTCGCCCATGAAGTGAACGCCGCAGAACACGATCGTGTCGGCATCCGTCTGGGCTGCCTTCTGCGCGAGCAGGAACGAATCGCCGCGGAAGTCCGCTACCTCTTGAATTTCGTCGCGTTGATAATAATGAGCCAGAATGATAGCATTACGCTCTTTCTTGAGCTGCATAAGCCGCTCGCGAAGCTCGCGGTTCTGCTCCGCCTTGCGTTCCAATGCCAAAGCTTCCATGGTGGATTCCTCTCCTTATAGAGGTAATTTAATAAGCCCGCTTGTGATCACGAGGTATGTCAGGAAGCTTATTCGACATCGGATCTTGAACGCTGGCGGAACTTCCGGCGCTCACGTAGATCTGTCAGTCAATGCTATGCTTCCGAAGCCGCGTTTCCTACGGAAACGCTTATGCTCCGCTCCTCATTTTCTACCATCGTCCAACCTTAGAAGGTAGCGACAACCGGTCTTTTTGGACACTCAATAATTTTAATGAATGACTTGAACAATGACGACCCTTGTCGATTGAATAATCACTTAACATTAGTGTAGCCAAGCACGGCCAATTCAATTGGTTAACAACTAATTTACACAACGCACATGGGGCTGTCAATAAACGGACAACGCACCAATCCTGCGCATCCCCGAGTCACGGCCTGCACGGGAACAGCTAGCCGCGCGACTTGCCTGTACATCGTCAGGAACGCGTTCAGAAGCCTCGTAATGCGGAATCGGATGACCGAAGTCACCAAGCTTGTGACATCTTTCACCTGGAGGCATGCACGCGATTGTCTACAGTAGAAGTACAAGGAGCGTGCTCATGATGGGAATCTGGTTATTCATGCACATTATCGGTGCAGTGCTGTTCATCGGCAATATTATTATGGCGGCCTATTGGAAGCTTGGCGCCGACAGGTCCGGCAATCTGGCCGTCATTCACAAGAGCGCTTCGGATGTCATGCGAGCCGATTATGTATTCACCATTCCGGGAATCGCGCTGCTGCTGACCTCCGGCCATGTCATGGCCGATCAGTACGGCTATGACATCTTCAGCTGGTCTTGGCTCGGCATCTCCTACGGACTGCTCATTCTATCCGGCGTGCTATGGGCTGTCGTGCTGCTGCCGACGCAGCGCCGCATGATTCGCGAGGCCGCGCTGTCGCTTCAACAGAACCGACTGACGGAAGGTTACCGCAAGGCATCGATGCGCTGGAACGCCTTCGGATCCGTCGCGACCATCCTCCCGCTGACCGTGCTACTCCTCATGGTATTCAAACGCCTCCCCTGGTGACCAGAGACCAACCCAGTATTAAAAAACGATTGTCAGCATCAAGAAGGTTGGACGATAGTAGAAAATGAGGAGCTCAAGCGTTTCCGTAGGAAACGCACATCGGAAGCATACGCTTGTAGTCTAAGCTACATGAGCACCTCCAGCGTTTCGTAAGAAACGCACATCGGAAGCATATGCTTAGTTTTCGCTAGCGTTCAAGATTCGACGTCATATAAGCTCCGAAGCGATACTTCATGATCACAATCGGTTATTAATCGGGCAAGAAGGGCTTCCGCAGCTGCGGAAGCCCTTGCTTATGGTAACCGTTGTTATTTATTGTCGTCGTCGTTCGAGCCGCTGCCTTTGCCGCCATCGCCATCGTCGCTTGGATCCTTCGGAGGAAGCGTATCCTCGGCTTGATCCTTGCCCTGGATGCGAACTTTGACATCGCCGATCGTATCGATGATCGGCTCTGCGCTCGTCTCTTCCGGCGTGCTGCTGCCCGTACCCGAATCGCCGCCTTCGATCGCAAGGGAACCGGTATCGATCAGTCGCTTGATCTGTTCGATCTCGAGCGTCTCTTCTTTCAGAAGCGTCTGCGCGATCAGGTGAACGGCTTCCGTCTTCTCGGTCAGCAGGTCCTTGGCGCGCGTATAGCAGAAGTTGATGATATTCTGCATCTCTTGGTCGATCTCGTAGGCGATCGCATCGGAGTAATTCTGCTCGTGCCCGATATCGCGGCCGAGGAACACTTGCCCTTGCGAGCTGCCGA
>JAEZCJ010000143.1 GCA_023433615.1 Bacillota bacterium | reverse complement strand
GCGCGCGGGAGCTGCGCGCGCTTCCCGGCGGCCCGAAGCTGGCCGCCAAGCTGCGGCAGCTGAGGCTGCTGCCGTAGCGAGCCATCTTATCCATACATATTCGGCACGTCCGCCGCGATGGACGGGGTGCCTTAGGAGGTCGTAACACGCATGACACCAGCGATTACAGTGGTCGGACTCGGGTCCGGCGATCCGGATCAACTCACGCTCGGCGCATGGCGCCGGCTGCAGCAAGCGGACCGGCGATATGTCCGGACGTCGGAGCATCCGATGATGAAGCTCTTCGACGAGCATGAGCTCGCCTATCAATCCTTCGACAATCTGTACGAGCAGATGGACTCGTTCCCCGATGTCTATGCCGCGATCGCCGATGCGCTGATCCGGCAGGCCTCGGAAGATCCGACTTCGGCGGTGCTGTACGCGGTGCCGGGCCATCCGATGGTCGCGGAGCGCACCGTACAGCTGCTCCGCGAACAATGCCCTGCCGCCGGCATAACGCTTGAGGTACTGGGCGGCGAGAGCTTCCTGGACCAGGCCTTCCTGCGTCTCGGCTTCGATCCGATCGAAGGCTTCCAACTGCTCGACGCGGCCGAACTCAAGGCTTCGCAGCTCCGACCGGAGCTGCACACGGTCATCGGACAAGTGTACGATGCCTTCACCGCATCGGACGCGAAGCTGACCTTGATGGAGCGCTACCCGGACGAGTACCCCGTGACGATCGGCCACGCGCTGGGCGTAGCGGGCGAGGAGCAGATCATTACCGTGCCGCTGTATGAGCTCGATCGGCAGGTGGGCTACGGCAATCTATCCTTGATCTGGCTGCCGCGCACGGACGATCCGGCGCTGCAGAACCGGTCGTTCGACAGGCTGCACGAGATCGTCGGCATCCTGCGCAGCCCTGGCGGGTGTCCGTGGGACATGGAGCAGACGCATCAGTCGATCCGCAAAAATTTCATCGAAGAAACGTACGAAGCGCTTGAGGCGATCGACAACGACGACCCGACGGGCATGCAGGAGGAGTTCGGCGACGTCATTCTCCAAGTGATGCTGCACAGCCGGATGGAGGAAGAGGTCGGCACGTTCAGCGCGTATGACGTCATTCAGACCTTGAACGAGAAGCTGCTGTTCCGCCATCCGCACGTATTCGGCGATTCGGCTGCGGGCAGCAGCGGCGAAGCGCTGCAGAACTGGGAGCGGATGAAGGCTGAGGAGAAGCGCCGGAAAGGGACGTCGGACGAGCGGAAGTCGGTACTGGGCGGCATTCCGAAGGACCTCCCTGCGCTGCTCAAGGCGTACACGATCCAGAAGAAGGCCGCCAAGGTTGGCTTCGACTGGGACGATATCGAGCCGGTGCTTGCCAAGATCGAGGAGGAAGTTCAGGAGCTGCGCCAGGCGATCGCGAGCGAGACCCCCGAGGAGCAGGCGCTCGAACTCGGCGACCTGCTGTTCGCCGCGGTGAACGCCGCGCGCTTCATCCAAGCGGACCCGGAGGAGGCGCTCGCCCGCACGAACGCGAAGTTCATGCGCCGTTTCGCCTACATCGAGGAGCAGCTTCGTATAAACGGCAAATCGTTTGACCAGACTGATCTACAAGAGATGGACCGCTGGTGGGAACAAGCAAAAGGCAAGCCGTGATCGCGATGCTTATGCTTCGTAGCGTATTCGGCGTCGAATCTTGAACGCTGGCGCAATTTCCGGTGCTCATGTAGCTTAGACTACACTCCGCTCCTCAATTGCTACCATCGTCCAACCTTCTCGGCGCTGACGGCTTGCCAATTAGAATTAGCATAGGACCGTTCTGCAGGCATCGTCGCCTGGCACAATGGAGTGCCTCGGCCGCGTACCGCAACGGGCATCCCTAGGGCGCCGAAACTGCTGCCACTGGCTGATTTTACCGCCCAATTGCGAAATAATCGTCAAAAATCGGCGAATTTCACCATAAAACGAAAATTTTTTTGCCGAGCGGCAGGAGATTTCCAGTATCGGGAAGAATAGTAGAATCGTGAAGGACCAAGCGCACCAGTAGTGGCAGCGTATCCATGCTGTCGACCAATTATTGCGATGACTATTAGGAGGCCATGAAAACAATGAACAAAACAGACCTTATTAACAACATTGCCGCTAAGAGCGGCCTGACGAAACGCGACGTCGAAGCAGTCCTGAACGGATTCCTCGGCGAAGTTACGGAAGCTCTTCAATCCGGCGACAAAGTTCAACTGATCGGCTTCGGCACATTCGAAACGCGCAGCCGTTCCGGCCGTACGGGCCGCAACCCGCAAACGGGCAAGACGATCGAGATCCCTGCCTCGAAGATCCCTGCATTCAAAGCCGGCAACAAACTGAAAGACGCTGTGAAGTAAGCAATGCGTCTCGATAAATTTCTCAAGGTATCGCGGCTGATCAAGCGTCGCACCGTGGCGAAGGACGTATCCGAGCAGGGGCGCGTGTGGATCAACGGAAGGGAAGCCAAGCCGAGCAGCACCGTCAAGGTAGGCGACGAGCTTGCCGTCCAGTTCGGTCAGAAGACGGTGACGGTCCGCGTCGACCGGATCGCCGAGACCACCCGCAAGGACGAAGCTTCCGAGCTCTATACCTTGCTGAAAGAAGAATCGCGCAAATCCGAGGATTCGCAAGGCTGGTAAGCAGCCGGCGCAGTGCTCGCCACGAGAACCGTTCCCTTCGCGGGAGCGGTTCTTTACGTTGCCTTCGCGGCTTTGTTTCAAGCCTAATCCGGCAGGGTTAATAGGTATCACCCGAGTTGGTTCTAAATCTTGTCCTTCCTCCATACCTATGAATTAGAAGGAGGGGGCCAAGCTATGAACGATCAAGGGAAAACGAAGCGCCAGGAAATCAAGATGCTTAACCGCAAGGTGATGGAGATCACCGGCGTCAGCAAGGTCGAGAGCTTCGACAGCGAAGAGTTCCTGCTCGAGACGGAGATGGGCTTCCTGACCGTGCGCGGACAGAATCTGCACATGAAGCATCTGAGCCTGGAGCAGGGTCTCGTCGCGATCGAAGGACTCATCCATACGATCGCCTACTTGGACGGTGCCGCCGCCGATAAGTCCAAGGGCTTCTTCGGGAAGCTGTTCAAGTGAGTCTCGACGTTCAGTTCCTGACGCTGGCCATGATGGTGGTATCCGGGATCGGCATGGGTGCGGCATTCGACGGCTACCGGGTCGTATCGAATGAACTGCGGATCGGCCGCCTGTGGATTCCGGTGCTGGACCTCCTCTATTGGGCGGCGGCGACGCTGATCGTCTTCCGGGTGCTGATCGCGAGCAATGAAGGCGATGTGCGCATGTTCGTATTCATCGGGCTGTTCATCGGCATCTCGTTCTACTTCTGGCTGCTGAGCAATCCGGTCATACGCATCGTGCAATGGCTGGTGGAGGCGGTGCGCTGGCTGATCGGAGCGGGCATCCGCATGTTCAACTTGCTGATTGTTAGGCCTATAGTAGGAATTATTCGTCTGGCACGGGCTATTTTAGGATTCGCGATTGTTTTCTCTATGTTCCTTTTCCGAATTGTGTTACAATTGTCACGTCCGTTTTGGCTCTTACTGTCTTGGATGCTCAAGCCGCTGGCGCGGCCCGCATGGGCCCGCATGAAGGGTTGGGCGGCGAAATTCAAGCTGAGAGAGCGTTGGACGGGGATAAGGAGCTTGATCATTCGGATCTGGCGACGTTGGTTCCACTGACATAGGGGAGGTACATCGCGTGGCAAATGCCCGGAAGACCGCAGAGACAACCGCATACGCAGGCTCTAGACGTCGGCTTCGGCTCTGGTTCGCATTTGTCGCGATTTTTATGGCATGGGCGCTCTACACCTGGCTCAATCAGATGAGCGTACATGGCGATACAGGCTTGAAGCTGGCAGCGATGCAGGAGAAGCTTGACGAGCGCGCGGCGGAGAGCGCGGCGCTTCAGCTGCAGATCGAGAGGCTCGGCGATCCGGAGTATATCAAGGAGCTTGCCCGCAAGGAGCAAGGAATGATCATGCCCGGAGAGAAACCGATTCAAGTCACGGAAAGTCCTTGACGATCGGGATATCCGTCTGTTGACCTTGATTCCGGCGTTCGGTTATAATCACGGTAATAGTAGTATAATTCGAGTCACGCTTTCGAAGCGGCCACGCCGATTCGAAATACTTTAGGGAGGACAATCTTATTCATGGCAATTGAAGTGGGAGCCAAGTTAGAAGGCAAAGTAACCGGCATTACGCATTTTGGGGCATTCGTCGATTTATCGGGCGGTGTCACGGGGCTCGTACACATTTCGGAAATTGCCGATAACTACGTCAAAGACGTCAAAGATCACCTGAAGATTGACGATGTCGTCACTGTGAAAGTGATCAATGTGGATAAAGACGGAAAGATCGGTCTTTCCATTAAGCAGGCCATCGAGCGGCCAGAGGGGTATGTTCCTCCTCAGCGCGAGCGGCCGGCTGGCGATCGCTTTCCGCGCCAAGGCGGACCTGGCGGCGGCAGCGGCGGAGGTTTTCCACGTCAAGGCGGTCCAGGCGGCGGTGGCGGAGATCGATTCCCTAGAGGCGGCGGCGGACGCGGCGGGTTCAAATCCGCACCAGGCAAACCGTCATTCGAGGATAAGATGTCGCGTTTCCTCAAGGATAGCGAGGAGCGGATCTCTTCCCTGAAGAAGAATACCGAAGGCAAGCGCGGAGGCCGCGGCGCGAAGCGCGTCTAGCATCTCTTTCGCATGCCCGACCATAGACGAGAGCAGAACCTGCATGCAGGTTCTGCTCTTTTTTGCGTGAATCCGGCAGAGACATCATGAAGATCCGCGACTTCCTGCACGAGTACACGTATTCGCAACAGAACCGGCTCAGACGAAGCGAGTGGATCGAAATGCCTGCACAATCGCAGGAATTTCGCATGTCTGAGGGCAGTTGTACGAAATTCCTGTACGATCGCAGTGATTTCGGTCAATGGCGAATGATCCGGCTCTTCTATCGGAGCCACCTCCCCTCCTTGTCGCATCCTGCCCCGCGGCTGCCGTATGCCATATACTTTCCTGTATATCTCCTGCAATCCCGACAGGTTCGGACGCGATACGCGCGGAATCCGTTCGGAATCGCCCCCGCATTATGTAACGCGAATAGCCGCAGCCGTACGGCCTGCGGCGCTCGAAACGTATGGGCCGCCTGCGTGCGACACGCTTTTGTCGCCGCCGTGCGGGCCTCTTTCTTTTTGTCAGAAAAAACTTTTCCCCCGTCTACGCGTTCTGACAAACATCCCGCAGCCCCGTCCCTATAATTAACCTCACGATGAGAGCGGCATCTGGCGTTAGTCGACGACGCCGGGGCTTTAACTTGATTACTAACAGAACGGTGGTGCCTAACGAATGGACAAGCATAATCTGGTGATGTTCCCAGGGGCAGATGAGGGTCGGTCGGGCGTCGTGAAGGAAGCGGTACGGAAGGGACGGGAGTGGGCACTGGCCCGACGGGTTGTCCAGCAGCTGGCGGCCAAGAAATGGACGTTCCTCTTGACCGCGGTAGCTTTTCTGTTAGGCAGGGCGGTCATTCTGGAGTCGCTCGCTCCGTTTGCCGTTGCCTATTTCGCCGTTATTTATTTTCTGCGCAAGGATCTCTATTGGCTGGTCGGTGCATCGCTGCTGGCCGGGAGCTGGTTCGCGCTGACGCCGGGAACGCTGTGGATCGCGATGGAGCTTGCCGTCTTCTATTTGTTGGTGCGCGGCTTAGAGGCTTACGAACGCTCTGATCTATCCTATGCGCCGCTGCTCGTCTTTATATCTACCCTATTGGTCAAACTGTTCGGAGTCATCATCGGCGATTCGCTCGGATGGTATCAGTTCATGATGGCGATGGTGGAAGCAGGGCTGGCCTTCGTCTTGACCCTCGTCTTCATTCAGGCGGTACCGGTGCTGACGATGACGAAGAAGACGACGTCGCTAAGGAGCGAGGAGATCATCTGCCTCATGATCCTGCTGGCCTCGGTCATGACCGGCGCCGTCGGCTGGGTATTGTACGGCTTATCGGCCGAGCATGTCATGTCGCGCTATCTGCTGCTGCTCTTCGCGCTTGTCGGCGGTGCGCCGCTCGGCGCCTCGGTCGGCGTCATCGCCGGACTGATCCTCAGCCTGGCTGACTTCAGCGCGATCGTGCAGATGAGCCTGCTGGCATTCTCGGGCTTGCTCGCCGGCCTGCTGCGCGAAGGAGGCAAGCCGGCAGTCGCCTTCGGGATGCTGCTCGGCACGTCCATCCTCTCGATCTACGTGGGTGGACAAGCCGATGTCATGGCGTCGACGTGGGAGTCGGTGCTGGCCGCCGCGCTGTTCATGCTGACGCCGCGCAGCCTGCTTCGCACGATTGCCCGCTATGTGCCGGGTACGAGCGAGCATACGAAGACGCAGCATGAATATGCCCGGCGCGTGCGGGACGTGACCGCGCAGCGCGTGACGCAGTTCTCTGAAGTGTTCCGCCAGCTGTCCAAGAGCTTCGGGCAGACGCTCGAGACGGATGCCTGGCAGCGCCGCGAGGACGATAAGACGCACTTCATGAATGCGGTTGCGGAGCGCTCCTGCGCGACCTGCTACCGCAAGGACATGTGCTGGGATTCCAAGTTCTATCAGACCTATAAGGTCATGACCGATATGATGGTGTCCGTCGAGGAGAACCGGCGCGGCACGACGAAGGAGCTCCCGAAGGAGTGGACGAGCCATTGCGTGCGGCCGCATCAAGTGCTGTCCGTCATGCGGCAGCAATACGACCTGTTCGAGCATGACCAGCATTGGCGCAAGCAGATTCAGGAGTCGCGCCTGCTCGTGGCCGACCAATTGTTCGGCGTATCGCAGATCATGGAGGATCTGGCGAAGGAGATTCAGCGCGAGGGGCAGGAGCTGCACCTGCAGGAGGAGCAGATTCGCGAGGCGCTCGAGGGGCTCGGCCTATCGATCCAGAGCGTCGATATTATCAACCTGGAGGAGGGGAATGTCGAGATCGAGATCGCGCATACGTTCGGCAAGGGCTACGACGAGTGTCGGAAAATCATTGCGCCGCTCCTCAGCGATATACTAGGCGAGCATATCGCGGTGAAAACCGAGCGGTTCCCCGAGAAGAGCGGCGAGGCGGCTTCGGTCGTATTCGGCTCAGCCAAGGAGTTCGAGGTGGAGACCGGCATTGCCGGCGCGGCCAAGGGCGGCGACCTGCTGTCCGGCGACAGCTTCAGCACGGTCGAGCTCGGCAACGGGAAATTTGCGGTTGCCGTCAGCGACGGCATGGGCAACGGCGAACGGGCGCGCATGGAGAGCAGCGCGGCGCTGAATATTTTGCAGCAGCTGCTGCAGTCCGGCATGGACGAGAAGCTGGCGATCAAGTCGGTGAACTCGGTGCTGCTGCTTCGCTCGCAGGACGAGGTGTTCGCGACGGTGGACGTGGCGCTGATCGACATGTACACGGCGAAGACGACGTTCCTGAAGATCGGCTCGACGCCGAGCTTCATCAAGCGGGGGGACGACGTCTTCCAGATCTCGGGCAACAACCTGCCGATCGGCATCCTGCAGGAGATCGACGTCGACCTGATCCGCGAGCAGCTCTATCCCGGCGATACGCTGATCATGATGACGGACGGCATCTACGATGCGCCGGGCTACGCGGTGAACAAGGAGATGTGGATGAAGCGCGTCATCCAAGAGCTGAAGTCGGAGGATCCGCAAGAGATGGCGGACGAGCTGCTGGATACCGTCGTGCGCTATCATCAGGGAGAGATCGTGGACGATATGACGGTCGTCGTCGCGCAAGTACGTAAGGCGCAGCCGGAATGGGCGACCTTTAGGTGGCCTGGCCTAACCAAATTCGAACGACCCCGCACAGTAAGCTAGGGGCCGCTTGTGAGCGCGATGTTGGGCTTCGTAGCTATTCGACGGCGAATCTTGAACGCTGGCGAAACTTCCGGTACTCACGTAGGTTTTGCCTACGCTCCGTTCCTCATTTTCTACCATCGTCCAACCTTCTTGGCGCTGACAACCGGCCATTTCGAATTCGATCTAAAGATCGAATGATACAAAATTTACGAATCGGAGCGGTGCGGCCGATGATATAGATAGAGATTGGGGGCGTCTAAACCTTTGCGGGAACGGGCATGCTGGTAGAGAGAACCGGTAGATTCGTTCCGGAAGGAGGCGCATGTGAATATGAAGCAGATAATGCTAATCACAGACGGCTGCTCGAATGTGGGGCTCAGCCCCGTCGTAGCGGCAGCCCATGCATACGCGGAAGGCATTACGGTGAATGTGGTAGGGGTGCTGGAGCGCGACGAGACGTTCGCGTACGGCCAGGAAGAGATCGCGGAGATCGCGAAGGCCGGCGGCGGCATGAGCCGGCTCGTGAACACGAGGCAGCTGTCGCAGACGGTACAGATGATGACGCGCAAGACGGTCGTCACGACGATTCAACAAGCGGTCAACAAGGAGCTTAAGCAGGTGTTCGAATCGGACAGCGTGGAGTCGCTGCCGCCCGAGAAACGGGGAGAGGTCGTACGCGTCATCGATGAGCTGGGGGAATCGACGGCGCTGCAGGTGGCGCTCTTGATCGACGCAAGCGCAAGCATGAAGCCGAAGCTGGCGGCTGTCGAGGAAGCGATTCGGGATCTGGTGCTCAGCCTGCAGGCACGCACCGGCAAGAGTCAGATCGCGGTGTTCCATTTCCCCGATTCTGCAGCCGGAGAGGACTGCGTCTGCGACCTGACCTGGACGGATAACCTCGGCGGCATTCGGCGCATCATTCCGAAGCTGAACATGCAGGGCACGACGCCGACGGGACCGGCGATCATGCAGGTCATTGATTTTTACGGCCGCGGCGTATATGGTAGAGACACTAGAAGAGAAACGGATGGGATCATGGGTGACAACGTCGTTTGAGCTCAAGCTGACGCCCGGAACGGTTCTGACGGGCAAGTGGAAGCAAGGCCGATATCGGATCGAGCGTCTGCTGGGCGAAGGGGCGAACGGCAAAGTGTTCCTGGTGGAGCATCAGCGCGCCATGTATGCCCTTAAGGTCGGGCAGGATGCGGTCGATCTGCAGTCCGAGATCAATGTCTTGAAGAATATGGCGCTCCAGAAGCGCAAGTCGGAACCGTTCCTCGTGGCTGTCGACGACTTCACCCATGAGAGCGGCAGGGATTATCCGTTCTACGTGATGCGTTATGTGCGGGGCAACCCGCTGCACGAATACCTGCATAAGGAAGGCTCGGACTGGTTCCCGCTCATCGGCTTCCATCTGCTGAAGAAGCTTGCCGCGCTGCACGAGGCCGGCTGGGTATTCGGCGACTTGAAGCAAGAGAACGTGCTGGTCGGCGATTACGGCCGCGTGGAGCTGGTCGATTACGGCGGCGTGACCGCCAGGGGCAAGAGCGTCCGACAATTCACGGAAGTCTACGATCGCGGATATTGGAATGCGGGCTCTCGATCGGCAGAGGGAGCATACGATATGTTCTCGTTCGCGGTGCTATGCATCCACCTGTTCGAGGGCAAGCAACTGCTGCACATGACGCAATCGCTGCTGCCGCAGAATCGGCAGGTCGAGGAGCTCCACAAGCTGGCAGAGAGCAACAAGGCGCTGAAGCCGTTCGCCGGATGGCTGCTCAAGGCGATGCGCGGCGGATTCGGCGATGCGCGCGAAGGGGCCGCTGCTTGGCAGCGGCTGATGTACAGCTCCGGCGTGCGAATGAAGCGCAGCCGGACGACCCGCTGGATGACCGGGCTGTTCGCCGGCTCGATGGCGCTTCTGGCCGCTACAATCGTATGGATGGTGACGGAGGGTATGCTGACGATCGGGTTTCCGTGAAGGATGCCTGAAGCCGTCGGCATGCCCTTCTTGGCGTGCATGGAGATCGCAAGATCGATACAGGGGAGGCGAGAGAGATGGAGGAGCTGGTCAGGCGAACGCGGCTTGCGGCTGAGCAGGCAGGATTGTGGAAGCGGGGAGACGGCATTGTCGTCGCGATATCCGGCGGCCCCGATTCGACGGCTCTGCTGCATGTGCTGCACGTATTATCGGCCGAATGCGGCATTCGGATCGTCGCCGCGCATGCCAATCACGGCTTCCGCCCTGAGGAATCGGAACGCGAGGCGGAGCATGTCCGTCGTTGGTGCGGGGCGCTCGGCATCCCCTGCGTCACGGCCGAATTGAACATCCCCGCAGCCATTGCAGCAGAGGGAGGCAATGCGCAGTCGATTGCCCGGGAGAAGCGGTACGCCTTTCTGCATGAGACGGCGGCAGCGCACGATGCTGCGAGCATTGCCCTCGCGCACCATGCCGACGATCAAGCGGAGACCGTGCTGATGCGCCTCTTGCGAGGGACCGGCTTGACGGGACTATCCGGGATGGCGCACAAAAGAAGCGAAAAAAACGTGGAACTTATTCGTCCCTTCCTTCGTATGAAGAAATCAGACCTTATCCGGTATTGCGAAGACGCGGGACTCGCTTATTGCGTGGACAGCAGCAACGCGAAGACGGTCTACGTCCGCAACAGCGTCCGTCATGACGTGCTGCCGATGCTGGAGCGCTACAATCCGAACATCGCGGAATCGCTCGTCCGGCTGGCCGAGATCAGCGCGGAAGAGAGCGACTATCTGGACCGCGAAGCGGAGGCCGCTTTTCGGGCCAAAGTGCGCGCGGGCAGGCATGAATGCAGGGTGGAACGCCAGGCGCTGCTGGACCTGCATGTCGCTTTACAAAGAAGATTGATTAAACTAATATTAAACTATCTCGCGTTGGAAAAGACCTCCACTGCCTTCGAGCGTATTGAGGGCATGCGGAGAGCGGCATCGGACGACGCGCCATCGACCGCTGTCATTGAGGCAGGAATGGGCATACGGTGCATCAGAGAGTACGACACGCTGAGATGGACGAATGACGCGAATGGGCGACCGCCGGCTGCATATGAATACATAATCGGGCCGGAGGTCGGAAGTCTGCCTGTTCCGGAAGCGTCGGCAAGGCTGGCGATCGCATGGATGGATCGTGCGGATGCCCGGCATGCAGCAGATCGCGAGGAAGCGGTGTTCGACGCAGAGGGCGTGGCATTCCCCTTGATCGTCCGTAATCGAAGACCCGGCGACAGGATGCGGGTCATCGGTTTAAACGGCACCAAAAAAGTGCAAGATATGTTCGTTGACGGCAAAGTCGCCCCGGCTTGGCGCGACCGGATTCCGCTCGTATGGGATGCGGAGGGCCGCCTGCTATGGATTCCAGGCGTCAGGCGGTCGTCGATTGCGCCCGTAACGCCGGAATCGTCCCGCGTCATTCGGATGACGCTCGAGCTTAGCGGCGCCGAGTAAGTAGGCAGCAATGCAGGAGTACAGGCACGGCCGCAGCGCACGCGCGGAGCGGTAATACACAGGTGGGGGTTCCAAGTTGCTTAACGACATTCAAGAGGTACTATTCGACGAAGAACAGATTCAGCATAAGGTGAAAGAGTTAGGCAAGAGGCTTAGCAGCGATTTTCAGGACAGGAACCCGCTCGTCATCTGCGTCTTGAAAGGCGCGTTTATTTTTATGGCGGACTTGGTTAAGGCGATGGACATTCCGGTGGAGCTCGACTTCATGGCCGTGTCCAGCTACGGGAATGCCACGAAGTCCTCAGGCGTCGTCAAGATCATTAAGGACTTGGATGCATCCGTCGAAGGACGGGACGTTCTCATCGTGGAGGATATCATCGACAGCGGCCTGACGCTCAGTTATCTGATCGACGTGCTGGAGCGTCGCAATGCCAAATCCGTCACCGTCGTTACGTTGTTCGATAAGCCCAGCGGCCGCTCCGTCGAGCTGGAAGCCGATTACACCGGCTTCACGCTGCCGGACGCCTTCATCGTGGGCTATGGGTTGGATTATGCGGAGAAGTACCGGAACCTGCCGCTCGTCGGCGTGCTGAAGCCGGAAGTCTATAGCACATAACCCGCACGCCGTATACCGCTTGAAAACCTCACAGCATGTCGCGCCTGCCCGAATCGGGCTCTGTTGAGATGGCAATACATGCTATGGTAGAATATTTTAAGCGCCTTGAGAGGAGGTAGGGGATGAATCGGATCATCCGTAACACTGGATTTTATTTGCTTATTTTTTTGGTGACCGTCGGGATCGTCCAATTTATCAGCAACCAAAACGATACAACCGAAGAGCTATCCTACGATCAGTTGCGGCAGCAGATTTCCACCAATAACATCTCTGAATTGACGCTGAAGTTCGACGGCTATTCCTATTTGGTCACTGGTAAATATAGAACGGCGCCGAGCGGCGCAGACGGCGATCAGTTCTTCTCGCGCATGACCGCGGAGGAGTACGCGACGAAGGAAGTCACGGAAGCGTCCGCGCAGAACGGCTTCAAGCTGACCGTTAAGAAGATGCAAGGCCAGAGCATGTGGCTGACCCTGCTGACATCGATCATTCCGTTCGTGATCATCTTCATCCTGTTCTTCTTCTTGATCAATCAAGCCCAGGGCGGCGGCGGCAAAGTGATGAACTTTGGCAAGAGCAAGGCTCGCCTATATAATGAAGAGAAGAAGCGGGTAACGTTCGAGGATGTCGCAGGTGCCGACGAGGAGAAGCAAGAGCTCGTCGAAGTCGTCGAATTCCTCAAGGATCCGCGCAAATTCGCTGCTGTCGGAGCCCGTATCCCGAAGGGCGTCCTGCTCGTGGGACCTCCGGGTACAGGCAAGACATTGCTTGCGCGGGCAGTAGCCGGCGAAGCAGGCGTGCCGTTCTTCAGCATCTCCGGCTCGGACTTCGTCGAGATGTTCGTCGGCGTAGGTGCATCCCGCGTCCGGGATCTCTTCGAGAACGCGAAGAAGAACGCGCCATGCATTATCTTCATCGACGAGATCGACGCAGTCGGACGTCAGCGGGGCGCAGGCCTCGGCGGCGGCCATGACGAGCGCGAGCAGACGCTTAACCAGCTCCTCGTCGAGATGGACGGCTTCGGCGCGAACGAAGGCATCATCATCGTCGCGGCAACGAACCGTCCGGACATTCTGGATCCGGCCTTGCTCCGCCCGGGACGCTTCGACCGTCAGATTACGGTAGACCGTCCGGACGTGAAGGGGCGTGAAGCGGTGCTGAAGGTGCATGCCCGCAACAAGCCGCTGGCGAAGGACGTCAAGCTCGACGTCATCGCGAAGCGCACGACCGGTTTCACCGGCGCCGACCTCGAGAACTTGCTGAACGAAGCGGCCTTGCTTGCGGCACGCCGCAACAAGAAAGACATCGCGATGCAAGAGGTCGACGAAGCAATCGACCGCGTCATTGTCGGCACGGAGAAGAAGAGCCGCGTGATCAGCGATCGCGAGAAGCGGATTGTCGCCTATCACGAAGCGGGTCATACGATTATCGGCTACTTCCTCGAGCATGCGGATGCTGTGCATAAGGTTACGATCATTCCACGCGGACGTGCCGGCGGCTATGTCATCATGCTGCCGAAGGAAGACCGCATGCTGGTTACGAAGCAAGAACTGCTCGACAAGGTTACGGGGCTGCTCGGCGGCCGCGTCGCGGAAGAGTTGTTCATCGGCGAGATCGGCACGGGCGCTTACAGCGACTTCAAGCAGGCGACAGGCATCGTGCGCAGCATGATCATGGAATACGGGATGAGCGACAAGCTTGGACCGATGCAGTTCGGCAGCTCGCAAGGGCAAGTGTTCCTCGGCCGCGATATCGGGCACGAGCAGAATTACTCCGATGCGATCGCCTACGAGATCGACCAAGAGATGCAGAATATCATCAACTTCTGCTATACGCGCGC
>JAEZCJ010000080.1 GCA_023433615.1 Bacillota bacterium | reverse complement strand
TGCTCAAGCGTTCGACATTAAGCCAAAAGCTGAAAACGGTCGGTCAGGGATAAGGCATCCTGACCCGACCGTTTTCATGTTTCGTTGTAGAGTTTAACTATCTCACAAAGACTTTTTCAACCTTTTGGGACAGCCTCGTAGGCATGGCAGTTAGTTGTGTTCATCCTACCCCCGCTTCAACAAATCCTCGCGCAGCGGCGTGAACGCATCTAGCAGCGCGGACGGCTCGAGCGCCTTCACGCCGTGCTCCGCGCCGCCCGGGATGACGATCGTCTCCCCCGCGCGCAGCAGCGTCGTGGCGCCGTCGATCGTGAATTCGATCGTCCCGCGCAGGCAATAGCTCATCTGCTCATGCGGATGGCTGTGCAGGTAACCGACGGCTCCCGCTTCAAAATGCACCTCCATCATCATCAGCTTCTCGCCCGGCGCATGGATGCGCCGCTTCACGCCGGGCTCCGCATTCTCCCATACGATATCTCCATCCGTCATGTCCGTGATGCTCCTCCTCTGCCCCTCATCTCCGGCATCCGCTTGCGATAATCGCTTGGCGTTATACCGATTGTCTTCTTGAACGTGTTGCTGAAATAGGCAAGATCCGCGTAGCCCAGCCGATCCGCGATCTCCGTCACGCGGAGCGCTGTCTTCTCGAGCAGGCGCGCCGCTTCCTGCATCCGGGTCCTAATCACATAGTCCGTGAAGTTCACGCCGGTCTGCTGCTTGAACAGCTTGCACAGATAGCTGGGATTCAGATGGACGAGCGAGGCCGCTTCCGACAGCGTCATGTTCGCCTCCGGCCGGGAAGCGATTCGCCTTGTCACGATTTCCACGGTCGACATTGTTCTGTCGTCTATCGGATCGGCCGAACTCGCGGCCTTCCCTTCCTCGCTTCGATTCCGCTTCACGTCCAGCCAACGCTGCAAGCATTCCTTCATCATGCACGTCTCGACCGGCTTCAGCATGTAATCGAACGCGCCAAGCCGCACGGCCCGCTGCGCGCACTGAAAGTCGTCATGCCCGCTGACGACGACCAAGTCGGAAGCGATGCCGCTCCCGCGAATATGCTCGAGCAAGGCGAGGCCGTCCATGATCGGCATGCGAATGTCCGTCATGACCATATCGACGGTATGCTGCTTCAGCCAATCGGACGCTTCGAGCCCATTCGTCGCCTCATGCGCCACTTCGAACGGCAGGCCTGTTTTCTCGATCGTTTTGCGGAGCGCCACGCGGACCCATTTTTCATCCTCTGCCAGCAATATTCGATTCATCCATGACCCCCTCCCTGAATTCTGGTCTAAGCCCTGCTATGGCTGGTAAGGCAGACGTATGCCGACAGCCGTACCGCCGCCCGGCACGCTTTCCAGGAACAGCCCGCACGGTTCGCCGAACGTGTATCGGATGCGCCGATGCACATTCATGATGCCGATGTGTCCGACGCCGCCGCCCTCGTCCACGACCCCAGCCTCAACCTCGTCCTCGCCTTGCTGCAGCTTCCTCACCAGCATCGCCAACCGCTCAGGCGGGATGCCTGGACCCGAATCCTGAATGAGCAGCACCCAGTGCGTGTCATTCTCCCGTTCCGCGCTTATCTTCACGGCCATTCGTCCCGAATGCGGCTCCAGCCCGTGGACGATGCAATTCTCGATGAGCGGCTGCAGCGTGAAGCGCGCCGTTCGTTGACGCAGCGCCCACTCCGGCATCTCGAACCGGTAGTCCAGCTTATCCTCGAACCGATACTTCTGAATGCGCAGATACGTCTCTCCGACATCGATCTCCTGCTGAACCGTTACGCGTGCGCCCTCTTCCTTCACATTGTAACGCAGCAGCCGCGCCAGCGCCGCAGCCATCTTCGCGATCTCGTCCATGTCATGCTGCAGTGCCATGCCGCGGATCGTATCGAGCGAATTGTACAGGAAGTGCGGATTGATCTGTGCCTGCAGCATGCGCAGTTCCGTCTCCTTCTGCCGCAGATTCATCTCAGTCTGCTTGAGCTTAGAGAAGTAGATCTCCTCCAGCAGCGCCGACAATCGGGTCACCATCTTGTTGAACCCATGCGACAGCATGCCGATCTCATCCATCGAATCCACTTCGACCTTGCCGGTAAAATCGCCCACCTCCACCCGTTTCATATAATGCTGCAGACGCTTGATCGGGCGCATCAAGCTCGTCGAGAAGCCGATTCCAAGCACGTAAGCGACGCCGACGAAGATCGTCGTCGTGATCAGAATCGTCCTTCCGATATAGTCGGTTCCCCGCATCAACTCATCGTAAGGAATCGAAGTCGCAAGCTGCCAGTTCAGCCGCTCGCTGCGGCTGAAGGTCAGCATGTCATGGCCGCCCGCGCTGGACATCGCCGAGCCGCTGCTCGTCTGCTGCATGACATGAGCATCGTCCTTGTTCGCTTCGACGCCTACCAAGCTGAGATCCGGATGGTAGACGTAATGCCCCTGTTCGTCGAGGATGAATAGATAGCCGCTCTCCCCCGGCTTGACCTTGCGCGCAACCTCCTGCAGCCGCCGGTAGTTCACATCGATGACCAGCATGCCGAAGGGCTTCAGCGTCGTCGGATTCACGATCCGCTTCATGATCGAGATGACGGGCTCGTCGCGCCCCTTCCAGTGAATGACGCGGCTGACGATGCGAGGCTGGCCGGTGGGCGGCACGCGGCCGTACCAATCCTCTTGCTGCAATTCGCGTGCCGAGCTGCGGTCCGTCGTATCCGCCGAGTCGATCGTCTGCAGACCGTCGAGAATCAGCGTAATGTTCGTAATGTCGCTGCGGGAGTAGGCGGAATTCTTCAGCACGTTGCTGACCGCCCTGACGATATGCGGGTCGTCGACTTCCTCCTGCGTCTTCATGCGCAGGAACGCAACCGTGTCGGGATGGTTCAAAATTTTGAGCGTGCTGATCTCGAAGTCGCGAAGATAATCCTCGACATAATGTTTGACCTGCTCGATCATGAGCCAGCTGTACTGCCGGGCTTCTCGCTCCAGCACCTGCGAAGATTGATGGTAGGAGATGAGCCCGACCAGCAGCATGGGGAGCACGACCAGCAGCGCGGAGAATACGAGAAGCTTCGTCATCAGCGATCGGTCGCGCAGGAAGACGGCGCGAAGCAAGCGGACCGCGTACTTGGGGAAAGCGATTTTCAACCGGAGACCACCCTAACTAGAGAGCAAGAATTATTGCCATTTATTTCTACGCCGGGCAGTCGGATTCCTTGTCGGAGCGCTGCCGCCTTAACGAGGGCAAAGAGAGGCTCGCGAAAGAGCCCCTCTCGATGTCGTCTATTGACCTGCCTTCTCGATCGCCGCCAGAATGTCCTTGTACTCCGCCCGATACTCCTCGATGACCGGCTTGACCGCTTCCTTCCATGGCTTCAGGTCGTCCAAGACCGTGATCGTGGAGCCGGCCGCACGGACGGCCTCCTCGGATTCCTTCTCGAACTTCGCCCACTCCTCGCGCTGGTATTCGATCGAATCCATGGCGGCCTGCTTGATCAGCTTCTGATCGTCCTCGGACAGCTTCTCCCAGGTTGCCTGCGAGATCATCAGCACCTCCGGTACGCGTTGGTGTCCGTCTACGATGTAATTTTTCGCGACCTCATAATGCTTGCTGGAATAATAACTCGGCCAATTATTCTCGGCTGCATCGATAACGCCTGTCTGCAGGGAGCTGTAAACCTCGCCGTACGGCATCGGCGTGGCATTCGCGCCAAGCGCCTTCATGATCGCGATGTTCAGCTTATTCTCGATCACGCGGATTTTAAGTCCCTTCAGATCTTCCAGCTTCGTAAGCGGCTTCGGCGAATAGAAGCTGCGCGATCCCGAGCTGTAGTAAGCGAGCCCCTTCAGCTTGGAGGATTCCAGACTGTCCAACAGGGCCATGCCGTCTGAGCTGAGAAGGAACTTCCAGACGTGATCGTCATTCTCGAAAATGTACGGCAGACTGAACACGCCGAAGTCCTTGTTGAATTCGCCGAGCGGACCGGTGCTTACGCGGGTGAATTCGATTGCGCCGAGCTGTACCTGCTCGATAACGGCCTTCTCTTCGCCGAGCTGCGCGGATGGGAAAACGTCGATCGTGATTCGCCCGCCGGAACGCTCCTTCACGAGCTCCGCGAATCGCATGTCCGCCCTCGTCGTCGGATAGTCGGCCGGATGGGCCTCGGCCAGCCGGAACGAATACGTCGGACCTTCCTCCGCCGATCCGCCCGCAGTCTTCGCATTCTCGCTGCCATTGCCGCACCCGGCAATGAACAAGCTGATCGCGGCAATCGCCGCCGTCAATCGCAGCCAATGTTTCATCCTCACTGTAGCCTCCCTTTATGATCCCCCTTGACGCTTGCAAGGGCTGTATCACCAGTATAGTGAAAGCGTATTCAATGCTGTATGGGGTCATATTTGCATAGATTTGTAATATTTTGTTCCCGCGAGCAAGCTCGGCCATCATGTGCCGTTGAACATGTTCGGCAGCCAGAGCGATATGCCGGGTATATAGGTGATCAGAAGCAGCACCGCCACCATGACGAAAAAGAACGGTACTAGCGCCCGGGAGCCTTGTTCGATCGATACTTTGCCGATGGCGCATCCGACGAACAGCACCGTGCCGACAGGCGGCGTGATCAGGCCGATGCCCAGATTCAGGATCAGGATAATGCCGAAATGTACGGGATCCACACCGAGCGAGGTCACGACCGGGTACAGGATCGGCGTCATGATCAAGATGAGCGGCGCCATATCGAGCGGGGCGCCCAGAATGAGCAGCAGCACGTTAATGATCAAGAGGATTACCATCGGATTGTCGGAGATGCTGAGAAACAGATCCGTCAGCATAAGCGGCACTTTGAGATACGTGAGCACCCATGCGAATGCGTTCGATGCGGCGATCAGGAACAATACCATGGCGACCGTGCGGAATGTTTTCAGGAATATCACTTTCATGCGCGAGAGCGGAATGTCCCGGTAGACAACGAATGTCAGAATGAACGCGTATACGCAAGCGATCGCGCCCGATTCGGTTGCCGTGAACCAACCGCTGAAGATACCGCCAAGGATGATGACCCCTGTCATCATGGACAGGAAGCCGTCCAGCAGGATGCGCGGCACGTCCTTCATCTGAACGGCCTCGCCCCTCACATACTCCCGCTTGCGGGCGATGGAGTAAGAGGTGATCATGAGCGCGACCAGCAGGATCAAGCACGGCACGATCCCCGCCAGGAACAAGCTGGAAATCGATACGCCCCCTGCGGCGAGCGCATAGAGAATCATGTTGTGGCTAGGCGGCATGACGACCCCCTGAATGGCCGCTGCGGATGTTACCGCCACCGAATAATCGGCATCGTAGTGTTTGCGCTTCATCATCGGAATCATGACCGACCCGACGGAGGATACGTCGGCGGCTGCCGAACCGCTGATATTGCCGAAAAGCATGCAAGCGACGCAATTGACCATCGCCAAGCCGCCGCGGATCGCCCCGATGAACAACTGAGCGAAGTTGATGAGCCGGAGGGCCAGCCCGCCTTCGCTCATGATCTGGCCCGCCAAGATGAAGAACGGAATGGCGAGCAGCGCGAACGAGTTAAGCCCCTGCACCATGCGCTGTCCGATGACGGCCAGTTCGATATCGAGCGTCCATGCCGTCAATAGCGCGGACAGGGTTAGCACCATGGCAATCGGGAATCGCAGCAGGATCAAGACCACGAAGCTCGCGGTCAGCACGATGATGGCAATCGTGGTCGTCATTCGCCGATCACCTCCTCGTCAAGCTCCTTGTGCTGTACCGTGTCGATGCCCAGCAGGTCAAGCACGGCGTAGACGCTCACGAGAATGCCGGTGATCGGCATAATCACGTACATGACGCTTGACGGCCACTCCGTTGCGGTCATGCGGTTGCCATGCATCAGCGTCGTGAATTGCCATCCGTAGACGATCAGGTAATAGCCGAACCCCAGCGTAGAGAGCGCGATTACCTTGCTCAGCCAACGATTCGCAACGGCCGGCAGCAGATTCGCGAACGAATCCATTGCCAGATGCAGCCGGTCGCGGAATCCGATCGCGATGCCTAGGAACGAGAACCAGATCAAGAGCAGCAGCGTGATCTCCTCGGACCAGAAAAAAACATAATCGAACAACTTGCGCGTGACCACCTGCATCGTAACGATCAGCGTCATGATCGCAACCGCGCTAACGGCGAAGGTCTCGATCGCGCGGTCCATCCGAATTGCGGCCTGCTTCATATAACGCAGCAGACTATCCATGCACTCCACTCCCCTCTAGCTTGCTTCAAGCCTAACGCAATTGTAAAGGCTTACAGAGCGGGTAAGTGAGGCGTGATCTTGCGAATTATTTGTAATATATTGTGGTGTCCAGCCACAAGAAAGATGCCGTTCTCGAGGGGCTTCCTCGTGAGCGGCATCTACTTCGCCATGCGCGATTGTCCTTGCTATGCTTGCTCCGTCATCGCCATGAATGCCTCGACATCCCGAACGGTCATGCCCGCAGCCTCCCGCCAGAAGCCGATCTCGTCAAGGCGAACGCCCAGATGCTTATGCGCAAGCGCTTCGACGGTCATGCTCCCCGTGTCGCGCAGCAGCTTCACGTACCTTCCGGCAAAAGCTTCTCCCTCTGCCTGTGCCCGAGCATACAGCCCGCTGCTGAACAGATAGCCGAACGTATACGGGAAATTGTAGAACGGCACATCCGTTAGGTAAAAATGCAGCTTCGACGCCCAGAAATGCGGATGCGCCAGACCCAGCGCGCCGCCGAACGCTTCACGCTGCGCCTCCTCCATGAGCGCGTTCAGCTCTTCCGGCGCCAACAGTCCTTCCCGCCGGCGCTCGTAAAAGCGCGTCTCGAACAAGAAGCGTGCATGAATATTCATGAAGAAGGCAACCGAGCGCTGGATTTTGTCCTCGACGAGCGCCAGCTTCTCGGCCGGGTCGGCGGCCGCCTTCAGCGCCGAGTCGGCTACGAGCATCTCGGCGAACGTCGATGCGGTCTCCGCGACATTCATCGCGTATTCCTGCGAGAACGGCGGCAGATCGTTCATGACATGCTGGTGGTAGGCATGACCGAGCTCGTGGGCCAGCGTAGATACATTGGAAGCCGTACCCGAGTAGGTCATGAAGATGCGCGTCTGGCCGCTGATCGGGAACGACGTACAGAACCCTCCAGGCCGTTTGCCGCTGCGGTCCTCCGCCTCGATCCAGCCGTCCTTGAACGCCTGCAGCGAGAAGTCCGCCATTTCGGGACTGAATGCGCGGAATCGGTCCGCGATGAAGTCGGCCGCTTCATCGTATGGCACTTTACGCGACGCCGAGCCGACCGGCGCCTCGACATCATGCCAATCGAGCTTCTCAAGGCCGAACAGCTTCGCCTTCCTCGCCATGTAGCGGCCGAGGGCAGGCTTCACTTCCTCGATCGCCGCCCACATCGCCTGCAGCGTGGCCTCGCTCATCCGGTTCATCTGCAGCGGTTCCTTGAGCACCGATCCCCAGCCGCGGCGCTCGTACAGCTTCAACCGGAAGCCCGCGATCCGATTAAGCGTATCCGCGCATAGATCCGCCTGGCGCCCCCATTCTTCCTCCCATACGTTGAACGCTGCCGCTCGCACGCTTCGGTCGCCATGCGACAGCAAGTTGTGCAGTTGGCCGGCCGAATACGATTTCATCGCTCCCGTCTCGTCCGCGGCCTCGAACCGGGCACGACTTACGATGGTATTGTACAGCTCGCCCCAACCGTGGTAGCCGTTCACCGCAAGGTCGCCTGCAAGCGCTTCTTGCTCAGGCGGCAGCTTCTCCTTCGCCTGGTCGCGGCGCTCATTCAGATAGTTCGCGACTTCGGCAGCCTCCCCTTTCGATAGCCAGCTCTGCCAAGTTGCGTCATCCGCGGCCCCCAAAGCCTCATCGTAGAGCGTCATTGCCGCTTGATAGCCGGCCATAATGTTTTTCACCTTATCCGCGAGCGCCGTCGCCGCGCGGTCCGCCACGTTCTCCGCCATTAAGCAGCCGACATAAGAGTCCGCCTCGCGCAGTAAGGCCAGAATCGTCTGCGCATGCGACGTCCAATCGGACAACCGCTCTGAGGTCACCGCTTGCTTGCCTTCGCGAAGCGATGCACGCAATTCGCCGATCAGCCGCTCGGCCCGTTCCAGGTCCTTCGTGAATGAGGGCGAGCTTGAGCCGCCCTCGTAAATCGTGTCTAATGTCCATTGCATCGGAAGCTTCTCCATCGTCATTGCTTGTCATCGCCTCTCTTATGTAACTTTGAATGCTGTCCTTAAGTAGATTTGCGCATTGGAAGCCATCGGTGTAGTATAGCCTTATTATATACCATGGGAGGGATGGATACATGGCTGCACCCTTGCAGATATCCCCGGATACCGCGATCAAGCTGTCCAAGCAGTTGGGCGTACCGATCGAGCAATTGATGCATATGCCGCGCCATATTTTGCTGCAGAAGCTCGCCGAGCTGGCGGCATCCGACGCTGCTAACGCCTCAGCCGGTTCGCAAGATTCGGCGCAGAAGGATGACCCGAAGTCATGATTCCCTTCGAACGCGCATGGCCCTACGATTGCATCATGAACGATATTTATGTACCGGAATGTCCGTTCTGCCGCACGGAGAATGTCCTTGTGCCATTGAAGCCCCGAGAGCTGGACGATATTCGGACAGGCCGCAAGAAGCTGCTCGTGTTTCCTTGCTGCCGCAATAAGCTCGTCGTCCTCGATGCCGACCGGGACTACCTGATGACCGACACTGTGCTCCGCGGTCGGTAATCAGGAAGACGAGCCTAGCAGGACAGAGGGACTTCCCCTCTGTCCTTTCTACTGCCGCTGAGCAATTCGCCGCTGCAGTTCTCATTCGATCCGCTTAGGCGGCCACAGTCACACTGTATAGCTTCCGACATGTTGCATAGCCTCCGCCGTGCTGAATAGCCTCTGCTGCCGTAGAGCCTCTGTCATGCTGAGCAGCAGCTAGCTTACGCAGCCCAGCCAGCATTGGCGTATCCACTCGCACAGCTCTATTTTACCTGCCGGCCGAGTACCGTATGATCCCCCCTTCAAACTCCTTTTAATCACTATCCCCTTCCGTCAGGACTGATGTCTATACCTCTCCTTCCGCTCCCTTCTGACCACTATCCCTTCGACTCAGGCGAATGTCGTAAGGCGTGCTTCACCGTAGTTTCCGGCCCAATTTTCCCATAGAAATATCCATTTCCGAGTTGAAATGGGAACATTTGTTTGTTATAATGGTTATAGGAACAAATGTTCTAATATTGGCGGTGAGCTCTTGGACTACTCTATTCATCGGACGAATGCGGAGCACGAACTTCAGGCTATAGACAAGCTCTATCGATTAAAATGGCCCAATGGCTTCGAATGCCCTAGCTGCGGCTGTGGCCGCTGTTATACGATACGGACGCGGCGGCAGCCGCTATTCGAGTGTGTCGATTGCCGGCATCAGACCTCCTTGACCGCAGGCACGATAATGGAGGGCAGCCGCACCCCATTATTCAAGTGGTTCACCGCCATCGATCTTGTCGCTCGCATGACGCAGGGCACCACAGCAGTCGAGCTCTCGGAGACAATTCAAGTTACCTATAAGACGGCATGGCTAATCCTGCATAAGATTCGCCATGCGCTCGGACAGTATGAGGACCAGCAGAAGCTGACCGGGACTGTTCGGATGAACAGAGGCCTATACGGCCGCCCGCTCAATTCGACTATTTACCGTCATCCAGACGAACACCCGCTTCTAGCTGCAGTTGCGCTGTCCGAACAAGACGAAGTGCTGCAGATCAAGATTAAGACGGTTGACGATAAGGATTGCGATGGGAATATTCCATTGAAGCGCGCACGCGAAGCGTTCGCACAGCAGCATATCGACAAGCATGCAGAACTCCACGGACTCAAAAGCAGCAACGCTGCCAACAAACAGCCGTTGATTCGATATGTATGCGCCCAAGCATGCAGCTGGCTAAATGCAACTTTTCATGGACTTGGCGGGAAGCACCTTAACGCTTATTTGGATGAGTACTGCTGCAGACTGAACCTCGCTGCTTCATTGCAGGGATCTCTGCCAGATCGTCTAGCTTCTATTTGCGCGCGATACTCTCGAATCACTTATGCAGCGCTCGTCAATAAGCCGTATCCGCGCATTCTCCCCCCGTCCTACTATATCGCTAAGAATCAGAATCGCGGTATGCATTTTTCGTTCTCGCATTACGAGAACAACGCTTACCACTCAACCCACTTACTCGCATGAACCTGTCTGCCTACAAATAGAGAGATCTGTATCACTAGAACTCCCTCCGGTATAGATATCATGACTAAATTGTATGCGGTACGGGTGCGGTGCGGTACGGGTGCGGTACAAGCGTGACCACTGGTGCGGTAACAATTAGTCGGTATCGCAGCATTCCTGAGTCGATGGGATAGTGGTCAGAAGGGATAGAAAGAGACTACCCAACCAAGGTTTTCCATTAATCAGGTCGCTGCCCAAACTCCTGTATTCCGATCGCCCGATGGTTGCCAGAAGGGCTTTATTACGAGTAATCTGCAACTTCCACCCCTATAGAAATCGCAAAAAAAACGCAAACCTCTAGGCTTGCGTTCATCATATGTATCGGTATAATGGCTGCTTCGTGATCGTTTCGATCTTATGCTTCTTCGACTTCCTCCGGCATCTCCATCTGCTTCGTCCGCATATCCTCGCGCAAGTTCTGCCACATCTCCCTGGAAGCCCGGATCATACCGGCATCTTCGATCCGCTTATCGTTCACGACGCGCGCGAACCATTTGACCGCATCGTAGGGCTCGTCCAGCCGCCGATGCAGCTCCCCAATCAGGAACATCAGCCTGGCATTGTTCAACTTCACGCCTTCGGTCTCGTACACCTTGATATACGCTTCAAGCGCGAACCGCAGGAAGCGCAGCTCCTGCTCCTTATTCTCCCGCATGCGGTACAGCCAAGCGATGTGATGCAGCAGTCCGGCGATGACACGGTCCTTCTCTCCTACGGCCTGTGCGCATACAAGGGCAAGCTTGTACGAGGTCAAGGCATCCTCCCACGATCGTTCGCCGCCGTAGTCGCGGTGAACCCAGTTTTTGCCCAACTTGTTCATGTACTGTTCCTTCTGGCGAGGCGTCAGCTTCTGGAGCGCGTTCTCCGTTGAAGCGAAACCGCACAGCGGGCAGATGCGCACCACGTAGAAGTCGGGATTGACTTCGTCCTTATAGTACAGGCAGAAATCACTGTCCGTACGGATCGCCTTCTTGAAGCTCGGTCTCACCCGAGAGCTCTGGAAGTCGTGTTCGCAGCAGACGCAAGTGACTTTGGCCTGGAAGAGCGGTTCGATCACTTCATTGCCTCCTCTTCTTCATCCGTGTTCACAAAATGGTTCGCAGGTCCTGACAACCTATCCAGCACAGTGTCGCGCAGGTCTTCCGGCATGCCGATCTCGGTCAATGCTTGCTTCATGCACCCGAGCCAAGCAGCCGCGCGCTGCGGCGTAATCGGAAAAGGCAGGTGGCGGGCACGCATCATCGGATGGCCGTACGCATCGGAATATAACGAAGGGCCGCCGAAGAATTGGGATAAAAACATGTATTGCTTCTCCATGACAGGCATGATGTCTTCCGGGAATAGCGGCGCTAGCAGCGGATCGTCCTGCACCTTCGGATAGAAAGCTTCAACGATCTTCCTTACGCCGTCAGCGCCGCCGATCGCTTCATATATGGTAGCGGGAGTATTCAAGCAAATTCATCTCCTTGTTCTGATCGCTATGCGACTTAGGTCTTACAGGATGATTACATTGTACCATACATTATCAGCCGAGGCTAAATATAAAAACACCCGCTGCTTAGCGGGTGCTCCTGTAGCCGACGCACAGTGCATGCATGATGCCGATTGTGCGAAAGCATTGTTAATAGCTCTTCCAATCCTCTTCGCCGGGGCGTACAAGCGATTGGCGGATCACGTACACGAAGGCGCAAACAAAGATGCCAGCGACAATGCTCATTGGTCATCACTCCAACCGTTACGTTCTAAGAAGTCTTGTGAACACGATCTTATCGGACTTCTTGAACTGATTGTAACATACGAATGTCGAAAAAACAGCATTTTTTTGCAAGCGTTTTCTTAATTTTTTTTGAAATGCGCGACGATTCCGTTAATAGGGATGTTTGTCCCGCGATCGACATACATATGAGAGGACAAGGTGAAATGAAGGAGGGCGTTCGCTTGGGTCTCATGCGTATGATGCTGCGTCCTTCCAGGCTCGCTGCCTGGGGCTGCCTCCTGCTGGCGCTCCTGCTTGCCCTCTACCCGGCCGCTTCGTTGTCGGCATCGCTCCGGGGGATCGCGATCTGGTGGGATGTCCTGTTTCCTGCGTTATTTCCGTTCTTCGTATTATCCGAGCTGATGCTCGGCTTCGGCATCGTTCACTTCTTCGGCATGCTGCTCGATCCGCTGATGCGCCCGATCTTCCGCCTGCCGGGAATCGGCGGTTTTGTCGTGACGATGGGCCTAGCCTCCGGCTACCCGGTCGGCTCGCGATTGACCGCGCAGCTTCGGGAACGCGGCCAGATCAATCGGGCCGAAGGCGAGCGAATGATTGCCTTCACGACGACGTCCGATCCTATCTTCCTGATCGGCGCCGTCTCTGTCGGCTTCTTCCACGACGTGACGCTTGCTCCCGTACTCGCTGCCGCTCATTACGGCGGCGCCCTCATCATCGGACTGCTCGCGCGCTACCATGATCGGGATGCGCCGCCAACGCCAAGCATGACGGGCCATGCAGGAGGCGGATCGCTCCGCGCCGCAGTCTTTGCCATGCACGCTGCCAGAATCGCGGACGGGCGCAGCCTCGGTACGCTGCTGCAGGATGCGGTACGTTCGGCGCTCCGGCTCATGATCGTCGTAGGGGGGCTCGTCGTCTTTTTCTCGGTCGTCATGGAACTCTTCAGCCAGACAGGCTTGCTCGAGGTGCTGTCCGGCTTGCTTCATGCGCTTCTTGCCGCGATCGGCCTGCCCATGCAGCTGTCGTCCGCGTTCGTCAATGGACTGTTCGAGGTTACGCTAGGCGCCAAGGCCGCATCCGAATCCGGTGCTCCATTAATCCACCGGACCGCCGCCGCGGCCCTTATTCTCTCATGGGCAGGATTGTCCGTACAGGCACAGATCGCCAGCCTGATCAGCCATACGGATCTGCGCTTCAAGCCGTTCCTCGTCGCGCGGCTGCTGCACGGTGTCATCTCCTTCCTCCTCGTCTACTTGTTCTGGAGCTGGCTGGGTCCGCAATAATCGTACGCCGGTTGCTCGTTCATTGTATTCGGGGACATTTTTCGCTATCATGGGGTTAACCATAAGCGAATCATGTTCCCATGCGGAAGGAGCCCTTGCCTTGAAATATGTCGTAATCGACCGCGGCGATCATTACTCGAAACAGCTTGCCGAGCAGTTCCATGCGCTGGCCGCGGCCAAAGGCTTCATACGCGACGAAGAGAATCCGGACAAGGTCATCTCCATCGGCGGTGACGGCACGCTCCTGCAAGCGTTCCATACGTTCATCGAGCGCGTCGAAGAAATCAGCTTCATCGGCGTGCATACCGGACATCTCGGCTTCTATGCCGATTGGCAGGCGCATGAGCTGGAGGACCTCGTCGAGGCCATGGCTCAAGCGGAACCCCGCTATGTCCGATACCCGCTGGCCGAGATCGAGCTTGACACGCCGCTCGGCGCGACCAAGTACTTGTCCTTGAACGAATTCACGCTGAAGGCCGTGGACGGCACCCTTGTCGCGCAGATCAACATCAACGACGAGATGTTCGAGATGTTCCGCGGCGACGGCATCGTCATCTCGACCCCGTCAGGCAGCACGGCCTACAACAAGAGCTTGGGCGGAGCGGTCATTCACCCTTCCATCTCGTCGCTGCAGCTTGCGGAGATTGCCTCCATTAATAACCGCGTCTATCGGACGCTGGGTTCTTCCGTTCTGCTCCCGCAGCATCATCACTGCGACATCATCTCGAGGAAGGACCAGCGGCTGCTGCTAACCGTCGACCATATCAATATTCAGCGCAACGACATTCGTTCGATTCGCTGCAACGTATCCGACAAGAAGATCAGCTTCGCCCGCTATCGTCCCTTCCCCTTCTGGAAAAGAGTACGCGAAGCGTTCCTCGACAACGGCGAGACGCCTAGGGAATAACGCACGCACAACTAAAAAACCGCTTGCGCCGATTGAAGGCGGCAAGCGGTTTTTCGTATGGTTAGGACTCGATTTCGCCGAGAAGCGCACGGACATCGTCCTTATCGAACACGCCGTCGCCAGTGACGTCAGACTTTGAGCTTCGCGCTGTGTAAGCTGCGACATGCCGGATCGATACGCGCTCCGTGGACGGCACGTTGAGGATGCTTTTCAACGTAGTTAAGGAAAACTCCTGCACGTTGCTGCCTCGTGACAGAAGCAGCTTATGCCCCGATTCGATCTCTTGGAATTCGCCAAGAATAATGCCTGAAGCATCGGTCACGGCTGCCGTTACGTCTGGAGCAAGCTCAATGCCCTGCTTCAAGCTTCCCACCGTCGTATCCTTCGGAATGGAGGTGATCGCATCATTCGGAGCTAGTAAGCCGACCCCCTTAGACAGGCTCTTGAGCATAGGCGGCAGCGTATCCGGCGCCCGCTTCGTGATGATAAGCGTATATTCGGTCTCGAGACCGGTTGTCGGCGATTTGACCTTGATCGGCAACGTTAGCGGCGACATATCAAGCGGCACCGTTACCGTAACCGTAGAAGCGCCAGGTTGATCGGCAAGGTAGACGGAATCCGTCACGGACGATGCGGTTGCCGTAATGCTGACTGTCGATGTCGTCGACGCGACCTCCGTCGAGTAAATGCTACCCGACAATATTGCCGGTACGCCTTCAACCGTTACGCTCTGCAGCGTAGGCACTCCAGTCGGCGGATTCCTCGTTACGATCAAGTTGTAAGTCGTCTCTAGCATACCGTCGAATGACTTGACCGTGATCGGTATCGTCTTCGGTGATTCATCCAGCGGGAAGGTAGCGGTAACCTGTAGAGCTTGTGGCTGATCCGCCAGATAGACTACGCCTGTCACGGAAGAAGCGGTGACCTGAACCTCCGTTGCCGTCTCGGCTGCTGCCGCATAGAAATCCATACCCGACATTGTCGCCGAAATGCCGTCAACCGTCACGCTTTGCAGCGTCGGTAACGCCTTGTCTGAAACGGCTATCAAGTAAGGCTCGCTGTACCCGATGTCGTTGCGGTAGCTGTAGACTGCTATTGAAGCTGTACCGGCCGGCAGAATCGTATTGTCCGGGATGCGAAATTCCGACTGTTCGCCTGGCATGTATACTCTGGCCAAGCCGCCGAGTATCGACCCGCTGCCATCCACGAAGAATAAGTCATAACCCGTATAGTAAAATTCAACGTTATTCCAGCTTACGGTTCCTCCGATTTGTCCGTGATCCAGATCCGAATCGTTGAAGGATCCCGAGCTAGGCGAATTCACGTCCGGATCAATGGATTCCGGTAGAGAGCCGCTCGTAAACGAGGTCATAAGATCCACGATTGGAACATAACCCCAACCAGGCGATAGCTCTCCATCCTGCGATTCGGGCGCTACATACAGTTCATCATACGACCAATAACTCGCCGCAGGCAGCGTTACGCTGTATGAATCCGCTCCCGTTGCAGGGATTTTCGCCATAATCATAGGTGTCGGGTAGTCGGGTACAATTAGATCATAGAATGCGATACCCGATTCGTCTGCTAAGCCTTCGAAGCTTACGACAGGCCGAATCGATCCGATATTCGGATCGGCATCCGTCATCGCGGCGTTCTGCGGATGCGAGTAATCGATCCATAATCGTGCTCTGGCTTGGGTAGACCTTTCGTCTTCCGTATCTGCATTGCCGTCGTCCTTGTAGATGAACATCTGTACATATCTCGCCCCTGCAGGGGGCACCTCTGTCTCAAGATAGAATTCGCCATAATAGTAGCTACCTTCGTAAGAATTGCCGGCAGACGTAACGGACAAGGGTTCCGCGTCGACCTTATTCCCGTTGTCATCGGTGAAATAGAGACGATATTCGCTGATACCGCTCTCTCCGATTGCTGGAGCCCTCCAACTGACTTCGCCATCAAAAATGTCTGATTCGTCATAAAGATGCAGTTCTAGGTTATATGGTTCAGTCTCGGGAACGACGTATACGTTCGCATACGAACCTTCGTCACCGTAAAAATATTGTTGACTGAGCGAATAACCGCTCTCCGGCTCCGCGGACAGCTCATAATCATTATCTGGATAAATATCGTAAGCAAGAATACCGTAGCCGCTGCTCGGTAGGAATGATGCCGGCGCAATGGATCGGCTAAACTCCCCGTTATTGCCCCAATAATTTTCCGTCATCGTCACACTTAAATCTTCAGGTGCGCCGAAAAGATAGATCCACAACTTCTTTGACGGCGTCGCAATTTCAATATCCCTGGATGTCACGGATGAAGTAAGAGCTCGCGAAGAATCCGAAGTCCAGATTCTAAAAGTATAGGTTCCAGCATCAAGCAATCCGCTATCGAAGTAATAGTCCGACCAACCCGTATAATTGATCCGGTCCTTCGTCACCGTCGGCATTTCCGTACCTGCCGGAGTCACCAGCTGTACGTGAACCTTATCATACCTACCAGGAGGAAGCTCGTATTCAATTCTGAAGTGATTGCCTTCTATCGATACATTCTCCCCAGGAATCGTAACAATAGGCGGTACTGCGCTCTCGAAATCCAACATCTGTGCGGGAATCGCCGTATCGATCTCGCTATACGTTTGACCTAAATAGCCATTGCCAAGCAAGTTGTACGCTGTGCGCTCCCAACTACCGTATAGACTTATGCTGTCCCGATTCCTCCCCATCGTCCAGACGGCTTGATCATTTCCTGCGTAGACGCGAGATGCGCCCGCAAACAATTTCGTGACCCCTGTCAGGGAAGTATACGGCTGGAATCCGTACGTCGTGCTCGTACTGGTCTGACCGGCGACAACCATGCTTCCGCTGCTCAGAAGTCCAACCACATAGGTGCCCGCTACGGACAGTTCCATAACCGAAAATCCCTCTAGCGCTGGTAGCAGAGTAGGCGTCGGAGCGGAATAATGATAGCCGTCGGGAGACAGCCCCAGATACCGGCCGTCAATCCCCCATCCGTAAGTCCCCTTGTTCGTCATAACGACACTGATATGCGCTGAAGGCGAAGTTTCAATCTTCGTAGCAATCGTATCTGCCATCGGAAAAGCCAGCTCCGTCGCTGTCTGAGCATCCGTATAGCCGGACAAGCCAAGCGCATTATTATAATTCACGCCCCAGACGTACACGGTACCGTCTTCCGTAAGCGCCATGGCATGATCCTTGCCGCCCGCAATCTGCGTTACGTTCGACAGCACGCTCTCCGAATCATCCTCGTTCGTGGCATACACCGGGCCAGGCTCATTGGTCACTGCGGCGCCGTTGTTGACGGATGCTCCTCTGCCTAGCAAATCCGTCATCCCCCAGGTCCACACTTCCTTAGTCGCTGTTAACGCCATTGCGATATTGCCGCCCGCCTGGATATCGATAAAATCGATCGGCGTGCCTGCCGGCGTACCGTCGTCAGTCACGACAGATGGCACGAAGTAGTTCGTGTCAAGGCAGGTCTGGCTGGAAATATCCGAGTAGAGGCAGCCCCACTGCCACACCTTATTGTTCTCATCTCGTGCAAGTACGAAGGTATCGCCAACCGCGATCTGGACGATCGGAGGCAATCCTTCTACCTTGCCGGGATATATCCTGGCATCTGGTCCGGCAATCCCGGTACCAAGCTGGGCGACATAGTTCTGTCCCCAAGTCCAGACTGTTCCGTCTGAACGGAGCGCTGCCGTGAATTCGGAGACGCTCTCAACCTGCACAACTGTCGGAGCTTCAGCTGCTTCAACCTGCGCTATGCCTACTCCACCGAGCGGCAGCAACGCAACGGCCAATAAAATCGATAGCAGCTTCATGCTTAATGAATGCTTCATAGTGTACCCCCATTAGTGCTAAATTACGGTGCTGAATCTAGCAGTATTGCTACGGATTACCAAGTAGATAGTACCATACAATATCCATACATCCAACGGATTTTGTCGTATAATGCAATATTTCGGAAGATTCTATCTGGCGCACGCAAAAAGCCGTGCACCTGTCAGCTTGCGCTGCGGCGTACGGCTCTCTATCTCTATTGATCTATTCAATAAGCTTCAGCTCCGCCTATCGTTCAACCAGCATTCGACTCCCTCTCCCAATACGCATTCAAGATGCGCAGGAATACGTTCGGGAAGGCGAGCTCTGCCATGTCTTCGGGGCCAATCCAGCGGTAACCCTCCGGCAGCTTCGACATGTCCGCATGCGCCAGCTGCGGTACGCGGTCGGCATCGCTGTCCTGCGAGTCGTCCGCTTCGATCCGAGACGCAGCCTCAAGGCTTGCGCCCGGATGGCTCGCCAGGTAAGACTCTGCCGACTCTGCGGTCCGCCTTGCGGCAATTCCATCGGCCGCATCCGCCTCTTCCAGGAAGAAGCCGAAGTCGGCAGCGTACACCTGCACGTCCCAGCGGATGTGGCTGAACACGTGCTCAGCCTCCATCCACAACCGATGCGGCCGCACGAGCAGCCGCGCTTCCTCCGCCAGCGAGCGGCCGAGCAAGGCCATGCGCGCTTCGCTCGCCTCGGCCTCGGCGGCGCTCATGCCAGCCGCAGCCGAGGCCGCACCCGCGCTGCCGCGACGAGCGCGTCCCTTAGCAGCCGCTCCGGCTCCGACGGCGGC
>JAEZCJ010000070.1 GCA_023433615.1 Bacillota bacterium | reverse complement strand
GCGTGATGAATTGAACCTGACCGCTGATCGTGACATGCTTGCCGATGCTGACGAGATAAGGCTCCGATCCGAAGCTCGGCATCCCCATGACGCGGCAATCGTCAGCGATTTGCAGTCCTCGTCGCTTATACAGGTATAGCTTCAACTTGTACAAGTATTTTAACATAAAGATCACCTGCCTAATGCTTGTGTCTCGTTCATCATCATCATCGTGGTCGCGATGATCGGAACATGGTTCTATCCTAGCAGACAACGGTGCGGTAGTGGTGTAGATTCCTGGCGCGGCTGGCGACTAATTTACGACAAAGCCATCATGCATAACGAAGAGCCCGAATGACGGAATGACGATCATCCGGGCTTCTCGCTCAGCGATGCTGCGGTCTAGTCCGCAAAGGTCGGTACGCGGAACGTGTTCGTAACATCGGTCACATTGATCTTGAAGATGTTCTCGAGCAGGCTCTTCATCATGAGGACGGCTTCCTCTTGGTCTGCAATGTCCCAGCCGTCCGCGAACACGTCCAGGTCGATGAGCTTGCCGTTCGGGTTCGCCGTATGCGGCGGGAGCTTCACGACATTCGTCGCGTCGTGCACGTTCACGCCGAGCTGGCGTTCCATGAGCGACCAGAGCATCCGCGACGCGACCGACTGTTCTCGAATATTCCAGCCCGCCGCATAGTCATCCAGATCGATCGTTATGTACCCGTTCGATACTTGGTAGATCGGCGTAGGACTCGGCACAGGCGTTGGCGACGGACTCGGCGATGGAACAGGATTAGGCGCTGGTGCCGGCGGCGGGACGGGATCAGGCGTTGGCGCCGGATCGCCAGAAGAGCCGGCAGGCGCGGAGGTCACCGTCGTCATGCTCTTGCCGCGCCATTCGGCTCCGCGCTCGAACGCGCCGAGATCCGGCGCAGCGCCGTTGTAGGCCAGACCGACCGGTCTTCCCTTATCGATAACAGGGCTCGAGGACGCGAGGAACAGGAAGTTGGAGGCCGAAGTGCTCGTGCTCGCGAACACCGGGTTCGAGATCTTCAGGTTCCAGCTGTTATTCGTGTCGTCCACGGAAGAGGCGAGGCTAAGCGTACCCGTTCCGGCCGAGATGGAATTGCGAATGATGTCTCCGGAGCGCTGCATCCGGTAATTATGCGTCGCATTATTATAGGAAGTCGTATTGTACAAGCTGTTCGGCAGGCTTGCCGCATTGAAGTCGAAGCCTCTGCCGAGATTGGTGTACGCCGTACTCATGTAGATGAGATTATCGCCGCTTCGAACGCCGGACTTGGAGCCGCCGAGCTTGAAGCCGTTGCCGTCGGCGTTCGGCGCATAAGGGATGCGAGCCGACTTGTAGCCGTTGCTGAAGGATTCGCTGTACGCGACGATATTGTCGGTGCTCTCCCAGAAATCAAAGCCGTCATCGGAGTTGTTCCAAGCTCTGCAATTAATGAAGACGTTATGATGGGAGCCGTGCTTGCTGCCGAATCCGTCGGCGTTCTCGCCGCCCGCCTGATCGTCATAATTGCTGTAAGAATTCACGTTAATGATCGTATTGTTATATGCGCCGGTCTCGATGCCGATACCGGTGCCGCGATTATGGTGAACGTTCAGGTTCTCGACCCGGATATGATGCGCTTTATCTTGGATGCCGATCCCGATGCCCTGCGCCTTCGTCACGTTGATGCCGGAGACGGTCCAGTAGGAAACATTGCTGAAGCGCAGCACCTTCGTGCCGAGTTCGCCGACGTTCGTGCCGTCCAGCTCGACCTTCTCGCCGTTATAGTTCTTGATCGTGATCCGATTGCTGGCGGTTCCGCTTACTCTCGGAATGACGATCTTGTTCACCTTGTACGTGCCGCCGCGGACATAGATCGTGTCGCCCGGCTGAACGACGCGGACGGCCTGGTACAGCGAAGCGAACGGCGCGCTGGTCGATAATCCGGTATTCGTGTCTCGACCGTTCGTGGCGACGTAGTACTTCTTGCCGGAGCCGATTGGAACGGAAGCCGCGGCTTGACGCACGATGCTCGTCGCTTCGGACAAGCTCATGGCTGCTTGGGCGGGTTCGGGCAAGGAGATTGCTGCGGCCGACGTGACGGTAATCAGCAGGGGCAATAATAGCTTGCGCTTCGCGGCTCGGAGTACGCTTGACATGCTCACGATGATTCAACACCTCAATCTGATAGGATAGTTGTCTATGGCAATCATTGTACATAAACACTACAAGATATCCCTGTTAATGAACGATTTCTAATTATTATTTAAACAATCTAATATTTAGCAACAACAGCCTAGTCCCTTGGTCACTTGCAAGGCCGAGGTTCCGAATTATCCTGAATATTCCGCGCGAATAACAGGCTTTGCGACATACGGATGTCGGATGGAATGGCGCAAGAAAGGGACTTGACATGATACAGATTGTAACGTAAATTAGATTTATGCAGCGGAAATGTATCAACGATCCGAGAAGGGAAAGGGGATTACCATGGACTTTAAGCAGTTCGTAAAGCTGATCAGAATGCGGATGGGGTTCATTGTATCGACTGTCATTCTGATTACGTTAGCTACCGGTATATATAGCTACTACTACGTTGAACCGGTCTATCAAGCGTCCGCCAAGCTGGTGTTGACCAAGTCCGACGAGCAGATTCAGGAGCGACAGAACGATTACAACATTCTTATGGCCAATGACCTCCTCATCGGTACATACCGGGACATCGTGAAGACGACCCGGCTGATGGAAATCGTCGCGGCGGATCCGACGATCGGGCTGACGGCAGAACAATTGATCGGGAAGGTAAATGTGAGCTCGCCGAGCACCCAACTTATGACAATTGATGTACAAGATCCATCTTACGACAAAGCGGCGCTCATCGCTAATGCCGTAAGTCGCGTACTTGTCCAGGAAATTCCGGGAATTATGAAGATGAGTCATCTATCTATCCTGAGCGAAGCGCCTCCGCAAGCGAATCCGTCCCCCATTCAGCCTAGGCCTGCCATGAATATGGCGATCGGCTTCGTCGTAGGCGCGATGCTGGCCGTTGCGGTCGTAGTGCTAAGGGAGTATATGGATGACAGCATCCGGACCGAGGAAGAAATCGAGCAGATCGCGGGGCTGTCCGTCGTGGCAACCGTACCGCGATTGAAGAAGAATCAAGTGCTGCCGATGGTACGCGCGGAGTCCAATAGAAAAGCAGGTGACAGATCCTATGTTGCAGTCGAACAGCAGTAACGCTATCTATCAAGCCTATTGGAAAGTGAAGACCCGTCTCGAAGCCGTGAGTCCGGAGCCGGGATGCAAGGTGCTGACCATTACTTCAGTGGAATCGGGAGAAGGCAAGTCCACGACAGCCGTCAATCTGGCGACCGCGTATGCCGAGAACGGGAAGCATGTGCTGCTTGTGGACGCGAATCTGCGCAATCCCGTCATTCACAAGCTGCTCGGTTTGTCCAATCGCAGCGGGCTGACGAATGTGCTGTTCGAACAGGCCGACTCCGAGACGCTCGTAAGGACGACGGGCATGAACAATCTCGATGTCATCACGGCCGGACCGCCTACCGACAACCCGGTGGGACTGCTGGCCACGGGGCGCATGGATGCTGTCGCGAGCCGGCTGCGCTCGAATTACGATCTGATTATTCTCGATTCGCCGGCAGCGGCGATCAAGACGGATGCGCATATTCTCGCTTCCGTCAGCGACGGCGTGCTGCTCGTCGTGAAGCAAGGGAGAGTCAAGCAGGAGAAGCTGCGGAAGGTGACAGGCGAGCTGGAGAAAATCAATGCCCCGATCATCGGCGTCCTCATGAATCAAGTGAACCTGAAGACCGCGCAATAGGATGGATAGGATACAGGACAGTCCGCCGCTAGCTAACAGCCGCAACCCGCTGTTCCTCTCCGAGGGCATGGTAGCGGCGTATGTATTCGCCGTCGTCGTATTCTCCTTCCAATCCGGAACGGCCATCATCGCTCAGGCGATGGGGATTCTCATGGTCGTCGCGTTTCTGTACGAATCGTTGTTCCGGATCAAGGGCTTCAAGTTCATCCTGCCGATCCCGCTCGCTTTCTTCTATCTTTTCGTCCTATTCGCGTTCGTCAGCCTGCTCTGGTCAAGCGGCGGAATGAACATTACGGTTACGCTCCTGCAGTTGTTCGTCAGCACGTTCGTCATGGTCAATATCTTGCATTATCGGCAGAGCATCGCTTGGCTGAAGGCCGGTTACCTGTGCGCGCTGCTCTACACGAGCTTCGATGTGTGGAGGTCGGGCGATTTCACCGGAGGCGACGGAACGGAGCGGGTTACTTCCTTCTTGGGTAACGCGAACGTGCTGGCCATCGCGCTCTTCATCGGCATTCTGTTCCTGCTGGACAGCCTCTTCAAGACACCGGATAAGGCGAAGCCGCGCTTCATGCTGATGATTCAGAGCGGCGCCATCGTACTGCTGCTCGCGCTCTTCTCCTATGAAGTCATCTTCCTGACAGGCTCCCGCAAAGGGATGATCTCGGTCTTCCTTGTCTTCTTCATGTTCTTCCTGCGGAGCTTCTTGACCGCGACCTTCATGAAGAAGCTTCTTAACGTCGCGATCGGCTGCGTCATTATTGCTGGGCTCTATCAGTGGCTCCAGGAGTCCGTATTCTTCAAGCGGTTCCTGCGGCTGTTCAGCGTGCTGTCGGGCGAGAGCGTGAACGAGGGCAGCCTGAACGAGCGGGCCAGCATGGCGATGGACGGCATTCGGCTCTGGATGGAGAAGCCGATCCTCGGCTGGGGGACGAATCAATTCCGCTATATCTCCGGCTACGACAAGTACGCGCATAACAATTACGTTGAGCTGCTGAGCAATAACGGCATTGTCGGCTTCGTGATCTATTATCTGATGATCGTCGCGCTCTTGGTGCTCGGCGTGAAGCTGATTCGGAATCCGGACAAGAATCGAAGCGCTCAAGGCTGGTTCACGCTCACGGCGCTCGTCGTCATCATCGTCTGGGACTTCGCGCTCGTCTCCTATTACAGCAAGCTGCACTGGCTCTTGCTGTCCATCTTGATCGGCATGACGTATAGCGCGGTCCCCAGTCGTACCGCGAACAACATAAGCCGTCCTGCAAGCTGACACGCTTGCGGGACGGCTTCGTCCGTTGCTATGCGCTTATTCGTAGCGATTGCTAATCAGCTGCCGAAAGGTTACAGGGAATACTTCTTCATGAAGTTCATGAGCTCAGTCTCTGCCGCTTCGCTTAGCAGCACGACTCTGCCGTTGGGATAGGAGACCGTCGCTTCCGTGGCGCCGACAATCATCGTAGCCGGTCGAACCGGTGCCGGAGCCGGGGGCGGTACAGGCGGCGGATCAGGGGTAGGGTTAGGGGACGTCACGCCGCCGCGCCATTCTGCGCCGTATTCGAAAGCGCCGAGATCGGGTGCGGAGCCCGTGAATTTGAGGCCTGTGCGCGTACCGCGGTTAAGCGCGGGGCTGTTGGCCGAGAGGTACAGGAAGTTCGGCGCCGCCGGATTCGTGCTTGCGAACTTAGGATCCGAGATGTTGAGGTTCCAGCTGTTCGTCTGCTGCGTGGAGTTCGTGATGGAGACGCTGCTGCCGTACGATATCGAATTCTTGATCGTGGCGTTCTGAAGCCGGTAGTTCACGCCTTGGTTATTGAACGCCGTACAGTTGATCAGCGTGTTGCGCGCGCTGGCATCGTTCCAGTCGAAGCCTCGCGATAAGTTCAGGTAAGACACGCAATAGATCAGGAAGTTGTTGCCGCTGTTGCTGCCGCCCCCCAGCTTGAAACCGTTGCCGTCGCCATCCGATGAGAACGGCCGTCCCTCCGCGTTCAGTCCGTTGTGATGGGCGGTACAGTACAATGCAAGGAAACGGCCGGCATCCCATGAATCCCATCCGTCGTCGGAGTTGTTGTACGCTTCGCAGTAGACGAATACGTTATCGCGGGAATCGAACTTCGGCGCGAAGCCGTCCGCATTCTCGCCCTTGTCCTGCGAGTCGTAGTTGAAATGCGACTTGACCCGTACGATCTGGTTCTGATATGCGCCGCGCTCGACCGCGACCCCGGGGCCGCGATTATGATGCGATTCGAGATTCTCGAGCCGATTGTGGTGGGCATTATCCATGAAGCTGATGCCGATCCCGCCGGCCTTGGTGACATTGATGCCGGAGATCGTCCAGTACGAGACATTGCTCCAGCGCAGAATCTTGGTGCCGTCGCTCATGCCGGTGCCGTCGAGCGTTACCTTCTCGTTGTTGTAGTTCTTCAGCGTGATGCGATTGGAAGCCGTGCCGCTGCGGGATGGCCCGACCGTTGAGGTGACGCGGTAAGTTCCGCCGCGTACATAGATCGTATCGCCTGCCTTCGCTGCCGATACGGCTTTGCCTACCGTCGCGAAGGGGCGGTTCAAGCTCAAGCCGTCATTCGAATCTCGGCCTGTCGTGGCCACGTAATAGGTGCGTCCGCTTCCAAGTGCCAGTGGTTTCATTGCTGCCACAGCCTCGTTCGCGAGAGTCGATGGTACGCCGGCTGCCGTTAGCTCCGATGCCGTAACCGTTAACACTGGGCTCATTCTACCACTCTCCTTAAACTATTGGATGGATACAATGTTATCTTATGCAGCGATTGCGAGATTGGTTAGTCCTCTTGTCCCGAATTGGGCGGACGATCGCGCCGGAATATGCGCCAGATTGTTGGGAATAGTACAACCTAGAGGGGGTAGGACCGCCAATGGAGCTTACGCCGGAGCAGCACGTCACGCTGCATGGCTTCAACAATCTGACGAAATCGCTTAGCTTCAATATGTACGATATTTGCTACACGCGGACGAGAGAAGAACGCGAGGCTTATATCGCCTATATCGATGAACAATATAATTCCGACCGGCTCACCAAAATTCTGAAGACGGTCACCGAAATTATCGGCGCTCACATTCTTAACATCGCCAAGCAGGATTACGTTCCGCAGGGTGCCAGCGTTACGATACTCGTATCCGAAGGGCCGATCGTCGAGGTGCCCTTGGAATCGTACGAAGAATCGCCTGGTCCGCTGCCGGAAGCCGTAACCATGCAGTTGGACAAAAGCCACATCACCGTCCATACGTATCCCGAATACCACCCGAGCGAGGGGATCAGCACGTTCCGCGCGGACATCGACGTATCGACCTGCGGCGAAATCTCTCCGCTCAAGGCGCTCAATTATTTGATCCATTCGTTCGAGACGGACGTGATGACGATCGATTATCGGGTGAGGGGCTTCACGCGGGACATTAACGGACATAAGCTGTTCATCGATCACGAGATCAATTCCATTCAGAACTATATCCCGGACGAAGTGATCGATCTGTACCAGATGATCGACGTGAATGTCTATCAGGAGAACATCTTCCACACCAAGTGCAAGCTGCGAGAGTTCGATCTGAACAACTATCTGTTCGGCTACACGAAGGATGGGCTCAGCGAGGAGGAGCAGCGGATCATTACGGACAAGCTGACCACCGAGATGGACGAGATTTTCTACGGGAAAAATATATGGAGCCGACTGTGACCGCGATTGGCGGGCCAGCAAGCGTTGGGGATATGTACAGTCGGTACCGCCGCTGCTGGCTGCCGCCCTTCGGTAAAGCTTCCGCAGGGGGGACAGCCGTCATCGGCTGCCCTTCGCCTTGATGCGCCAAATTCGCCCGAAAAGCTGGATAATCCGAGATCCCTTCAAGCATGCTGATTCAGCGTGTTCGGGGGATTTTGCCATGTCCGTGTACTCGTATCCCGTCGCATGCTCCGCTCACTATCGCATACCTCTTCGTGAGCCTCTGGATACGATACGATATGACATTTATCATACCCGCTACCTGACGCTTATGACTTATAGAATTCGGCGGCGTTTTTTATACTATAGGGAGCAAAGTGTCCCATGAGGAGGAATCAACCGCACCATGAAGGATCCCAATATCGCACAGTTGAAAAAAGCCGTCGCCCCTTATGAGCAGACCGATACAGCAGCCAGCATTCGCCAGATCGTCAACACGATCGGACCGCTCATCTTGTTCTGGTACTTGGCGTACGCAAGCCTATCCGTGTCGTATTGGCTGACGCTGCCGCTCGTGCTCGTCACCGCGGGCTTCATGGTAAGAACGTTCATCCTGTTCCATGACTGCTGCCATCAATCCTTCTTCAAGAGCCGTCTGGCTAACGATATTCTCGGCACGATCACCGGCATTCTGACCGTCGTGCCATACCAGCAATGGAAGCATACGCATTCTGTCCATCACGCGACAAGCGGCAACCTTGAGAAGCGCGGCGTCGGCGACGTCTGGCTGCTGACCGTGCAGGAATACGTCGAGTTGTCGGCATGGAAGCGCCTGTATTACCGGATCTATCGGAATCCGTTCATCATGTTCGTGATCGGGCCGATCTACATCTTCATGATCGACTATCGCTTCAATCGCAAGAATGCGCGCCGCAAGGAACGCATCAACACGTATATTACGAATTTGGGCATCGCTGCGCTGTATGCAGGCTTGATCCTTGCCGTCGGCTGGGAAGCATTCCTGCTCATCCAAGGTCCCGTCTTCCTCCTGTCCGGCATGATGGGCATCTGGCTGTTCTATGTTCAGCATCAGTTCGAGGATTCCTACTTCGAGCATGAGGAGCAGTGGAGCTATGTGCAAGCAGCCGTCGAAGGCAGCTCGTTCTATAAGCTTCCGAAGCTGCTGCAATGGATCACGGGCAACATCGGATACCACCACGTGCACCATCTGAGCCCGAAAGTGCCGAACTATAACCTGGAGAAGGCGCATGCGGCCACGCCGCCGCTCCAACAGGCCACGACGATTACGCTCAAGACGAGCTTGAAGTCGCTCAGCTATCGTCTATGGGACGAGGAAGGCAAGACGTTCCTGTCCTTCAAGGAAGTGAAGCCGATCCTTCGCGCAGCGAAGGCTGCAGCCTCCGGCCATGCCGGCACGACTGCCTCCGAAGCCGCGATGGAATCGGTGAAGGAAACCCTCGCAGGCCGCAGGCCGAGCTACGAAGGCAAGTAACGCCGGGCTGATTGTCCCAAGCCGGACGCGAATATGCTACAATGGTTGAAGACAGCTAACGCGAACAGTAAGAACGGTACGGGGGACGGGAGGACGGCCAGACATGCGGAATTGGATTCAATTCTTTCGGAAGAATACGGGGCTAAGCCCGTATGTCTGGGTCGTCTTCTATATCCTCCCGTTCTATTTCATCTTCCAGAAATCGTCGCCGTACCAGATCGGGCTCGGCATCGCGATGATTCTCGGCTTCTTCATCTGCTACGTGCTATCCTTCGTGTCGCGGGGATGGCTTGTTTATTTTTGGACCAGTGTCCAGATCGCCATCTCCATCGCCATGAGTTTGGTGTTCGGCTATATATACTTCTCGCTGTTCTTGGCGTTCTTCATCGGCAACCTCAAGAATAAGATTGCCTTCATTACGCTGTACGTCATCCATCTCGTCAGCACCTTCGCGACGATCAACTACGGCTTCGCGACGCAGAATACGCTCTTGTACACGCAGCTCCCCTTCGTCTTCCTAAGTCTGGTGGCAGTCATTCTGCTGCCGGTGAGCACGTACAACAAGAATAGGGAAGATAAGCTGCAAGGGCAGCTGGAGGATGCGAACAAGCGGATTTCCGAGCTGGTGAAGCTGGAGGAGCGGCAGCGCATCGCGCGCGACCTGCATGACACGCTGGGACAGAAGCTGTCCCTGATCGGACTCAAGAGCGACCTGGCCGGAAAGCTGCTTCGCAAGAATCCCGCGCAGGCGCAGATCGAGCTTAACGATGTGCGGCAGACCGCCCGTACCGCGCTGAAGGAGGTTCGCGAGCTGGTCACCAAGATGAGGGGAACCCGGCTCGAGGAAGAGGTATTCCGCGTGAAGCAGATTCTTGCGGCAGCCGAGATCGAATTCGTCCTTGTCGGCGATCCGAAGCTTACGAATACGTCCCTCATTACCGAGAACGTCGTCAGCATGTGCCTGAAGGAAGCCGTGACGAATGTCGTCAAGCACAGCGGAGCGACCGAATGCGTCGTCGAGATCATGCCGGACAAGGCGGAGCTGATCGTGCGCGTGCGCGATAACGGCATCGGGATCTCGGATTCGAACAAGAGGGTGCACGGCCACGGCCTGCAAGGGATGAAGGAGCGGCTGGAGTTCGTGAACGGAAGCATCGATATATCGGGCCGCGAAGGCGTCACGATCGAGCTGCGCGTGCCGAACGTGACGAACCTGACGAACCTGGGGGATAGGGAGGTGGAGGCATGATTCGCATCGTAATCGCAGAGGATCAACGGCTCTTGCTGGGCGCGCTCGCATCGCTTCTGGACCTGGAGGAAGACATGACGGTCATCGGCCGCGCGGGCAACGGGGAAGAGGCGCTGAAGCTGGTGTATCAGCATAAGCCGGATGTCTGCATCATGGATATCGAGATGCCGGCGAAGAGCGGCCTGGATGCGGCCGAGGAGCTGAAGAGCGCCGGCTCCGACTGCAAGATAATCATTCTGACGACGTTTGCGCGGACCGGGTATTTTGAACGGGCGATGAAGGCAGGCGTCAACGGCTATCTGCTGAAGGACAGCCCGAGCGAGGAGCTGGCCAGCTCGATCCGGAGCATCATGGCAGGCAAGCGCATCTACGCAAGCGAGCTCGTCGACGAAGCCTACAGCGAAGAGAACCCGCTCACCGAACGGGAGAGCGAGGTGCTCGTGCTGATGGCGGACGGCAAGGATACGAAGACGATCGCAAGCGAGTTGTTCCTGACGACCGGCACGGTGCGCAATTATATATCCGTCATCCTCGATAAGCTGGACGTCAGCAACCGCATCGAGGCGATCAAGCGGTTCCGGGAGAAGGGCTGGTTCCGATAAAAACGGGGGATGCGGGACCGTGCGAGCTGACTGAGTGCGAAAAACCGCACTCGTTCAGCCCATGAGGGTCCTGGGAGCGCAACGAGTGCGAAAAACCGCACTCGTTCAGCTCATGCAGGTCCTGGAAGCGCAACGAGTGCGAAAAACCGCACTCGTTCAGCCCATGAGGGTCCTGGGAGCGCAACGAGTGCGGAAAACCGCACTCGTTCAGCCCATGCAGGTCCTGGAAGCGCAACGAGCGCGAAAAACCGCACTCGTTCGGCTCATGCAGGTCCTGCGAGCGCAACGAGTGCGGAATATCGCACTCGTTCGGCCTTAGCGGGCCTTTCACGTGCCGCCACGTCCGGCAGGGCTTGACAGACGGATCATGGACAACCGCGCCCTCCGAATTTGGGAGGGCGCGGTTGTGCTGCTACGAAAGACAGGTTAGAGTAATGGTAAATATCCGATTCCGACGATAAGAATGACGATTCAACAGGGAGAGACGTGTACGATGAAGAAGCCGGACCAAGAACTGCTAGACTTGATTAAGGAGAATCAGAAGTGGCCGACGATCGCGCATCCGATTTCCAGCATGGAGCTGCTGTCGGGGATGTCGAAAGACGATCTGACCGCGCTTCGCAAACGGATCGGGATTGCAGGGGCCAGCACGCTGAAGAAACAGGAGCTTATCGGTGTGTTGGCAGAAGCTATGCCGAAGGGGTTGGCTTCCTGCTTGGAGATGGCGGACCAGAAGCGCTACGAAGCATTGAAGAAGGTCGCGAGCAACGGCGGCGCAGCGGCGGTTGAGGCGGACATCCTGATGATCCGCTACTTTGAGCGGCAAGGTATCCTATTCTGCGGCACTGTGAACGGCAAGCAGATGATGGTTATGCCGCAAGAGCTGCTGGAAGCGTTCCGTGAGGCGGATACGCCGGCGCTCCACTCCGTGATTCGCCGCAACACGGAGTGGATTCTGCTCACGCAGGGCTTGCTACATTATTATGGCGTGCTTTCGTGGCCGGAGCTTAAGCGATTCGTGTCACAATATACTAGCGAACCGCTGGATATGGACACTCTCTTGTTCGACGTGATCATTATGGAATCAGCCTTGTATCAAGCAGCTTTGGCACCTAATCGAGAGCTTGTCGCGCATGCCGATGTCATGGACAGCGGGCAGGTGCGGGAAGAACAGGCGCAGCACGCGGAGCTTCCGTTCTATCCGCTCACGAAGCAGCAGGTGCTGCAGGCTTCCGATCAGCGATTTATCGAGAAGACGCCAAGCTTCCAGGCATTGGTGAACTATTTGATGCAGCAATACGGCATGACCCGTGCAGAGGCAGAGGAAGAAACGGACCTTATCGTGTACGACATCAAGCTCGGCGAATCGCCGTCGCAGATGCTGGAGAGCATTCAAGACAAGTACGAGCTGGCTGACGAATCGATGGTCCGCGACTTCATCCGGCTGCTGTCGAATCTCATGAACAGTACGAGACTGTGGTTTCTTAAAGGGCACACGCCGTCCGAGGCTGGAGCGATCTCGCGGAGAAGCGGCGGGCAGAATATGCCGGCATCGGGCGAGAAGGCGAATGTCTACCCATTCGCGACCAAGCAGAAGGTCGGCCGCAACGATCCTTGCCCATGCGGAAGCGGGAAGAAATTCAAGAAGTGCTGCGGCAGCTAGCCGCTGTCCCAATCACCCCACCCGAAAGGAAGAATCGCCATGCCTGACGATGCCATCCGCCAATCCATTCTGCATGAGCTGCGCGAGATCGAGCGAACGGAAGAGGTCCGGATTCTCTATGCCTGCGAGTCGGGCAGCCGCGCATGGGGATTCCCGTCGCAGGACAGCGATTATGACGTGCGATTCCTCTACGTGCGCCAGGTAGACTGGTACCTCTCGATCTTCGGCAAGCGCGACGTCATCGAGCGGCCGATCAGCGACATGCTCGACATCAACGGCTGGGATCTTCGCAAGGCGCTGAACCTGTTCAGGAAGTCCAACCCGCCACTGCTTGAATGGCTGCAATCCCCAATCCAATATCTGGAGGCTTACACGGTGACGGAGCAGCTTCGCCGTCTGTCGCCGCTCGGCTTCTCGCCGCGTGCCTGCCTCTATCATTACTTGAACATGGCGAGAGGCAACTTCCGCGAATATTTGCAGGGCGATCAGGTCCGCATCAAAAAATATTTTTACGTGCTCCGGCCGATACTGGCATGCGAGTGGATCGAGCGGTTCGGCAGCATGCCGCCGATGGCGTTCGACGAGCTGCTGGGCGCGCTGGTCCCCCCGAACAGCGACTTGCGGCGTGCCGTAGAGCAGCTGCTGACCCGCAAGCGTGCCGGCGAAGAGCTCGATTACGAGCCGCGCATCGGGCCGATTCACGAATATGTCCAGGAACGGCTGGCTTACTATGAACAGGCGGCACCGCGCATGCCGGGCGGCGAAGCGGAGCAGGACCGTCAGCTTGATAGGCTGTTCCGATCCGCGTTGGCTGAAGTGTGGGGGGCGTGATACAGTGGATATTTTCGACATTGCCAGACTGGCCGGCGTATCCCGCAAGACCGTGCAGCGCGTGCTCAACGACGCCCCCGGCGTGCGGCCGGCGACACGCGACAAGATTCGCCGCATTATGGAGCAGCATGACTATGAGCCGAACGCCGCAGCCCGCAAGCTGGCCGCGAAGAAGACGAATACGATCGGACTATTCATCGTGGAGGACGTGCGATATTACCGGCTGTACCCGGACGATTCGTACTACGGCGCGGTCATCGGCGCGATCATCAGCGCATGCTCCAAGCGGGACTATCACACGTTAGTATCGATCCATGACATCACGCAGGTCGAACCCATTATGAGCCTATACCGGCAAAAAAACATCGACGGCGGCATCATCATCAGCTGGTCCAACGTGCAGGCGTTAGCGAACCGGCTTTTGCAGGCGGGGCATATCGTAGGCGCTTTCGATCGCAACAACGTGCCGGATTCGCCGGCGGCATGCTTCGTACCGAGACTGGATAACAGGCAAGGCGGGTATAACGCGACCAAGGCATTCATCGATGGCGGACACCGCGAGCTCGGCATCATCACGGGCAATTCGGACAACCCTGCAGCCGAAGAGCGGCTGCAGGGCTTCCTGGACGCGGCCCGGGATCACGGCATCCGGATTCCGGACGCCGCGATTCGGACAGGCCAATTCACGGAGCAATCCGGGGCGGCAGCCGTGCACGGCTGGGTCGCGGAGGGTACGCTCCCCCGTGCAATCTTCTGTTCGAGCGACGCGATCGCGTACGGCGCGCTGCACGCATTGCGCGAGCTGCAGATTCGCGTGCCGGAGGACGTGTCCGTAATCGGCTACGACGACTTGGCCCGTTCGATGTACTGTTTGCCGCCGCTTACGACGATGCACGTCCCCCGCGTAGAGATGGCCGTATGGCTGGCGGAATCGCTGCTCGCGCGCATCGAAGGAAAGAGCGCTTCCGAGCGCGCGGCTGAGTCCTCATTCGGGCTGAACCGGAGCGGCCCGGACAGCGAACGCCGATTCGAGGCAGAGTTGGTCGTACGCGAAACCTGTACTTTTGATACCTGATCCATACTTTCGCGCATTGACCGCCCCTCGCGCCGGGGCTATGCTTTCCCTATAAATGTCCCACGTGGGACATTCGAAGCGAGAGGAGCGATGGAGAGCATGAGATTCAGATCTGCAAGAAGGAGCGTTGCTGCGATGCTCGCCTGCATGCTGACCGTGACGGCATTCGTGCCGGCGGCAGGAGCAGCGGCCGCAGGATCGGCCGCCGGCAAGGATGTGCCGCCATCCCATTGGGCCGCGAAGCCGCTGCAGCGCTGGATGGAGCTTGGCGTGATCCGCGGGTACGAGGACGGCTCGATCAGGCCGAATCAGGCGATGACGCGCGCGCAGTTCGCGGCGGTCATCAATGCGACATTCCGATTCGAGGCCGTATCGGATGCGGAAGCGGCTGATCTGCCGGAAGCAGCTTGGTACGCAGCCGAGATGCGCAAGGCGATCGCGGCGGGTTATTTGAAGCTGAACGGAGAATTGAAAGCGCTGCCGAACCAGCTGCTCACCCGTTCTGAAGCAGCGACGGCGATCCAGGCCGTCTTCGGCTTCGCGGCGAAAGACGCGGCAGCGCAGCCGGACTATACGGATCTCGCCGGAGTGGATGCCGGCGCGGCCGAAGCGATCCGGGTCCTGGCGCAGGGCGGGTACGTGCAAGGCTATCCGGACGGTACGTTCAAGCCGGAGAAGACGATGACGAGGGCGGAGCTGATCGTGCTCTTGGACCGGCTGGTCGGCTTGCTAGCGCGCACGTCCGGCGAGATGGCAGGGGGCACGGTGAAAGGCAATGTCGTGGTGAACACGGATGGCGCGGTGCTGAAGGATACCGTCATCGAAGGCAGCCTCTACCTGGCGCCGGGCATCGGCGACGGCGATGCGACGCTGCGCGGCGTGACCGTCCGAGGCACGACGCATATCAACGGGGGCGGCGCGAACAGCGTAGGCATTATCGACTCGACGCTCGCCGATGTGCAAGTGAATAAGCAAGGTGAAGGTGCCGTTCGCGTATATGCATCCGGCAATACGAGCATCGGGGACGTCACGGTGGGCTCCGACGCGAAGCTGGAAGAGACCGGCTTGGCTTCGGGTGCGGGCGGATTCGGCAATGTGCAGACAGCCGAGACGACGAACGACGATGCCGTGCGGCTGGAGCTCGACGGCAGCTTCGAGGAAGTCCGCTTGAACGGCAAGGCGGACGTGAAGCTGGCGGATACGGCCGAGATCGGGAAGCTGCATGCGGGAGCGTCAGCGCAAGGCACGACGATCGAGGGGAAAGGCGCGGTCAAGAATTGGGCGATCGAAGCCGATGGCATCAAGCATAACGGCAACGCGCTTCCGAAGGGGAACAACGCAGGCGTGACGCCGTCGGCATCGAACCCGTCGACGGGCGGAGGCGGGAACACGCCGCCGGATCCGACCCCGATGTGGTCGCTCGTCTGGCAGGACGAATTCGCCGGCACGGAAGTCGACACGAGCAAATGGGGCTTCGAGACCGGGGACGGCAGCGAATACGGCATTCCGGGATGGGGCAACGAGGAGAAGGAATACTACCAGCCGCAGAATGCCTCCGTCGAGGACGGCCAGCTGGTCATTACCGCGAAGGAAGAGAGCGTCGGCGGCAAGCCGTATACGTCCGCGCGGATGAATACGCGCGGCAAGTTCACGAAGAAATACGGCAAGATCGAAGCGCGCATCAAGATGCCAGAAGGAAGCGGACTGTGGCCGGCGTTCTGGATGATGCCGGAGAATAGCGTGTACGGCAATTGGCCGGCTTCCGGCGAGATTGACATCATGGAGGCCCGGGGGTACCAGCCGCATGCCGTGCACGGCACGATCCATTACGGCGGCAACGGGCATAAGTACAGCGGTGGCGAGTATATTTTCCCGGAGTGGCAATCGATCTCGCAGTATCACACTTATGCTGTCGAATGGGAGCCGAATGAGATTCGCTGGTACGTAGACGGCCAGCTGTTCTCCACGAAGAAGAATTGGGACAGCACGACGCCCGGGCAGCCTGCGAAGAATGCGTTCCCGGCACCATTCGACCAAGAATTCTATATTATCCTCAACTTGGCGGTCGGCGGGCATTACGTGGAGAACACGCTGCCGGAGTCAGGCGACATTCCGGCACGGATGCTCGTGGACTATGTCCGCGTATATGAGCTGATTGGACGCGACTATGCGGAGGCGACGGCGGAGCCGACCTTCGAGGTCGAGCCGCTGCCTGAGGACGCAAAGACGCCGATCGATGGTAGCTACATCTATGATATCGGCTTCGAGCAGGGCTTCACGGAAGTAAATGCGGACGGCGAAGAGAACCTCGAGACGTGGAACCTGACGACGATCGATCAATTCGGGGGATCCGCGACGACGGACGTAGAGATGCTGGACGGGACGCCGTTCGTGAAAATCGGCGACATCGTGACAGGTTCGCAGCCTTATGCCGTGCAGTTGATTCAACATCTGCCGCTAGGGATCGGGCGGTACTATAAAGTCAGCTTCGACGCGAAGGCGGAGTCGAATCGCATCATCACAGCGCAAGTAGGCGGCGACCACTTGAACGGCTGGCCGAAGTATTCGGATGCCTACACCGCGAACCTGACCTCCGAGGCCACGCATCATGAGTTCGTGTTCCAGATGGAGGCCGAGACGTATAAGCGCGCACGACTGGAATTCAATCTGGCGCAGAGCAGCGTGCCGGTATGGCTCGGGAACGTGCGGATCGAGGAAGTTCCGCCGGTGGATCCTTACAAGGAGACGGACCCGAAGGAACCGCGTTACAACAATAACGTCTATAACGGCACCTTCGACCTCGGCCGCATCGACCGGATGACCTATTGGTTCTTCGAGACCGAAGGCGCGTCGGCAGCGGCAAGCGTCGATCCGTCCGCAAGGCAGCTCGGGGTCGCGATTGCGGACGGACATGCGGGCGCATCCGGCGACGCCGTTACGCTGACGCAGCGGGGCATCAAGCTCGTCGCGGACAACGACTACCGCTTGACGTTCGACGCGAAGGCAGCGGCGGATCGCTCGGTCGGCGTACGCCTGCTTAGCAAGGACGGCTCCGTCGTATACGGCGAAGAAGTCATCGCGTTGACGACGGAGATGGGAACGCGCGAAGCAAGCTTCACGATGAATGCGGTCACGGACAGGGAAGCGCAGATCGTCTTCCTGCTGGGCGGCCACGATGCGGACGTTACGCTGGACAACATCGTGCTCGCCCAGACGACGGAGCTGGCGGAAGAGCCGTGGCTCGCGGTCGGAGGGAATATGCTGGCCAACGGCGAGTTCGAGAGCGATACGACCGGCTGGCTATCCTATTACGCAGACTTTGCGGGCGTGACGGGCACGGCAACCGTCGAAGCCGGCGAACTGAAGGTCGAGATGAACGGGAATGGCAGCGACTTCTGGCATGTGCAGTTCGAACAGGAGAACCTGACGCTCGAGCAGGGCAAGAGCTACCGGCTCGACTTTGATGCCCGCGCGACCGTGCCGCGCACGATTCAATCGATCGTCGAGCACAAGGGCGAGCCGTACACGAAGTATCTATGGGAAGACGTTGCGCTGACGGAAGAGATGGAACGTTACTCCTACGTCTTCACGATGGAGGATCCGAGCGATTCGGGCGTTCACGTGAATTTCGCGATGGGCAAGATCGATGAACCGATCACCGTTGCGCATGCCGTCTACTTGGATAACGTCCGTCTGACCGAGCTGCGCAAGCCTTCTCAGATCGATGTCGTGAGCAATGTGCTGACCAATGGCAATTTCGATGCGAATGCGGACGGCTGGCTGTCCTTCTTCGCGGATTTTAACGGTATAGTCGGCACGACGACCGTGGAGAACGGCGAACTGAAAGTATCGACGAACATGACGGGCAGCGAGAACTGGAACATCCAGATCGACCAAGAGAACTTGACGGTCGAGCAGGGCAAGACGTACAAGGTGTCTTTCAGGGCTCGTTCTTCCGTGCCGCGGAACGTCCAGTTGATCGTCGAACATAAGGGCGAGCCGTTCACGAAGCATCTTCTCCAAGAGGTTGCGTTGACGGATAAAATGAAGAGCTATCACTACGTGTTCACGATGACGAACGCGACCGACGCCGGCGCGCACCTGAACTTCGCGCTGGGCAATGTCGGTGGGCCAGTGAATGCGCCGCATGAGATTTACTTGGACGATATCGTGTTCGGCGAAGCCGACATCGTGCTGGAAGCGCCTGAGCCGGTTGAAGGGCACGCGCTCCTGAACGGCAGCTTCGATACGGACACTGCCGGCTGGACGCTTGCGACGAGTGACGGCTCCAACGCGGTCATCGCAGCCGAAGGCGGCGAGCTGAAGGTCGACTTCACGGCCTATGACGGCTGGCAGCAATGGTCGACCATCGTCTCGCAGAGCGGACTTGCGCTTACGACGGGCACAACCTACGTGCTCACGTTCGATGCGCGGTCGACATTGAACAAGAGCGTCCTGGCCGAAGTGAATCGCGGCGGCGGCGGGTTCCACTTGACGGCGCAGCCGATTGAACTGACGGCATCGATGCAGACGTTCACGCATGAATTCACGGTGACGGGCGATACGGATCAGGACGGGCGCGTATCGTTCCTGCTCGGCAGCCTTAACGTGGACGGCGCGAATTTCACGCCGCACAGCATCTTCGTGGATAATGTGACGTTGACGGAGAAAGCGGAATAGCAATTGCCAACGGCCTGAGGAGATCTCGGGCCGTTGGCTTGTTTAGTGCGTGCTGGCAGGCGGCAATTTTCTAGGAATAGGCATATTGTACGAGATATTCGCATAATAATGATTGTCGAATATTGCATAATCAGGTACGATAGGTGTGTTGGAAGCGGATTCATAGTCGGTTACAACATTATCGGAAAAGGTGGAATGTCGTTCATGGTGAGAAGCGCTGAGCTTCGGGCAAGGGCAAGAGCAAGTCTGGACGGAATCTGGGGGAGGTCCGCGCTGCATCTTCTGTTGGCGTATATCGTCATCGGCGTGCCGCTGGGACTGATCAACCTGATTCCCGTCATCGGTTACATCGCGACGCTGGTCATCACCGGCGCGCTGACGCTGGGGATCTACGGGTATTACATGGAGATCGCGCGCGGCGACAAGAACGTATCGTTCGGAACGTATTTCAGCGGATTCAATCAATTCGTCGAAGCCTTCCTCTTATACCTGCTGATGGCGATCTTCACGTTCCTGTGGATGCTTCTCTTGATCATCCCTGGCATCATCGCGGGCCTCCGTTATTCGCAAGCTTATTATATTCTGCGCGACAACCCGGGCATCGGCGCGCTGGAGGCGATCAACCGCAGCAAGCAGATGATGGACGGGCATAAGTGGCGGTATTTTGTCCTCGGCCTGACGTTCATCGGCTGGGCGCTGCTCGCGTGCTTGACGTTCGGTATCGGCATGCTCTGGCTGTATCCGTACATGCTGACCGCATACGCGCATTTCCATGAGGATCTGAAGGGGCGCACCTACTCGAACACGCCGCCTCCGCTCGACGGTCCGGGCTTCGCTGGTTAAGTCCGGCAGACATCATCCGCATCGCGTAAGCAGCCCTGTTCGCAGGGCTGCTTTTTGTTGTATCGGCGTGCCCAGCTAAGCACGCATCTTCTAGCCGGTGAAAGTCCGGTCGCGGGAGGGGCCAAGCCCCCGCGTAGCTAGGATACCTGCGTATGGCGAAATCTGTACGTAGAAGCGTATCGACGAAAGTACCTGTCGGAGACAGGGCAAGCAACATATCAGGCCGTAACATGAAGTGAATCCTGCCGCGTCGTCAAAAAGGCCTCGCAAGAGGGGAGAGAGGATGCCGAGTCTCGCGTATATGGACGAAGGCCATGGAAGCTGCTTGGAACTTGGAGCGGCAGCGAAGAATCCTCCGGCGTAGAGGGATCGGCATGGTGTGAAAGAGGATGCAGTGAACTGGGGAGACCCTCCCCTGCACGGTTTTTTTTTTTGAAACCGTAATGAGGCGCTCTATAAGCCAGCATGGTGAAATGAGTGGTCTGCAGGAAGGGAGTCCGAGGGGCTCATACTACCGAGGAACGCAGGACAACACAACCTGCGGGAGGGAAGGAGCCCTGCTTTGTTCAAGTTTCTTGAGGAGGTACGAGTCAGTGAATGCCAAACGGCTAACGACACCAAAGGAAAACGTTCAACAATTCCAAGAGAAACTAGGTCATGCGGCCAAGGAAAGCAAGAAGCGTAGATTTCACGCACTGTACGACAAGGTCTACCGGCTAGACATCCTGCAGGAGGCATGGAGGAGAGTACGAGCGAATAAGGGTTCGTCTGGAATTGACGGAGAGACGCTAGCAGACATTGAGAAGCAAGGAGAAGTGTTCTTCGTGCACGAATGTCAGCGTCTTCTTAAAGAAGGCAGCTACCAACCGAAACCCGTAAGGCGCCACTACATCCCGAAGAAGGATGGCAAGAAGCGCCCGCTGGGCATTCCAACGGTTAGAGACCGCGTCATTCAGATGGCAACCAAACTCGTCATTGAACCTATCTTCGAGGCGGATTTTCAAGAAACGTCATTCGGGTTTCGGCCAAAGCGAAGTGCGAAGCAAGCGTTAGAACGGATCCGGAAAGCATGCAACCGCAAAGGGAACTGGGTGGTCGACGTCGACATCCAAGGCTACTTCGACAACATCAATCAAGAGAAGCTCATGAAGCTGGTGGAAATGCGAATCAGCGACAGAAGAGTCTTGAAGCTGGTGAGGAAGTGGTTAGGTGCGGGAGTCATGGAGGAAGGAAACGTCAGACGATCAGATTTAGGTACACCGCAAGGTGGGGTCATCTCTCCGCTGCTAGCGAACATCTACCTGAATTACTTCGATCTTCTGTGGGAGCGACATGGCAGCAAGGTTGGGGAACTGACACGTTACGCAGATGACCTCGTGGTGATCTGCAAGACGAAGAAGGATGCAGATCGGGCGTTCCGGCTTATTCAAGCGATAATGGAACGCCTTGAGCTAACGCTACATCCAACCAAGACACGCATCGTCGGATTATGGACAGGGGAAGAAGGCTTCGACTTCCTAGGCATGCACCACCGAAAGACGATAGCAGAAACATCCAAAGGCCGCGTCTACTACACAACCCAGCAATGGTTGTGCCGTAAGGCTGAGGAGAGGATTCGAGAAGTCGTGAAGGAACGACTAGCTCCTCCGAGTATGCGCCACAAGTCATTCCAAGAGCACTTGGATTACTTAAACCCGAAAATACAGGGTTGGCGCAACTACTACTTCACAGCCTACAGCCAAAAGAAGATGGCAAAGCTGGACTGGTACATCCTCCGGCGACTTGCAAGATGGTATGCCAAGAAGCGTCAACGATCTCGATGGATGAGCTCGCTACGCGATGTGAAATCATTGTCCATCCTATGTGGACTCAAAACGCTATTGTAATCTGTATGCACATGAATGACGAACATCGGAAAGCCGTATGAGGGAAAACCTCACGTACGGTTTGATGAGGAGGGGCAGGTATTATCTGCCCTTCACTCTAGTACAATGGTACAGAGGGACGGGCTCGGGCCTTCGATTGCGGAACGGGAGGGGTTCGGATGAGCATGCACACGCTGAAAGGCATGGCTGCCGCGGCGGCCATTGCGGGGGCGGCGGCATTCGCGGCGTTCTTGCTGCCGCATGGCGGTGACGCCGGCATGCAGGACATCGCGGTGTTTCAGCCGGAGCGGGTGACGCGGCTGTCGCAGGACAATCTGGTGGACGCGCTGGTCGCGCAATCGTTCGCGGAGCCCATCAAGCGGACGGACCTGAAGGGCAATGTGCTGGCGATCGATTTTGCCATCCGGGCAGAGACGGGTACCTCCGTGACGATTGTCAATGACTTGAAAAAGCTCGTGCGGTTATCGTTCTACCAGGTATCCAACGTCGATCGGCTGCTGGTCCGGTACGTCGAGGAGAAGCAAGACGCAGCCCGGATCGGAGGCGCGGACGGATTCAAGCTCCTGCTGGCCGCGGATGTGCGCCGTACGGATCAATGGCTGGGCGGCAGCGCCGAAGAGATTTCGGCGGCGGATCCGCTGCGCGATCCGGTATGGCGGCAGCGGCTGCGGCTCAGCGTCACGAGCGGGTGGACCGACCGGTTCGGGCCGCTCGCGAATCCGTGACAGCGCATCGATTCGCGCGTCCGGCGTCCCGTTCGCTTTCGATCGCTTCGCATGTGCTTGTCGAACTGACTTGTGCTATAATAATTTAGATTATAGAGCGGCATGGACTGCACGACCGGAGGCTGGACAGAATGAAATCGTATCGCGTTCCCGAAATCGCGAGAAAATACGTCGAATATGACATGATTCAGAATCACACGGACCTGCCCGAATTTCCGGATTCAAGGGCGAGGCTCTTGTTTGCGTTCCTCTCGAGCGGGAACAACCCGTCGCAATGGAACGAGCTGTACCCGCTTGTCGTGTCGCTCGTTCAGCTCGGGCTGGACACGCACGACATGATCGATGCGGGCGGCAACCGGCCCGCATCCGAGATGCGCTCGCGGCAGCTCAAAGTGCTGGCCGGCGATTACTTCAGCAGCCGGTTCTACCACTTGTTGTCGCAGGCCGGCCAAATCGACATGATCCGCAAGATCAGCGATGCGATCTGCGAAGTGAACCAAGTGAAGCTGAATCTGTACACGCGCATGAATCAGCTGAAAGTGACGGCCGAAGAGTATATCGGCACCTGCACGGAGCTGAAGACCGGGCTGTTCCGGCTCTTCGGCGGACTGCTGGAGGAGCGGATCTCGCGCATATGGCCCGATCTCCTGCATGGCTTCAGCCGCTGCGAGGTCGTGCTCGCCGAGCTGGACCGCGTCGAGACGCCGGAGCGCTTCGATGGCAGTTGGGGGTACTGGCATATCATGCATGAGGGCACGGAGGAAGAACGGACGCGGCTCGCCCAGCCGGCCAGGGAGGCAAGCTTCGTTCTGGCATTGGTCGCGAAGTACGATATCCGAAGCCAACTGCTGGATAAGCTTCGGACAGCTTCGCATAATCTGCAGCAGATTGTAAGGGGACTCGATTCGGACAGACTAACGGAAGAGCTGGCCCGCATCGGGGAGCAATTCCAGCGTCCCTTCGCCGCGCAGCCTGTGGCATACAACGAGATGAGGTGACGGGATTGAACGCACAGTCAGGTAAAGAACAATTCGTGCATGAGGTGTTCGAGAATGTCGCGCCGAAGTACGACATGATGAACGACGTGATCAGCTTCGGCCGGCATAAAGCATGGCGCCGCTTCACGATGCGCAAGATGAATATCCAGCAGGGAGCGTCGGCCATCGACCTATGCTGCGGCACCTGCGATTGGACGATCGCGATTGCCGAGGCAAGCGGCACGGGCGAGACCGTCGGATTGGACTTCAGCCGCAACATGCTGAACTATGGGCAAGCGAAGGTGAACGGCGCCGGCCTCGGCGAGCGAATCAAGCTCGTGCAGGGCAACGCGATGGAGCTGCCGTTCCCGGACGATTCGTTCGACTATGCGACGATCGGCTTCGGGCTTCGCAACGTGCCGGATCTCAGGCAGGTGCTGCGCGAGATGCAACGGGTCGTCAAGCCGGGCGGACAAGTCGTCTGCCTTGAGGCGTCCCGGCCGACTTGGCAGCCGTTCAAGGCATTGTACAAGCTGTACTTCAGCTACTTGATGCCGTTATTCGGGAAGCTGTTAGTGAAGCGCTACAAGCAATATAAATGGCTGCCCGAGTCGCTGGCCGCATTCCCGGGCCGGCATGAGCTGGCAGCAATTTTCCGCGAGACCGGCCTGCAGGATGTACAAGCCTATCCGCTCACAGGCGGCGTTGCCGCACTCCATATCGGTACGAAGGGGAGCGAGCGGCAATGATGCGCAAGGTCCGCATTTTCTTGGAAATGATCAAGTTCGAGCATACGCTCTTCGCGCTTCCGTTCGCCTTCTTGGGCGCCATTCTCGGCGCGGTGACCCAGCTCGATCGGCTGCCCGGCTGGGGCGAGATCGGATGGATCATCGTCGCGATGGTCGGCGCACGCAGCGCGGCCATGGGCCTCAATCGCTTGATCGACAAGACGATCGACGCGCGCAATCCGCGCACGGAGACGCGCGCGATTCCCGCAGGTCTCTTGCGTTCGAACGAAGTGCTGATTTTTATTACGGTCTCATTCATTCTCTTGTTCGCCGCTTCGTTCAATCTCGATCCGCTAGTCGTGAAGCTGCTGCCGATTGCCGTATTTATGCTGGTCTTCTATTCCTACACGAAGCGGTTTACCTGGCTTTGCCATGTGTTCCTCGGCTTCACGATCGCCCTTGCGCCGCTCGGCGGCTGGGTCGCGATTACCGGCAGCGCGGATCTGTCGGCCTATCTGCTCTTCGTGTCGGTTGCCTTCTGGACAGCCGGATTCGACATCGTATACGCTACGCAAGATTACGAGTTCGATACCAACGACGGGCTGCATTCGATTCCGGCGCGATTCGGGATCGCCAAGGCGCTCTGGATCGCCCGCGCGTTCCACGTCGTGCCGGCGATCGGTTTTCCGGCGCTGTTCTGGCTGACCGATCTCGGCTGGAGCTATCTGGCCGGCGCGGTCATCTCGATCGCGATTCTGGTCTATCAGCACATGCTCGTGAAGCCGAATGACCTCAGCCGCGTGCAGACCGCATTCTTCGGCATGAACGGCACGCTCAGCGTGCTGCTCTTCGTCTTCGCGATGGTCGATCTGGTGGTGCTTCGCCAATGGTAACATCCGCCAAGCGATGGGTCGTCGGCATTACCGGCGCCAGCGGCTCCGTCTACGGCATGCGATTGATCGAGGCGCTGCTCGAGCAAGGCGTCCAGGTCCATCTGATCATTTCGGAAGCAGGCTGGCGCGTCCTCAAGGAGGAAGCGGGCTGGGAGACGACGAAGCGACAAGCAGCCTTAGAGGCCAAGTTCGGGCGCGCTGCCGCAGGTGGCGCGCTCCGCTACCATCCGATCTCCGATATCGGCGCCAGCATCGCGAGCGGCTCGTTCCGAGTCGACGGCATGGTGATCATGCCATGCTCAATGGGAACGCTGTCCGGCATTGCGCACGGCTCGTCCGATAACCTGATGACGCGGGCGGCGGACGTCATGATGAAGGAAGGGCGGCCGCTTCTGATCGTTCCTCGGGAAACGCCACTTACGGCCATCCATCTGGAGAACATGCTGAAGCTTGCGCGCCTAGGCGTCCGGATCATCCCGGCGATGCCTGCCTTTTACTACCGTCCGCAGTCGATGAGTGATATGATAGACTTCATGGTTGGCAAGGTGATGGATAACATGCAGCTGAGCCACGACTTGTACAGAAGATGGGGAGATGAACACGATGGGGCATGAACGCCCGATCACCATCGGACGCATTGACTACGCGAATGTATGGCCGATATTCGACCATTTCGAAGCGTGTCTGACACGCAGCGAGGCGCAGCGCGTGAATATTCTGACCGGCGTGCCGTCCGAGCTGAACCGCGCCTTGAAGGCCGGGGAGGCGGATCTCTCGGCCATCTCTTCCTTCGCATACGGTCAGATGAGCGAGCAGCTCGTGCTCCTGCCCGATCTGTCCGTCAGCGCGGACGGCGACGTGATGTCGATCTTCCTCTTCCTGAAGAAGCCGCTCGAGCAGGTGCTGCAAGGCACGATTGCCGTTACGAATACGTCCGCTACCTCCGTGAATCTGCTGCGGATCATTATGTCCGGCCGGTTCCAAGCTTCGCCCCGCTACGTCACGATGGAACCGAATCTGGACGAGATGCTGCGGGAGGCGGATGCGGCACTGCTCATCGGCGATCCCGCGATACGCGCGTCCTGGCGGAGCGACCACGGCTGCGAGATGCTCGACGTCGGCAGGCTATGGAAGGACTGGACAGGCCTCGGCATGACGTTCGCGGTTCTGGCGGTTCGGGAGAACGCGGTGAAGGAAGCGCCCGAGACCGTGCGCATGGTTCTGCGGGCGCTCAATGCGAGCAAACGAATCTCGCTGGCAGGAATCGATCGGCTCGCGGCCAAAGCAGCGGCTGCGATCGGCGGAGAAGTCGATTATTGGTCCCGTTATTTTCGGTGTTTGAAGTACGGCTTCGGCGAACGCGAACGAGAAGGGCTTGCGCTCTACTTCCGCTACGCCCATCGTCTGGGATTGCTCCAGCACGAGGTGAAGCTTCGTTTTTGGTCAGACCATACTGTAGCCCAGGTGAACGAATGAAACTTTTAGATATTTACGCAAGGATGAAGGGCGATTTAACGACAATCGAAAAAGAGCTCGAACGCAGCGTGACGTCCGATCACGCGCTGCTCAGCGAAGCCTCGCTGCATCTGCTCAAGGCAGGCGGGAAACGGATCAGGCCGGTCATCGTGCTCTTGGCGGGCAAGTTCGGCGAGTACGATCTGGACGTGCTGCAGAAGGTAGCCGTACCTCTGGAGCTGATCCATATGGCGTCGCTCGTGCACGACGACGTGATCGACGATGCGGAGACGAGACGCGGCCAACTGACGGTCAAGTCCAAGTGGGATAACCGGATCGCCATGTATACCGGGGATTACATCCACGCGAAGGCGCTTACGATCGTAACGGAGCTGCAGAGTCCCGTGCTGCATCAAGTGCTGTCCAAGGCGCTGGTACAGATGTGCATCGGCGAGATGGAGCAGATCCGCGACTTCTTCAATACGGAGCAGACGGTGCGCAACTACCTGCTGCGGATCCGCCGCAAAACCGCCCTGCTCATCGCCATCAGCTGCCAGCTTGGCGCGTTGGCGTCAGGAACGGATCAGGCAACGTATAACCGACTGTATCGTTACGGCTACAATGTAGGCATGGCGTTCCAAATTCGCGATGATCTGCTGGATCTGCTCGGCACGGCCAAACAGATCGGCAAACCGCCGGGCTCCGATATCCGCCAAGGCAACATTACGCTGCCGGTGCTGCTCGCCCTGCGCGAGGAGTCGATACGCGAGCCCCTGCTTGCCGAGATCGCGCGCATCCGCGAAAGCGACGGTACGGCCGACTGCTCGCGAGCCATCGAGCTGATCCGCTCAAGCCGCGGAATCGGAGAAGCCGAAGCGATGGCTGCCCGCTATATCGAGAAGGCGCTTGCGTCGCTCGCGGGACTGCCGGATATTCCGGCCAGGAAGAATCTGCGCGACATCGCGCAATTCGTCGCGCAGCGGAATTATTGAATCGAAGGAGGTCATTGACGATGGAGAGAACTTTCTTAATGGTGAAGCCGGACGGCATTCAGCGCAGTCTCGTTGGCGAGATCGTATCCCGCTTCGAACGGAAGGGCCTCAAGCTGATCGGCGCCAAGCTGATGATGGTGAACGAGGAGCTGGCCGAACGTCATTATGCGGAGCATAAAGGCAAGCCGTTCTATCCGCCGCTCATCGAATTCATTACGTCCGGACCCGTATTCGCGATGGTCTGGGAAGGCGACAACGTCATCGCGCTGACGCGCGCCTTGATCGGCAAGACGAACGCGGTGGAAGCCGCGCCCGGCACGATCCGTTCGGATTATGCCGTACATACGAATTTCAATCTGATTCACGGCTCCGATTCGCCCGAGAACGCCGAACGGGAGATCGGGATCTTTTTCCGGCCTGAAGAACTGGCTTCCTACGAGCAGACGATTCAGCGCTGGATCTAGCACCAGGCAGCATCAATGTCGGGAGGCGCTTGCATGGACGATGCGGATTTTTCCTTTTTCATTAAGATGATCAAGACGAAGACGGCGATTGACCTCTCGCAGTACAAGGAGGCCCAGATGAAGCGCAGGCTGACCACGCTGCGCCTGAAGTACGGCTATTCGACCTTCTCTGCTTATTGGGAAGCGCTCAGTACGGACGCGAAGCTCATGAGCGAATTTTTGGATCGCATGACGATCAACGTATCCGAATTTTGGCGCAATCCGAACCGCTGGCATGCGCTTGAGGAGCGATTTTTCCCGGAGATGCTGAGGACGAGCGGCAGGCTGAAGGTATGGAGCGCGGCATGCTCGACCGGCGAAGAGCCGTATACGATCGCGATGATTCTGGATAAGCTCGGCGTCCTCGAGCGCTCATCGATCCTTGCCACGGACCTGGACACGAAGGTCATCGAGCGGGCAATGGCAGGCTTATATGCAGAGCGGTCGCTGAAGGAAGTGCCTCCTGCATATCGGGAGCGCTACTTCGCCCGCAAGGGAGAAGACTTCGGCATCGACGCGAAGCTGATGAACGCGGTCCGCTTCCAGCAGCATAATCTGCTGCACGATTCATTCGGCCAAGGCTTTGACCTGATCGTATGCCGGAACGTTATGATCTATTTCACGGAAGAGGCGAAACGGGAGCTGTACCATAAGTTCGCCCAGGCGCTGCGTCCCGGAGGCATCCTGTTCGTGGGCAGCACCGAGCAGATCTTCAGTCCATCGCAATACGACCTCGAGACGGCCGAAACCTTCTTCTACCGCAGAAGGCAAGCTTGAATGCTGGCAATCATCCTTCTTTGCATGTATAGCCGCGGGCGATAATTCCAATACTGTCCATGAGCATGATAATGGAGGTAGAGGATGGATAAGCGAATAGTGATTGCCGCGTATAAGCGGGGCATCATCACGATTCAAGAATGCGCGCAGATTCTGGGGCTTGAGACCGCTCAGATGAGAGGCCTCATCAACGATCCCCAGCCAGCAGCCCAAGCTCGGCAGAGACAGCCCGCGCACGGCTGAACATAGAAGCGTCACGACTCGGCAAGCCGGCTTCCCCGAAGCCGGCTTTGGCCTGTCCGGAGGGCATCGTGTTCCTTGTCAAACCGGGTGCGCTATACTATAATGAGCAAAGATGTCAGGGCGCTTGTACATAGAAGTTGTTCAATAAGTCCGTTGTGATCGCGTAGTGACTCGAGAAGTGTATTCGACGTCGAATCTTGAACGCTGGCGAAACTTCCGGTACTCACGTAGGTATTGCCTACAAGCGTATGCTTCCGAAGTGCGTTTCCTGCGGAAACTCTGGAGTTCCTCATTGTCTACCATCGTCCAACCTAAGCGTATGCTTCCGACGTGTGTTTCCTTCGGAAACACTTGAGGCGCTGACAATCGGCCTTTTTGAACTTGCATATATAGGAATTAGGGGGAAATCAGATTGAGTTTACGATATTTAACGGCAGGCGAGACGCATGGTCCGCAGCTGACCGCGATCATTGAAGGACTGCCGAGCAATCTTACGCTTGATTTCGAAGAATTGAACTTCCAGCTGCACCGTCGCCAGAAGGGCCACGGCCGCGGCAGAAGAATGCAGATCGAGAAGGACACGGCGAACATCGTCGGCGGCGTCCGGCACGGGCGCACGACGGGGGCGCCTGTGGCGCTGGTCGTCGAGAACAACGACTGGAAGCATTGGACGAGCGTCATGAATATCGAGCCGATCGAAGGCGGCGACGAAGAGAAGCGCCGCGTCCATCGTCCTCGGCCGGGTCATGCCGACTTGAACGGCGGTCTCAAGTACGACCTGAAAGATCTGCGTAACGTGCTGGAGCGCTCCAGCGCGCGCGAAACGGCGGCCCGCGTGGCTGTCGGCGCAGTGGCAAGGCAGCTGCTGGCGGAATTCGGCATCAAGGTCGGCGGCCAAGTGATTCGGATCGGCGAGATCGAAGCCCCTGCGAATAACCTGCCGCTCGACGAACTGATTCGCATCACGGAAGAATCGCCGGTTCGCGTCGTCGATAAGGATACGGAAGCGAAGATGATGGCGCATATCGACGAGATCAAGGCCGAAGGCGATTCCATCGGCGGCATCGTCGAGTGCATTATCGAAGGCGTGCCGGTCGGACTCGGCAGCCACGTGCAATGGGATCGCAAGCTGGACGGCCGGATTGCTGGCGCAGTCGTCTCCATCAATGCCTTCAAGGGCTGCGAGATCGGCATCGGCTTCGAAGCCGCGAAGCTGCGCGGCTCCCAGGTCCATGACGAGATCATGTACGAGGGCGAACGCGGATTCTACCGCGCGTCTAATCGTCTCGGCGGCTTCGAAGGCGGGATGACGACAGGCGAGCAGATCGTCGTACGCGGCGTGATGAAACCGATCCCGACGCTGTACAAGCCGCTTCGCAGCGTCGACATCGACACGAAGGAGCCGTTCACCGCGCAGGTGGAGCGCTCGGATAGCTGCGCCGTTCCCGCGGCGAGCGTCGTAATGGAGCATGTCGTCGCTTGGGAGGTCGCGCGAGCGTTCCTCGAGAAGTTCGGCGGCGATTCGATCGAGGAGATCCGCGCGAACCTGAATAACTACCTGGAACAAGTGGGGCGCTACTAATGCGGGAGCTCACGGTCGATCTAGGCGAACGTTCCTATCCGATCTACATCGGCGAGGGGCTGCTGGCGGAAGCGCCTCATTATTTCGAGCGGCATGGCATCAGCAAGAAGTCGCCGCTCATGATCGTGACGGACGACGGCGTCGGCCCGCACTACCTGCCCGCGCTAGAGAGCCGGCTGCAGGCAGCCGGCTTCCGCACGACGAGCGTTACCGTGCCTTCCGGCGAGAGCTCCAAGTCGCTGGCCGTCTTCGAGAGTCTGATCACGAAGGCGCTTGAGGCCGGACTCGACCGCCATTCGGCGGTCGTTGCGCTGGGCGGCGGCGTCGTCGGCGACCTGGCCGGTTATGCCGCCGCGGCGTACATGCGGGGTGTCCGCTTCGTGCAGATGCCGACGACGATACTGGCGCATGACAGCAGCGTCGGCGGCAAGGTAGCGGTGAACCATCCGCTCGCGAAGAACATTATCGGCGCATTCTATCAGCCCGAAATGGTGCTCTACGATCTGGACACGCTGCAGTCGCTTCCCGCCAGAGAAGTGCGCGCCGGATTGGCAGAGGTCGTGAAGCATGGCCTGATCTGGGACGCCGAGTTCGTAGCATGGATCGAAGCGAATGCCGATCGGCTGCTGGCGAAGGACAGCGACGCGCTCGGGTACGCTTTGCATAAGGGCTGCAGCGTCAAGGCAGCCGTCGTCTCGCAGGACGAGCGCGAGAACGACCTGCGCGCGATCCTGAACCTCGGGCATACGATCGGGCATGCGCTGGAAGCGGTCGCCGGCTACGGCGAATTGACCCACGGCGAAGCGATCTCGATCGGCATGGTCGGTGCGGCCCGCATCGGCGTCGAGCTCGGCGCTTCGGAGGACGTATACGCGGTCACCAAGCGTGCGCTGGCGAAGTGCGGCCTGCCTGTCAGACTGCCTGCAGCACTCGACACCGATGCCATCATGAACGCGATGATGCACGACAAGAAGTTCAAGGAAGGCAGCATGGTCTATGTCGTTCCTACGGCGATCGGCAAGGTCGTGATCGACAAAAATATGTCTGCGGAGCGGGTCCGCCGCGTCGTGGAACAGCTTAAAGAGGAGGACATTCAGGTATGACTGCGCGAGGGATTCGCGGTGCGATCACCGTAGATGTCAATGAAAAACAACCGATTCTGGACGCGACGCTCGAGATGCTGAACAGGATCGTGGCCGAGAATGAGGTAACCCCTGAAGAAATTTGCAGCATCTTGATTACCGTCACGGCCGACCTCGACGCCACGTTCCCTGCAATCGCCATTCGCCAGATGCCGGGCTGGGAGCTCGTGCCGCTTATGTGCGCGCTGGAGATATCCGTCAAGGGAAGCCTGGAGCGCTGCATTCGACTGATGGTAACCGTCAATACGGAGAAGAAGCAGAACGAGATTCGGCATGTGTTCCTTGGCGGCGCGCAGGCGCTCCGTCCCGACCTTGCCCAATCTTGACGCCTTGCGGTTCCTGTTGTATAGTGAGTGATAGTTGAGAGCAAGACGAGTACAGAGCGGCAATACCAGAGCCTAGCAGAGCTTAGTCGAGACGAGAAGAGATGAGATGAGCAGCGTCATGACGGAAGCAGGAACCGAGCGATTCGGGTCTTGTCGTATTTCGTCATAGCCGCGCACTGCCGGAATCATCCTTTGGAATCTTACGCTCCTGCGACAGCAGGAGCTTTTCTTGTTGGTCTGGGCGCACTATCTTGAAGGGGGAACTCACATGAACACGGAATTGCAGGAAGTCATCCGGCTGGCATCGCAGTACAATCTGATCCCGATCGTCAGGCATGTCATGGCGGATACGGAGACGCCGATCCGGCTGTTCCAGCACTATTGCAAGGAAAATCGCGCATTTCTCCTGGAAAGCGTAGAAGGCGGCGTCAAATGGGCGCGTTATTCCTACATCGGGACGGACCCGTTCATGCTGATCCGCGGCAAGAACGGCACGATGACGATCGAGCAGGACGGGGCGGTGACCATGCTGGACGACAAGCCGCTGGAGCTGCTGAAGGCACATCTGCGCTCCTATCGGAGTCCGGTGCTGCCGAACCTGCCTTCGTTCACCGGCGGCGCCATCGGATTCTTCGGCTACGATCTGCTGCAGTATTACGAGAAGCTGCCTGCGCACCGCATCGACGATCTAGGTACGGACGACCTCAAGTTCATGTTCTGCGACCAGATCATCGTGTTCGACCATTTCAAACAGCAGATTCAAGTGATCGGCAACGTTCACGTGAAGGACGGTTACACAGATGCTCAGATCGAAGCGGCATACGATGAGACTTGCCGGAAGATCGAAGAGGCGATCGAGCGTTTGCAGCAGCCGCTGCCTTATCCGCTTATGGCGGGCGGAGCGCCGCAATCGGATCCTGATTTGGGCGACGTGAAGTCCAATCTGACGAAACCGCAGTTCATCGCGAACGTCGAGAAGGCAAAGGAGTATATTCGCGCCGGCGACATTTTCCAAGTCGTCTTGTCGCAGCGGTTCAGCATCGAGACCGAGGTCGACCCGCTGCATGTGTACCGCGTGCTGCGTTCGACGAATCCGTCTCCGTACATGTATTACCTGAAGATGGACGACGAAGTGATCGTCGGCGCTTCGCCCGAAGCGCTCGTCAAGGTAGAGGGCGACCGCGTCGAGACGCGGCCGATCGCCGGGACGCGGCCGCGGGGGCGCACGCCGGAGCAGGACCTCGCGAACGAGCGCGAGCTGCTCGCGGACGAGAAGGAGCGCGCGGAGCATCTGATGCTCGTCGATCTTGGGCGCAACGATATCGGCCGCGTGTCGGAATTCGGCTCGGTGAAGTGCGACGCCTATATGGAGATCGAGCGGTACTCGCATGTCATGCACATCGTATCGAACGTATCCGGCAAGCTTCGCAAGGATAAGGACTTCTTCGACGCCTTCGTCTCATGCATGCCGGCAGGCACCGTATCGGGCGCTCCGAAGCTGCGCGCCATGGAGATCATCGCGGAATTCGAGAATGAATCGCGCGGCGCTTACGCCGGAGCGATCGGCTATCTCGGCTTCGCCGGCAGCCTGAACACCTGCATCACGATCCGCACCATCGTCTTCAAGAACGGCAAAGCTTATGTACAGGCGGGAGCCGGCATTGTATGGGACTCGGTGCCCGAGAACGAATATATGGAAACCGTGAACAAGGCAATGGGCTCGCTCAAAGCAATCCGTGCGGCGGAAGCCATGTTCCCGGCAAGAGACGCGAAGCAGCCGGGCCGAGGCAGAGCGAATATCGACTATTACCATAGCGTATAGGGGGATGTACCAATGGGAGAGATTACGATGCAATCGGCGCTGGCTCAGCTGATCGGCGGCAGCCCGCTGTCTCGCGAACAGGCCCGCAGCGTGATGGAGCTGATCATGAGCGGGGAAGCGACGCCGGCACAGATCGCGGGAGTCGTCATGGCACTGCGGATGAAGGGCGAGACGACCGAGGAAATTACGGGCTTCGCGGAAGTGATGCGCGCGCATTCGAACCGCGTCGAGACCGAGCAGGACGGACTGCTCGACACGTGCGGCACGGGCGGTTCCGGCATTCATAAGTTCAATATATCGACGGCTTCGGCGATCATCGCTTCCGCCGGCGGCGTTCGCGTGGCGAAGCACGGCAACCGGGCAATGTCCGGCAAGGCGGGCAGCGCGGACGTGCTGGAGGCGCTTGGGGTCAACATTAACCTAACCGCCGAACAAGCCGGCATGTGCCTTAATTCGATCGGCATCTGCTTCATGTTCGCGCAATTGTTCCACCCTTCGATGCGGCATGCCGCAGGGCCGCGGCGAGAGCTCGGCGTGCGGACGATCTTCAACATGCTCGGACCGCTCACGAATCCGGCAGGGGCTGATCGCCAGCTGCTGGGTCTGTACGATCGCGGGCGCACGGCTACCGTCGCCCAAGTGCTCGGCCAATTGGGCTTGAAGCGCGCGCTGGTCGTCAGCAGCCATGACGGCTTGGATGAGATCAGCATCTCCGATGCGACGCAGATCTCCGAGCTGCAAGGCGGCGAAGTCCATACGTATACGCTGACCCCGGAGGAGCTGGGTCTTACGCGCCGCACGATCGGCGACGTGCTGGGCGGCGACGCGCAGACGAACGCGGCAATCATCCGCGACGTGTTTGCGGGCAAGGAACGCGGCGCATACCGCGATATCGTGCTGGCAAACGCGGGAGCATGCCTCTATGTCGGAGGCAAGGCCGATTCGCTGCAAGGCGGCGTGGCAGCGGCTGCAGCGATCATCGATTCCGGGGCGGCGAACGATAAGCTGGAACAATTGATTAGAAGGACGGGGGAAATAGCCCATGTTTCTTGATAAAATCGTAGCGGTAAAGCGGCATGAGGTCGATGCGCTGGCGGAGACGTTCTCCATTCGGGAAGCGGAACGCCGCATTGCCGAGATGCCGGCATGCAAAGGCTTCGAGATGGCACTTTCGAACGGTAGACGCCGGCCGATGGGGCTGATCGCCGAAGTGAAGAAGGCATCGCCTTCGAAGGGGTTGATCCGCGAGGATTTCCATCCGGTTACGCTGGCGCAGACGTATGAGCAGGCGGGTACGGACTGCATCTCCGTGCTGACGGATACGGATTTCTTCCAAGGCTCGAACGACTATCTGAGCGCGATTCGCGCGGCAGTCGATAAGCCGCTCTTGCGCAAGGATTTCACGATCGATTACCGTCAAGTGTATGAAGCAAGACTGATCGGCGCCGATGCGATTCTGCTCATCGCCGCGATTCTGACCTCTCGGGATATCGCCGAAATGCATGACCTGGCGAAGTCGCTCGGCATGGACGTTCTGGTGGAGGTTCATGACCGCGAGGAGCTGGAAGCGGTGCTGGAGCTGGACAAAGCGTCGTTGATCGGCGTCAATAACCGCAACCTGAAGACGTTCGAGACCGACCTGATGACGACCGAGAGCTTGATCGGCCTGGTGCCGGATCACGTAACGTTCATCAGCGAGAGCGGCATCAGCCGGCCGGAGGATATCGCGTACTTGCAAGGATTAGGCGCGCACGGCGTCTTGATCGGCGAGCACTTCATGCGGCAGCCGGACGTAGGCGATGCCGTGCATGCGCTGATGGGACCGGTGACGGCAAGGTGAGCCGCTCTCGGATCAAAATTTGCGGACTGCGGGATGCGGACACCATTCGGGCCATGAACGGCTTGCCGATCGACGAGATCGGGTTCGTGTTCGCGAAGAGCAAGCGGCAAATCGCGCCGGAGGCGGCGGCTTCGCTCGTTCAGCAGGTGAGCGAGCTGCGCGCCGCAGGCGATCGTCCGCCGCGTGCCGTAGGCGTGTTCGTCGATCCGGCCATTGAGGCGCTGCAAGAGGTGCTGGCCAGCGTACGGCTGCAGGTGGTGCAACTGCACGGGCAAGAGTCGCCCGAGCACTGCCGGATCATTCGGGAATCGCTCGGCGTCCAGGTGTGGAAAGTGTTCGGGATTCGGGGCGGCAGCGAAGAGAAGGCCGCCCTGGACCGACTGACGCCATACGCCGGCGCGATCGATGCCGCAATGATCGACACGGCAGGCGGCGGAACGGGCAGCGCATTCGACTGGTCGGTAATGGACGACTATAAGGCAGCGGCGGCGAACATCGGCGTTCCCCTATATGTGGCTGGCGGGCTTCATGCGGATAATGTGCAAGATCTCATTCGTCAATACCAGCCAGACGGCGTGGACGTATCGAGCGGCGTGGAGACGGACGGCATGAAGGATGCCGCGAAAATAATGAAGTTTGTGGAAAGGGTGACTACGGCATGAATCAAGTGCCAGACCAGCACGGCCGCTTCGGCAAGTTCGGCGGACGCTACGTGCCTGAGACGTTGATGAATGCGCTCCTCGAGTTGGAGGATGCTTATAAACATTATATTAAAGATCCCGAGTTCATTGCGGAGGTTCGCTACTTGCTCAAGCAATATTCCGGACGGCCGACATCGCTCTATTACGCGGAGCGGCTGACCGACAAGCTCGGCGGCGCGAAAATCTATCTGAAGCGCGAAGACTTGAACCATACCGGCGCGCACAAGATCAACAATACGATCGGGCAAGGCGTCCTGGCGAAGCGCATGGGCAAGACGAAAATCATCGCGGAGACAGGCGCAGGCCAGCACGGCGTAGCATCCGCCACGGTAGCGGCGCTGCTCGGACTCGAGTGCAAGGTGTTCATGGGCGAGGAGGATACGAAGCGTCAGCAGCTGAACGTGTTCCGAATGAAGCTGCTCGGTGCCGAGGTCGTTCCGGTTACGTCCGGCACGCGTACCCTTAAGGATGCATGCAACGAGACGCTCCGCTACTGGGTAAGCCATGTCGACGATACGTACTACATTCTCGGTTCCGTCACGGGCCCTCACCCGTATCCAATGATCGTGCGGGACTTCCAGCGGATCATCGGCGACGAGACGCGCGAGCAGATCCAAGCGCAGGAAGGCAGGCTGCCGGATTACATCGTCGCGGCGGTCGGCGGCGGCAGCAACGCGATGGGGATCTTCTATCCGTTCGTACAGGACGAGGCAGTCAAGCTCGTCGGCGTCGAAGCCGCAGGCCGCGGGATCGATACGCTGGAGCATGCCGCAACGATGACGTTGGGCAAGCATGGCGTCTTCCAAGGTTCGCTGAGCTATGTGCTGCAGGATGAATACGGCCAAGTGCAGCCGGCGCATTCGATCTCCGCAGGACTCGACTACCCGGGCATCGGACCGGAGCATGCTTACTTGAAAGATTCCGGACGCGCGGAGTACGTGCCGATTACGGATGCGGAGGCGCTCGAAGCCTTGCAGCTGCTGTCGCGTACGGAGGGCATCATTCCGGCGCTCGAGTCGTCGCATGCCATCGCGCAAGTCATGAAGCTGGCTCCGACGCTCGGCAAGGAGCAAGTGATCGTCGTCAGCTTGTCCGGCCGCGGCGACAAGGACGTCGAGTCGATTATGCAGTACTTGGGAGGTGCCGCCGATGAATCGCATTGATGCCGCATTCGAGAAGCTTCGGACGGAGGGAGGAACCGCGCTTATGCCGTTCCTGTCCGTCGGCGATCCGGATATCCCGACTACCGTCGAGATTATCGTCAAGCTTGCGGAAGCAGGCGCAGACATGATCGAGCTTGGCGTGCCGTATTCCGATCCGCTCGCGGACGGGCCCGTCATTCAACGGTCCTCGGAGCGCGCGCTGCGCAATCGGCTCACGATCCTCGACTGCATCCAGGTAGCCGAGGATGCGCGCAAGGCCGGGGCAGACATCCCGTTCATCCTGTTTACTTACTATAACCCGGTGCTGCAGCTCGGTCTCGATACCTTCTTCCGGCTGGTGCAGGATAAAGGCATCAGCGGCCTGATCATCCCCGATCTTCCGATCGAAGAAGACGAGGAGGTACGCGGCATGGCGGAGGCGGCAGGCATTCACTTGATCCCTCTCGTGGCGCCGACCTCGCATGACCGTATCACGCGGATCGCGTCCAAGGCCCGCGGCTTCGTCTATTGCGTGTCGTCGCTCGGCGTGACGGGCGTACGCTCGGACTTTCATGCCGGCATCGACGATTTTCTCCGAACCGTCAGGGAGGCATCGTCCGTGCCGATCGCGGTCGGCTTCGGCATCTCGAACCGGGAGCAGGTGGAACGATTCGCGGGCAAGTGCGACGGCGTCATCGTCGGCAGCGCGATCGTGCGCCAGATCGAAGAGGCGATTCCGCTGTTAGCGGATCCCCGCACGAAGGAACAGGGTTTGAACGGCATCGCAGCGTTCGTGAAGAGCTTGAAGGTGTGAGCGATAGGCTGAGAATAGGACGTCGGTGTCAGCGCCGGCGTCTTTATTTTGCGCACTAATCGAATCGGAGGCATTATTAACCATGGGATCAGTTGAATCATGCAATCTCAACTAACAAGCGGCGTTCGGCTATCGTTATGACTTGCTGATTAGAAAAGGATATGAGACAATAAATTTTATCTTCAATATCTGCTATCAGCCGAATAAGCTGAATAAGTCATGGACGAGGTGATCCGAAGTGCAGCCTAAATCGAATATTATGCACCTGCCGGTCTATCAACCCGGCAAACCGATCGAAGAAGTGAAACGCGAGCTCGGCCTGAAGGAAGTCATCAAGCTTGCATCGAACGAGAACCCGTTCGGCTGCTCCGAGCAAGCCAAGCAAGCCATCATGAACGAATTGAACAACACGAGCTTGTATCCGGACGGAGGCGCCGTGCAGTTGACCGAAGCGCTCGCTTCGAGCCTGGGCGTCGACAAGGACCAGCTGATTTTCGGAGCGGGCTCCGATGAGGTCATTCTGATGATCGCGAGAGCGTACTTGTCCAAAGGCGACGAGACCATCATGGCGGACGAGACATTCCCGCAGTACAAGCATAATGCCGAGATCGAGAACGCGACCATCATCGAGGTGCCGCTGAAGGATGGCAAGCATGACCTGCCTGCTATGCTGGCCAAGGTGAACGAGCGGACGAAGATCGTATGGATCTGCAACCCGAATAACCCGACGGGGACGATCGTTACGCGGGAAGAGCTCGATGACTTCATGGCTAAAGTTCCTTCATCCGTCATGGTCATCCTTGACGAAGCCTACTGCGAGTACATAGCCGACCCGAATTACCCGAACGGCATCGATTACGTGAAGCGCTACGCGAACGTGGTCGCATTGCGCACGTTCTCGAAGATCTACGGATTGGCATCGCTGCGCATCGGATACGGCATCGGGCGTGCGGACACAATTCGCAGCATCAATCAAGTCCGCGAGCCGTTCAATACGACGCGCTACGCGCAGTCTGCAGCCAAGGCTGCGCTCGCCGATACGGCTTTCATCGAATCGTGCAGAGCGAGCAATGCCGAAGGACTCGCCTATTTGAAGGAGCAGTTCGATCGGCTGGGGCTGCCTTACTTTGCCCCGTACGGCAACTTCGTCATGTTCGATGCCGGGCGTCCTTCGCAGGCCGTATTCGAAGCGCTGCTGAAGAAGGGCATCATTTCCAGGGCGCGCTGGACGTACTACCCGACGCATATTCGGATCACGGTCGGCAGCCGGGAGCAGAATGCGGCATTCATCCAAGCCTTGGAACAGGTTCTGTCGGAAGTGGCGGTGCAAGCATAATCCTATGACGACGATCGCTATTTTTGGCGTCGGCCTGATCGGCGGATCGCTTGCGTTATGCTTCAAGGGCAAGGCCGGACTGCGTGTCGTCGGGTATTCGAACCGGCAATCCTCCGCGGACAAATACGTTGCGCGCGGCGTCGTCGACGCCGCGACTACGTCGGTCGAGGATGCGGCATCGGATGCCGATTACATTTTCTTGTGCGTGCCGGTAGGGAAGCTGGACGAGTACTTGCGGCAGCTCGCGGGCATGAAGCTGAAGCCCGGCTGCATCATAACCGACGTCGGCAGTACCAAGGCTTCGGTCGCGGCATGCGCCAGAGCCATCGGCTTGCAGAACGGGGCAGTATTCATCGGCGGGCATCCGATGGCAGGCGGCGAGAAGTCCGGCGTCGAGGCGGCGAACGAGATGCTGTTCGAGAATGCCTTCTATGTGCTCACGCCGGAGCCGGACGCGCCGAAGGAAGCCGTGGAGCGATTGAAGGGTCTGCTGGCGCATACCCGGGCGCAGATCGTGCAGGTCGAACCGGAGCTGCATGACGAGATCGTCGGCGCGATCAGCCATCTGCCGCATGTCATTGCCGTGCAGCTCGTCAATCATGTCCGGGCGTACAACGAATCGAACACGCTCTATCAAGCGCTGGCCGCAGGCGGGTTCCGCGACATTACGCGAATCGCTTCGAGCGACCCGATCGTATGGCGCGATATTCTGGTCGACAACCGTAAGGTCATCATCCGTCTGCTGCAAGAATGGCGAGACGGCACGGATCGCTTCATTTCGATGCTTGAACGCGGTGACGCGGCACAGATCGAAGAGGCCTTTCGGACGTCCAGCGAGTTCCGCAGTCAATTTCCTGAGCGCCGCAAGGGCGCGATCGGGGCGGTATACGAATGTTATATCGATGTTCCTGACCATCCGGGCATTATCGGCCGCATTGCGACGGAGCTCGGCAATGCGCGGATTAATCTTAGCAACCTGCAGATCATCGAAAGTCGCGAAGACGTGCCGGGCATTCTGCGCCTGTCGTTCCGAGAGCAGGATGATCTGGATCGAGCCGTTACGCTGTTAGGCGTACTGGGATTCGAAGCCAAGCATTAAGATAAGGGGGAGGCCGGCGGTTTGGCATGTGCCGCCGGCACGCCTGGTTCGACTGGATTTTGAATAAAAATGAAAACGGATACTTGACAAAATGAAAACGGATACATATACTAAAGCTACAGTATGGTTTCTCTCCACTCCTATCCAAACACTGAGCACTCTGTGCTGCCACCTTTCGAGGTGGTATTT
>JAEZCJ010000057.1 GCA_023433615.1 Bacillota bacterium | reverse complement strand
TGCTCCACCAACGAGACAATGATCATTGCCTCTTCGGCTCGAACTTCAGGCATGGCTGGCCGGAGGAGGACAGCACGAGCGCGCTCGGCATGGAGCGTGTCTTGAATTCATATGCTCTGCAGCCTCTGGGGAAGGCCGGGTCCCAAGTGACATAGTAATGCTGGCATTTCATGCAATTGACCCGCTTCTCTTGCGGGTGGGCCGGATTGCTCGGCATTGTAATTCCTCTCTTTCGCGGATTATGTCGCGCTGGCGATGTTGTCGTCATACTGGTCCGTACGCTTCATCGCCGACTGATCATAATTGTAGCAGATGAATGAAGGAAGCGGCATGGGGAATTAATTCTTGGCGGCCGCGGTCTGACTGCTCGCGGACTCTCGGCTCTGCCGCATCAGCATTCACATTAAGACGCTGGGCGAATATCCTATCGGGTAAGGATTATGATTCGCGGAGGCATCGACTTTGGGATATTACGTAACGGTGGAGCCCGGGGTGAAGCTCTATGTGGAGGACATCAACCCGGCAGGAAGCAAGACGATCGTGTTTTTGCACGGCTGGCCGCTGAGCCACGAACAGTTCGAATATCAGTTCAATGTGCTGCCGAGCATGGGATACCGCTGTATCGGCATCGACTGGCGCGGCTTCGGCAGGTCGGACCGGCCCTTCGGCGGGTATCAATTAGAGCGGTTAGCGGACGACATCCGAGCGGTCGTTGAAGCGCTGAAGCTGCAAGATTTCGTGCTAGCCGGCCATTCGACCGGAGGCGCGATAGCGATTAAGTACGTTGTACGTCATAATGGAGGCGGCGCATCCAAGCTCGTGCTCATTGATGCGGCGGCGCCGCGCGGCTTCACCAAGGAGACGGCCGCGAAGCTGCTCAAGGAGACGTTGAACGATCGAGCCAACATGATGCTTGGCGTATCGAATATATTCTTCTTCCGGTTCATTACGCAGCCCTTCTCGGACTGGTTCAATCGAATGGGCATGCAGGCCGCTGGATGGTCGACGGCCGCGATCATCGCCATGCTGCGGGACTTGGATCTGAATGCCGATCTGTCCCGCATCCAGGTGCCGACGCTGATTGTGCACGGCATTCACGATCAGGTCATTCCGTTCAGCCAAGCGGAGGAGATGCAGCGGATCATTCCCCGTTCGACCCTAGTGCCCTTTATGTACAGCGGACACGGCTCGTTCTATGACGAACGCGATAAGTTCAATCAGCTGATGAGCGAGTTCGCCGGAGCTGCTGCGCGGCGATGAACGCTTCGCCGCGGCCGCTAACTATTGCAGCGTATGAATCGTCTAATCGTCAGGACCCGATAACGAGGAGTTTGTGCATATGTTCAAGCACTACAGCATCTTATGGGCTGCGTATGCGATTCTGATCACCGCCGCCTTGTTCGGATTAGAGATCGCCGAAGGGAACAAGATTACGACGATCGAATATTACGGGCTGCGAAATATGGGGCCAATCTATCTCTTCATGCTGTCGGCTTTAGCCGTCGTGCTCTATCCAATCGTCTGCTTGCCGCTGACGATGCTGCTTGGCCGGTTCGTCCGCCTAATGGTTCTGCGCATGATCATCTACGCGGTGCTGGGAGGTACAGCGGGCTATTACATCTTTCACGGTATGTATGATTACGGGGAAGGTTATTTCATTAGGGGTTACGGGCTGGACGAGAATACCGGCGTTCTCGTCTTTGGCGCGGCAGGCTTGCTCTACGGCTGGATTGATCATTATATGAGGCAACAGAAGAAACCCGGCACGCGATAATCGCACGCCGGGCTTCTTTGCGTGATATAGCCTTCCGGGATTACCCGCCCCTCCTGTATTCGGTAGGCGTCAGCCCCGTCAGCTGCTTCACCATGCGAGCGAAGTGATAGGACGTCTGGAAGCCGCACTGAACGGCAACTTCTCCGACGGAGAGGCCCGTGCTGCGCAGCAGGCTGACGCCTTGATTCACGCGGTAGCGCCACAAGTATTGGATCGGCGTGATACCTTCGTCCTTCCGGAATAGACGGATCAGATGCTCAGGCGACATGCCTGCTGCCCGAGCGAGCTCAGGCAGCCCGATATGTTCCGCGCAACGGGCATGGATCGCCGCTTTGGCGACGAGTACGGCGGGATGCTTGGCCGTGTCGGCATCGGTTCTGCGCACCTCGTCCAGGAAGAGCAAAATCGCTGACCTGCCTAGCGAGCGGATCAGTTCGTCTCCTCGTGCGGCGCCTGCGTTCTGCAGGCCGGACATTACATCGGCGAGCGCATTCATCGCATCGGATAGCCTTACGGCAATCGGGAGCGCCTCGAAGCGATCGGCGGCTTCCGGCAGCAGCGGCTGCAGGGAGACGGCGATCCAGCGATGCCAAGTTTCCCTGGTCGGCGCGAAATCGAACTGTTCCATATGCCCCGGCTTCAGCAGCGCCGTATGACCGGCAGGCACGTAGTGGTCGATTCCATCGATCGTGACGGTCATCGAGCCGGTATGCACGAGCACGAGCTGGAGATCGGGTTGCAGCCGCGGACCGAATGTACCGCCCGGGCTGTAGACGACCGTCCCGGCGAACGCTGCCGTCACCTCGAACGGCGGAGCCGAATGTCTCGTCTCATCCACAACGTCGTCCATCCGAGTCGGCCTCCGATCTACTCTTCCTTAGGAATAAGCTCGAATATTTTCCCGGTTTCGAGCGCTTCGATGAAACGTAACAGCCACCTGTAATATTTTTTCGCCTCGACGATCTTCGCCTCATCCATCCGCAGCGTCTCGAGCAGCGCTTCATTCCCGTCCGCTGACGCGATCAGCACCTGAATATCCGTCAGCGATTTCGTCAGCGCGCTCATGTTGCTCTCCACGGCCTTGCGCCACCGAATGGAAAAATAATCGGTAAAGTTGGCGTGCCAATCCGGCACCACCTCATATAGATCCTTCCGCGAGCCCTTGCCCCATACCTTGTCGATCATCTTCAGATCCATGAGCGTACGGACGCCCGTGCTCATCGATGTCTTGCTCATGCCCATCGTCTGGCTCATCTCGTCGAGCGTGATCGGGCCGTCATGGAAGTACATCTGGCCGTAGAGATGGCCTATCGATAACGTAATGCCGTATAAGTCCATATTTTTGCCGATCGAATCGATTACGCGCTCGCGCGCTTTCGATAGCTTGCGCTGTTGTTCCGGGGTAAGCCCCTCGAGCTCTTTCATAGCTACCTCCTGCTTGTGGCTTCTGTTCGGGAGGCCGTAAGGACTACCGTGTATTCGGAATGCATGGGCCAAGCCATGCGTTCTCTATGTATTGTATGCATAGCTGTGAAGGATTGTAAAGATTCCGATCGGGGAGGAAACGGGAGTTAGACGGATTATTCGGAATGATATGTTTGTAAAGTTTAAACTGTACGTAAATTACGAACGGATATAAGCTTTGACCCATGGAAGAAGCTCCCGTTAGACTATGGTAAGCGAATCAAGTGCGTCTTAAGGCCCACTAGAGAAGAGGGGGAAGCAGTGATATGCCGATCATCGAAGCGAAGAAGCTTACGAAAATATTCGGTCATGATCCGGCCAAGGCCTTGCCTCTGCTCGGCAAAGGATGGTCGAAGGAGAAGATTCATAAGGAAACAAAGCTGACCGTCGGGGTCAATCAAGCGGAGTTTGCGATCGAAGAGGGCGAGATCTTCGTCATCATGGGGTTATCCGGCAGCGGCAAGTCGACGCTTGTTCGGCTCTTGAACCGGCTGATTGAGCCGACCGCCGGGCAGTTGCTGTTCCAAGGGACGGACGTGATGAAGATGAATGCCGAGCAGCTTAGGACCTTCAGGCGGAAAAATATCGGGATGGTGTTCCAGAAGTTCGCGCTCTTCCCGCACCGCACCGTGCTGCAGAATGCGGCGTACGGACTAGAAGTACAAGGGATCGAGAAGAAGAAGCGCGAGGCGCTAGCGATGGAATCGCTCAATCTCGTCGGGCTGGAAGGCTGGGAGCATAGCCGGCCGGATCAATTAAGCGGCGGGATGCAGCAGCGCGTCGGCTTGGCCAGGGGGCTCGCGAACGATCCCGATATCCTGCTGATGGACGAGGCGTTCAGCGCGCTCGATCCGCTGATCCGCAAAGACATGCAGGACGAGCTCTTGGAACTGCAAGCCCGGATGAAGAAGACGATCGTCTTCATCACGCATGACTTAGATGAAGCGCTGCGCATCGGCGACCGCATCGCATTGATGAAGGACGGCGTGATCGTGCAGATCGGCACGCCGGAAGAGATTCTGATGAAGCCGGCTAACCCGTACGTGGAGCGCTTCGTCGAGGACGTCGACCTATCGAAGGTGCTGACGGCCTCCCATGTCATGCGCAAGCCGGAGACGATCTATCCGGAGCGCGGTCCGCGCGTAGCGCTTCAGCTGATGCGTGATCGCGGCGTGTCCAGTCTCTATGTAACGGATAGAAGCGTGAAGCTGCTCGGCGTCGTGACGGCCGAGGACGCTGCTTCCGCGATCAAGGAGAACAAGCCGCTTGAAGCGGTCATGCAGCGCGAGCTGCCGCGCGTCGCGCCGGACACGCTGCTCTATGAGCTGTTCGAGCTGATGGCGGAGACGCGGCTTCCGGTTGCCGTGGTCGACGAGAATGAACGGCTTCGAGGCATCGTGATCAAGGGTGCTGTGCTGGCGGCGCTGGCAGGCAATGCCGATCCGAACGCAGGGGCAGGTGAAGCCGGATGATGATGGGCATACCGAAGCTGCCGCTCGGCGAGGGCGTCGAATGGCTGGAGGATTGGCTGACGGCGAATTTCAAGCCGTTGTTCGATGCCGTCCGCGCGGTGATCGGCTTCATGGTCGAGAGTCTCGAGACGGGGCTGACCGCTGTCCCTGCGCTCCTAATGATCGTGATCTTAACCGCATTGACCTGGTATGCAGCGAAGTGGAAGATCGGCTTGTTCGCGCTGATCGGGCTCTATCTGATCGAGAATCTTGGGTTGTGGGAGCAGTCGATGCAGACGCTGGCACTAGTGCTGACGGCCTCGATCTTGTCGATTCTGATCGGCGTTCCGCTGGGAATCGCAAGCGCTCGAAGCACGCTCCTTCGGAACGTGGTCACGCCGGTGCTGGATTTCATGCAGACGATGCCGGCTTTCGTCTACCTGCTGCCTGCCGTATCCTTTTTCCGCCTGGGCGTGGTGCCGGGCATTATCGCGTCGATTATCTTCGCGGTGCCGCCGACGATTCGCTTGACGAATCTCGGTATCCGCCAAGTGCCGGAAGAACTGGTCGAGGCAGCCGATGCATTCGGCTCGACGCCGATGCAGAAGCTCGTGAAGCTGCAACTGCCGATGGCGATGCCGACGATCATGGCCGGCATCAACCAGACGATCATGCTGTCGCTGTCGATGGTCGTCTTCGCCTCCATGATCGGGGCGCAGGGCGTCGGGGCGCTCGTGTACCGTGCCGTCACGCAAGTCAAGACCGGCGTCGGCTTCGAGGCGGGCATCGCGATCGTCATTATGGCTATTCTGCTTGATCGCTTGACGCAAAATGCGTTCAAGAAAAATAAATAAGGGAGTGTTGTAGTTCGATGAGAATGAAAAAATGGGGTCTGTTGCTGGCGGCTGTCTTGCTCGTGTCTGTGCTGGGCGCGTGCTCGAAGGCCGAAGAGAAGAAAGAGATCAAGCTTGCTTATGTTGCATGGGATTCCGAGATCGCCAGCACGAATGTCGTGAAGCACGTGCTTGAGACGAAGCTCGATTATAAGGTCGAGATGGTGCAGGTCGATGCAGGTCCGATGTGGGCCGGCATTGCCGACGGAAGCGCGGACGCGATGGTAGCCGCATGGCTGCCGGGCACGCATGCTTCTTACCTGGAAGAATACGCAGCGAATGTCGTCGATCTGGGGCCGAACCTGGACGGCACGAAGATCGGCCTCACGGTCCCGGCGTATATGGATATTACGTCGATTGAGGACCTGAAGAATGCTGACGTATCGGCATCGCTGCAAGATCGCATTGTCGGCATCGAGCCGGGCGCAGGCATTATGATGGCGTCGGAGAAGGCTGTAGCCGAATATGGTCTAGACAACATTACGCTGCTCGAGAGCTCGTCTGCGGCAATGGCGCAGGAGCTGCAGAATGCCTATGCGGAGCAGCAGCCGATCGTCGTGACGGGTTGGACGCCGCACTGGATGTTCGCGAAGATGGATCTGAAGTACCTGGAGGATCCGAAGGGCGTCTACGGCGGCGACGAGCAGATCCACACGATAGTCCGTAAGGGCTTGGAAGGGGACATGAAGGACGCTTATGCATTCCTGGACAAGTTCAATTGGACAGCGGATGACATGGCAGCCGTCATGGTCGAGATCCTGGAAGGGAAGTCGCCGGAGGATGCCGCTAAGTCATGGGTCGAGAACAACGGCGACAAGGTCGACGCTTGGCTTGAATAGGCTATAGAAGCAATAAAGGAATGGTGCATCTCGGCAATGGAGATGCGGCCATTCCTTTATTTGTGGGGCTACTGTGACTTCGAGGAGTCCATTCGCTCGGTTATCCATCGCCGTGATCCCGGTAGAGCTCGTCATTGATCGCACGACCTGCGTGATGGACCGCGGTTACTCGCCTCAGGTCGCTGTTACCGCTCTTCCTTTAGTCCAGCGCGATCTTCTTCTTCAGATCCTCCCGCTCGATCGTGGAATCGTGCCGGATGTAGTGGCAGACATAGGAGCGGCGCCAGCGGGTCGAGCGGTTCCGCGTCGAAGAATGGATCAGCAGACTGTCGAAGAACAGGATATCGCCCTTGTCGAGCACGACCGGAATCTCCTTGCTGAGATCCACGCCCTCGACCTCATCGGTCCATGCCTCGTGCTCCTCGAGGTTCTTGACCCGGCCGTGGGGCAGGATGCCGATCTTGTGCGAGCCCGGAATCACGTACAGGCAGCCGTTCTCTTCGTTCGTATACTCCATGGCGACCCATGCAGCCGTAAGCGAATTCGGCTCGTTCAGAATATAGTAGTAGTCTTGATGCGCGGCTTGGCCCGGCGTTCCGGGCTCCTTATAGAAATACATGCTCTGCACGCCTGCCGCTTCGTCGCCCAGCAACTGCGCCAATGCGCCGCGCACGATCGGGAGCTTCATCATCTGCAGCGAGAAGCCGTCGTGGAGATGCGGGTTGAACAGCCGGACCGAGAAGCGGTCCTTGTCGTCGACGATCTCGCGGCCCTTGCGCGGGAGCGCCCATTCCGGCATGTTGTCCGAGGCGCGAATCGTCCGAATATGCGCGTTATAAGCATCAATCAGATCATCGCTTACGCCGCGGCGAAGCACGAGATACCCGTTATCGGCGTAGAATTGCCGCTGCTCGGCAGTTAGAGGGGCGAGGCGCTCTGTCTTATCGGTCATGGACATCTTCATTCTCCTAACGTCGATGGGATTCGGGAGGTTTCCCGCTTAGTCTCAGCATAGGGGAAGATGGCCGACGGAACAATGGATCAGATCGATCGGTTTGTGTCTGTAATTGATATTCAATCTGGCGCCGTACTGGCACAAAGACCTTCGCACGCGCGGCGAACCGTGCGCGGAAGGTCTTATTCGCGTCGTGAATCTTTAATCGGATTAAAATTCTCTCTTCCGCCTAAGGAGCAGGAAGGCGCCGACTAAACAGACGATAATCGCAAGAATCGGCTGCGAGTGCGAGATTTTGCTAAGGAACGTGCCGATCGAGAATACCGCGAAGAAGACAAGCGAGACGACCGTCAGAATATTGATCGGGATGAGCAGGAACTTGTTCCTGCTGCCGAACCAATAGAGCTCGAACAGGCCGACCGCAGGCGCGAGGATGAAGCCCGGCCACATGAACTGCCAGCCGTCCAGCAGGGTGGCCGTCTGGCATACGAGGCCGACAGTGGTCAGGATGCCGCCGGGTACGAGGACGCCTACTCCCTTCCGGTTCAATACGGCAAAATACAGCCAATGGAAGAACAAGCCCAGCGGGAGAACGAACAGCGTCGGCCAGAACGTCGCGAAGATCGTTCCGACGCCGAGCGTCTCTCCCCGATTCAAGAACATGTAAGCGCCTAGCAGGACCAGCACCGCGCCTGCGATCGCCCGTGGTTTCATAATGGCATTCTCTCCTTCGATTCGTAAATGAGTGGTTCAAAAAGACCGGTTGTCAGTGCCTCAAGTGTTTCCTTAGGAAACACAGCATCGGAAGCATACGCTTAGGTTGGACGATGGTAGAAAGTGAGGAGCTCCAGCGTTTCTGAAGGAAACGCAGTATCGTAAGCATATGCTGTAGGCAGTACCTACGTGAGCACCGGAACTTTCGCTATCGTTCAAGATTCGATGCCGGAAATGCCGCAAAGGGACACTTCGCGATCACAAGTGGGCTTTTTGAACTTCCTCTATCATTGCAATCAGCATACCATATGGTGGAAGACGCTGTCCTCATCCCATGGGGCAACGCTTTCACTAGACCTAAGTCGGGGAAGTCAGGAGCCTGTCGACCGATAATGCCGGACGCCGAAGTGCCAGACGACGAGGCAGGGCAGCAGGAACAGGAAGCCGGCCAGCGGCGCCAGCGCGTACAGGAGCTCATGGCCGTCGGCCCTGCCGACCAGGTACAGCAACGGCAAGTAGTTGACGCAGCCGAACGGGATGACGAAGGTGAAGAATCGCGTCACGGCCTTGTGGTATATATTCAGCGGGTATTGGGCCATCTCGCGTCCGCCGTCCGTGAAGATGTTGGCCACCTCTAGCCCCTGAATCGTCCAGAAGGAAAGCGTCGCCGCCAGAATGAAGATGCCTGCAAAAATAACGACGCCGCTCGCGATCATGAGGACGAGGGTGAGCACGCGAAGCGATGTCCAATCGATCGGCAGATGGTAGAGCGACCAGCCGAGCACCAGCACGCTCTGCAGGAGCCGGCCGATGCGAGTGAATTCGAACGCGGAGCCGAGTACCTGCACGACCGTGCCGCGCGGCCTGACGAGCAGCCGGTCGAAGTCGCCGCGGACGACGAGCGCGGAGAACGAATCGAAGCCGCG
>JAEZCJ010000042.1 GCA_023433615.1 Bacillota bacterium | reverse complement strand
ATTTACCGCAAACGGTTCAGGACAAAGCAGCAGGCGCATGAGGAGATTTACAGATACATTGAATTTTTCTACAACCGCAAGCGGATCCACGGCTCACTTGGATACCTAACGCCGGCCCGGTTCGCTGCGAAGTTTGACAAGAGAAAAACGGCATAAGTGGTGTCCACTTTCTTGACAGAGGTCCAAAGGTACATCTATTTTTAGAGGTTTTGCCTATTTCGACCCGGATGCTCGATTTTAGCTGTACTTTTTTACACTAATTCTCGACAGGTGATAAATGAGCAAAATTAGTGATAGGAAATGCAGCTAAGGCGGACTGAGGCAAGCAGGCGCGAGGCAGGTTAGTCGGCAATGCGCAGTGCATCGAGCGTGCGGTGATCAGCAGCAGGCGAACGTCGGCAGTCCGGCGCAGAGCTGGTTGGCCGTCAAGCTGTCATGCACTGGGCGTACAGCACGGGCGTGGCAGGCGATAGGGGCGGCAATATAACAAACGGTTAACGCGGTACATTTTTCACCCTGGCAATTATTAGTTCCCATAACAATAATCATGACCGGTTGTCAGCGCCGAGAAGGTTGGACGATGGCAGCAAATGAGGAGCTCAAGCGTTTCCGTGGGAAACGCACATCGGAAGCATATGCTTGTAGGCAAACCTACGTGAGCACCGGAAATTGCGCCAGCGTTCAAGATTCGACGTCGAGTAGACATCGAAGCCATACTTCGCGATCACAAGCGGTCCCAAATGGAGGCAGGTTACACGATGAAAGCAACGGTGTATGTCACGATTAAGCAGAACGTATTGGATCCGCAAGGAACGGCAGTGCAAGGCGCGCTTCACTCGATGGGCTTCGACGAGGTAGGCAAGGTGCGCATCGGCAAGTACCTGGAGCTTGAGCTCGACACGACGGACCGCGCGGAAGCCGAAGCACGCCTGAAGGCGATGTGCGAGAAGCTGCTGGCGAACACGGTCGTCGAAGACTACCGCTTCGAACTGGAGGGCTAACGACGATGAAATTCGCGGTACTCGTATTCCCTGGCTCCAACTGCGACATCGATTGCTATAAGGCTGTCGAAGACACCATCGGCCAAGAAGTCGACTACGTCTGGCATTCCGCAACCGATCTGTCCGCTTACGACTGCATCATCGTGCCGGGCGGCTTCTCGTACGGCGACTACCTGCGCTGCGGCGCCATCGCGCAATTCGCGCCGGTCATGGCGGAGGTCGCGAAGGCGGCCAAAGCTGGCAAGTACGTGCTCGGCATCTGCAACGGCTTCCAGATCCTGACCGAAGCGGGACTGCTCCCTGGCGCGCTGCTCCGCAACACGAACCTGAAGTTCCGCTGCCATTCGGCGCTGCTCGAGGTAGCGAACAACGAGACGCCGTTCACGACGCAATATGCGAAGGGCGAGATCATCGACATTCCGATCGCGCACGGCGAAGGCAACTACTATTGCGACCAAGAGACCTTGAAGAAGCTTGAGTCGAATAAGCAGGTCGTGTTCCGCTACAAGGCGGGCGCGAACCCGAACGGCTCGGTTAACGATATCGCGGGCATCTGCAACGAGAAGGGCAACGTCGTCGGCATGATGCCGCATCCGGAGCGCGCGGTCGACCAGATCCTCGGCTCGGAAGACGGCAAGCGTATGTTTACATCGATTTTGAACGCATGGAGGGAACAACATGGCGCAGCAGTTAACGGCTAAGGAACCGACGGTAGAGCAAATCGCCGACCAGAAAATTTACCAGCAATTCGGCGTGTCCGATTATGAATTCGAGCTCATCTGCGGGTTCCTCGGCCGCAAGCCGAACTACACCGAGATCGGCGTCTTCAGCGTCATGTGGTCCGAGCACTGCGCGTATAAGAACTCGAAGCCGGTCCTGCGCAAGTTCCCGGTCACGGGTCCTCGCGTCCTGATGGGTCCGGGCGAAGGCGCGGGCATCGTCGACATCGGCGACAACCAAGCGGTCGTGTTCAAAATCGAATCCCATAACCATCCGTCGGCGGTCGAGCCTTACCAAGGCGCGGCGACGGGCGTGGGCGGCATTATTCGCGATATTTTCTCCATGGGGGCTCGTCCTGTCGCGCTGCTCAATTCGCTTCGTTTCGGCAAGCTGGATAACCCGCGCGTCAAGTATCTGTTCGAGCATGTCGTCAGCGGCATCGCCGGCTACGGCAACTGCATCGGCATCCCGACGGTCGCGGGCGAAGTCATGTTCGACGAGAGCTACGAAGGCAACCCGCTCGTCAACGCGATGTGCGTCGGCCTGATCGACCACGATCAGATCCAGCGCGGCGTGGCGAAGGGCGTCGGCAACCCGGTGTTCTACGTCGGTCCGGCAACGGGCCGCGACGGCATCCACGGCGCGACGTTCGCGTCCGTCGAGTTGTCCGAGGAATCCGAAGAGAAGCGTACGGCGGTCCAAGTCGGCGATCCGTTCATGGAGAAGCTCGTCATGGAAGCCACGCTTGAGCTGATCGCATCCGGCATCGTGCTGGGCATTCAGGACATGGGCGCGGCAGGCCTGACCTGTTCGAGCGCGGAGATGGCATCCAAGGCAGGCAACGGCCTCGAGCTGTACCTCGACGAAGTGCCGCAGCGCGAAGCGGGCATGACGCCTTACGAGATGATGCTGTCCGAATCGCAGGAGCGCATGCTGTTCGTCATCGAACCGCAGCACGAAGCGCAGGCGCGGGAAATCTTCGAACGGTGGGGCGTCATCTGCGCGAAGGTCGGCAAAGTAACGGACGACGGCCGTCTCCGCCTGTTCCATAAGGGCGAGCAAGTGGCCGACATGCCGGTGAAGGCGCTCGTCGACGAGTGCCCAGTGTACAACAAACCGTCCGCGGAGCCTGCTTATTATGCGGAGAGCGCGGCGGTTGATACGGCAGCATTCCCTGAGATCACCGACCTGACGGGCGCGCTGAAGCAAGTGTTGGCCTCCCCGACGGTGGCGAGCAAGGAATGGGTCTACAACCAATACGATTATATGGTCCGCACGAGCACGGCGGTTCAGCCGGGCTCGGACGCAGCTGTCGTGACGATCCGCGGGACGCGCAAAGGTCTCGCCATGACGACGGACTGCAACGGACGTTACGTATACTTGGATCCGGAGGTCGGCGGACGGATCGCGGTAGCGGAAGCGGCGCGTAACATCGTCTGCTCCGGCGCGGAGCCGCTGGCAATCACGGACAACTTGAACTTCGGCAGCCCGGAGAAGCCGGAAGTGTTCTGGCAGATCGAGAAGTCGACGGACGGCATGTCCGAGGCTTGCCGCGTGCTCGACACGCCGGTCATCGGCGGCAACGTCTCGCTGTACAACGAGAATGCCAAAGGCGCGATCTACCCGACGCCGGTCATCGGCATGGTCGGCCTCGTGCATGACACGGCGCATATTACGACGCAAGGCTTCAAGGCCGAAGGCGATGTCATTCTGTTGGTCGGCGGAGAGACGAAGGCGGAGCTGGGCGGCAGCGAACTGCAATACGCGGTGCTCGGCAAGACGGAAGGCCGTCCGCCGGCGATCGACCTGGCACTCGAGAAGAAGGTGCTGGACGGCGTGCTGAGCGCCATCCAAGGCGGTCTGGTCGCTTCGGCGCATGACTTGTCGGAGGGCGGGCTCGCGGTTGCGCTGGCGGAATCGTGCATCAGCGGCGGCGGCCTGGGTGCAGCCGTGAACGTAGAGACGGCGCTGCGCGCGGATCATGCGCTGTTCAGCGAATCGCAGTCGCGTATCCTGCTCTCGGCGAAGCCGGAGCAAGCCGCGGCATTGAAGGCATCGCTGGCCGAGCGCGGCATCGGATGCGCGGAGCTTGGAACTGTCGGAGGCAGCAGCCTGACCATTAACGTGAACGGCAAGGCCGGCATCGCTTCGCCGGTCGAACAACTGGAGAAGGTCTGGAAGGATGCGATTCCATGTCTGATGAAGTGAAGCAGCTCGCCGAGCTGTGGAACGCCCGAGGCGGCCACTATAACGAAGGGCTCGGCCGGGACGACATCTTCGACAAATTGAAGGAAGAATGCGGCGTGTTCGGGGTGTACGGCATCCCGGACGCCGCTTCGCTATCGTATTACGGGCTGCATGCGCTGCAGCACCGCGGCGAGGAGAGCTGCGGCATCGCGACGGTCGATTCCGGCGAACCGGGCTCCTTCGCTTATCACCGCGGCATGGGCCTCGTGAAGGAAGTGTTCACGAAGGACCAGCTCGACGGGCTTAAGGGCGATCGTTCGATCGGCCATGTCCGGTATTCGACGTCAGGCGGCAGCGGATTAGCCAATGCCCAGCCGCTCGTATTCAAGTACCGCGACGGCGATCTGGCAGTCGCGACGAACGGCAACCTCGTGAACGCTCCCGAGATTAGGCGAGAGCTGGAGGCAGCCGGTTCGATCTTCCAGACGACGAGCGATACCGAGGTGATCGCGCATCTGATCGCGCGGTCGCCGAAGGATTTTGTCGAGGCGGCGCGGGATGCGCTGCAGCGGGTGATCGGGGGCTTCGCGTTCCTGATCATGACCAACGACAAGCTGCTGGTCGCCTCCGATCCGCACGGCCTGCGTCCGCTATGCATGGGACGCCTCGAAGGCGGCTATGTCTTCGCTTCGGAGACTTGCGCCCTCGAGACGATCGGCGCCGAGTACGAGCGCGACATTCAGCCGGGCGAGCTGCTCGTGTTCGAAGGCGGCGAGCTGCGGATCGAGCGGTTCGCGCCGCTGGAGCGCCGCGCGACCTGCGCGATGGAGTATATCTACTTCGCGCGTCCGGACTCGGACATTAACGGCATCAACTTGCACTCCGCGCGCAAGCGCATGGGCAGCCGGCTCGCGATCGAATCGTTCGCGGATGCCGACGTCGTCACCGGCGTGCCGGACTCGAGCATCTCGGCCGCGATCGGCTACGCCGAGCAGACGGGCATTCCGTACGAGCTCGGCTTGATCAAGAACAAGTACACGGGGCGGACGTTCATTCAGCCGTCGCAGGAGCTGCGCGAGAAGGGCGTCAAGATGAAGCTGAGCGCGGTACGCAAGGTCGTCGAAGGCAAGCGCGTCGTCATGATCGACGACTCGATCGTGCGCGGCACGACGTCACGGCGCATCGTCAACCTGCTGCGCGAGGCCGGGGCGACCGAGGTGCACGTGAAGATCACGTCGCCGCCGTTCGCGAACCCGTGCTATTACGGCATCGATACGCCGGACCGCAAGGAGTTGATCGCGTCGTCGATGACGGTGGAGGAGATTCGGCAGGCGATCAATGCGGACTCGCTGTCCTTCCTCAGCAACGACGGCTTCATCGACGCGGTCGGCGGCAACGACGGCGAATTCAACCGCGGCCTGTGCATGGCCTGCTTCGATAACGACTACCCTACGCCGGTCGACTTCACGTCCGAGAAGAGCTGCAGCTGCTAGATGAGCCGCAGGCAGGCGGTCACCGGGACAGCTATGGCGGAATAAGCCGGGCAAACCGGCTAATTGCGGCCGCTGTAACGGGGAATGGCTGATAGCAGCCGGAAAAACCGGCTAATTGCTGCAAGCAGCGCATACGAAAGGCGCTATACGGCATGAAGCACGGAATCAACGTAACGTAACGAACCTATGAACGAGGAGTGACCCAAGTGTCAGAAGCGTACAAACAAGCAGGCGTCGATATCGCGGCAGGCAACGAAGCGGTCGAACGGATGAAGAAGCATGTGCAGCGCACGATGCGCCCGGAAGTGCTGAGCGGTCTAGGCGGCTTCGGCGGATTGTTCGGCTTGAACAAAGACAAGTACGAAGAGCCCGTGCTCGTCTCCGGCACGGACGGCGTCGGTACGAAGCTGAAGCTGGCCTTCGCGATGGATAAGCATGACACGATCGGCATCGACGCCGTCGCCATGTGCGTGAACGACATCGTCGTGTCCGGCGCGGAGCCATTGTTCTTCCTCGATTACCTGGCTTGCGACAAGGTCGTGCCGGAGCGGATCGAAGCGATCGTCAAGGGCATCGCGGACGGCTGCGCCGAATCCGGCTGCGCGCTGATCGGCGGCGAGACGGCCGAGATGCCGGGCATGTACGGCAAGGATGAGTACGACATCGGCGCCTTCACGGTCGGCATCGTCGACAAGAAGAAGATTATCGACGGCAAGTCGATCGCGGCCGGCGATGCGGTCATCGGGCTCGCATCCAGCGGCGTGCACAGCAACGGCTTCTCGCTCGTACGCAAGCTGCTGCTCGAGCAGGCTGGCTATTCGCTGCATGATACGCTTCCTGAACTCGGCGGCGCCAAGCTGGGAGACGAACTGCTGACGCCGACCAAGCTGTACGTGAAGCCGGTGCTCAAGCTGATCGAATCGATTCAAGTGAAGGGCATGGCGCATATCACGGGCGGAGGCTTCATCGAGAACATTCCGCGCATGCTGCCGGAAGGCGTCAACGTCGAGATCGAATACGGCTCGTGGCCGATTCTGCCGATCTTCGAGCTGATGCAGGAGAAAGGCGCGATCAGCAATCGCGACATGTTCACGACGTTCAACATGGGCATCGGCCTCGTGGCCGTCGTGCCGGCAGAGCAAGCCGAGCAGGCGCTCGCCGAGCTGGCCGCAATGGACGTCGCTGCCTACCGGATCGGCACCGTGACGAAGGGCGAGAAGGTCGTCACGTTCACGGGAGCTGACGTGTAATGGGCAAGCTTAAGGTAGCGGTATTCGCTTCCGGTCAGGGGACGAATTTTCAAGCGCTGGCGGGTCGCGCGGCGACAGGAGAGCTCGATGCTTCCATCGAGCTCTTGGTCTGCGACAAGCCGGGGGCGCCTGTCATCGGTCGGGCGGAAGCGGCAGGCATCGACGTGCTGCTGTTCGTGCCGAAGGAATTCCCGTCACGCGAGGCGCATGACCGATTCATCTTGAAAGAGCTGGAGCGGCGGGGCATCGAATTGATCGTGCTGGCCGGCTACATGCGGATCGTATCCGATGTGCTGGTTGCCGGCTATGACGGCCGGATGATCAACATTCATCCGGCGTTGCTGCCTTCTTTTCCGGGGATCAACGGCATTAAGCAAGCGCTCGATTACGGGGTGCGCGTAACCGGCGTTACCGTGCATTACGTCGATGGAGGCATGGACACGGGACCGATCATCGCGCAGAAGGCGGTCGAAGTGCTGCCTGGCGACGACGAGGAGTCGCTCGCCATCCGAATTCATGAAGCCGAACGGCATCTGCTGCCGTGGGTCGTCAGCGAAATCGCAGCCGGACGGGTTAAGCTGGAAGGTCGGCATGTTACGATAAGCAAGGTACACAGGAGGGAATAGATTAATCATGAGCCAAGCTAACGAGATCCATCTGCGTTACGGTATGAATCCGCATCAGGGGCAAGCGAAGCTGTCGAATAACGGCAAGCCGCTGCCGATTCGCGTCGTGAACGGCGATCCGGGCTTCATCAACCTGCTGGATGCGCTCAATGCGTTCCAGCTCGTAAGGGAACTGCAGCGCGCAACGGGACTTCCCGCGGCAGCATCGTTCAAGCATGTCAGCCCGGCAGGAGCGGCCGTGTATGCACCGCTGACGCCTGAGCTGGCGAAGGCTTACTTCGTCGACGGCATGGAGCTGTCGCCGCTTGCGACGGCGTACGCGCGCGCGCGCGGTGCGGACCGTATGTCTTCGTTCGGGGACGCGGCCGCGCTGAGCGACGTCGTGGACGCCTCGACCGCAACCTTGCTGAAGCGCGAAGTGTCCGACCTTGTCGTGGCGCCCGGCTATACCGAGGAAGCGCTGGCGATTCTTCGCGAGAAGAAGGGCGGCAAGTACCTCGTGCTCGAGATCGATCCCGACTATGTGCCGGAGCCGGTCGAAGCGCGCAACCTGTTCGGCTTGACGCTGACGCAGGAGCGTAACAGCGCGGTACTGGACGATTCCGCATTCGAGAAGATCGTGACCGCGAACAAGAATCTTCCGGACATCGCGAAGCGCGACTTGCTCGTGGCGCTGATCACGCTGAAGTACACGCAGTCCAATTCCGTGTGCTATGCGCTGGACGGCCAGACGATCGGCATCGGCGCCGGCCAGCAATCGCGGATCCACTGCACGCGCCTTGCCGGCGATAAGGCCGATCGCTGGTATCTCCGTCAGCACCCGACGGCGCTGAACATGAAGTTCCGTGCAGGCTTGGCTCGCGCCGAGCAGAACAACGCGATCGACCTCTGGCTGGAGGACGTGCTGACGCCGTTCGAACAAGCAAGCTGGGAGCAGTGCTTCGAGGAAGTGCCGGCGCGCCTTACGCCGGAGCAGAAGCGCGAATGGCTGCAAGGCCTGACAGGCGTGTCGTACGGTTCGGACGCGTTCCTGCCGTTCCGCGACAACCTTGACCGTGCGAGCCGCAGCGGCGCGAAGTACGTCATCCAAGCCGGCAGCTCGATGCGCGACGAAGAAGTCGTGCAGGCTGCGAACGATTATGATATGGTGATGGTCTATTCCGGCGTACGCCTCTTCCACCACTGAGGGGTCGCTTGTGATGACGAAGTGATGCTTCGAAGCTTACTCTGCGTCGAATCTTGGATCGCTGGTTGAAAAATTCCGGTGCTCACGTAGGTCTGCCTACGCTCCGCTCCTCGATTGCTGCTATCGTCCAACCTTCTTGGTGCTGGCAGCCGAACTTTAGGGAATGTCGAACCACATCTGCTATCGTCCAACCACCACGGTCCTCCCAACCGGCCATAGGAACAATCGCCCCGGGGCGATTGCCTGGGTGTCGATTGGGGGCACGCTCCGTCGAGGCCTATCGCGAAGTAACGTCATCAAGTACAACTAATTTGGCCGGAACGGCTCAGTTGAGAGGAATAGTGGGAAAAAGTACAACTATTTTCGGCATTATTGCGGAAATGGCGAGAATGCGGCGGTAGAGTGGTAGTTTTCTACGCTAATCATTCGGATGAGGCACAACGTGCTAAATTAGCGGTAGGAAATGCAGCTAATCATGCAAAATTCGAGTGAAGCGGAATGCGCAGCGTCCACGGGAGCTTGGAGATAAGGGAGTCCTCTGCAACATGCGGCACATGCGGGAGCGCGGTGCGCTACTGCGAACGGAGCTTGCGGTTGCGATGGGCGCGGACGCGAACGCGAACAGATGTTAGTTATCGGACCAGCTCCACCATTCGTGCTGCTGCGGGCGTCGTGCTGGTGCAGCACGGCTGTCCCGGACGGTCATTCAGTATGAATAGAGCCAGACGAATCGTATATTGAAGGAGTGCAACTTTAATGTCTACGACATCCTTCCGCGCTGCAGCGGAGCAGACGATCGGCGAGCTCGGGCAGAACAGCTACCCGGGCCGCGGGATCGTCATCGGACTCACGCCGGACGGCACGAGGCTGATGCAGGTTTACTGGATCATGGGACGCAGCGAGAACAGCCGCAACCGGATCTTCGTGCAGGAGGACAACGGCTTTGTCCGCACCGAGGCAGCCGATCCGGCCAAGCTGTCCGATCCGTCGCTGATCATCTACTACCCGGTGAAGCACGCGGGCGGCGCGCACATCGTCACGAACGGCGATCAGACCGACACGATTCACGAAGCGATCACGGCAGGCGGCAGCTTCGAAGAGGCGCTCGCCACGCGCACGTTCGAGCCGGACGGGCCTAACTTCACGCCGCGCATCTCGGGCATCGTCGAGCTGGGCAGCAAGCAAGCGGCTTACAAGCTGTCGATCTTGAAGTCGACGCTGAACGACGAAGCCTATACGCAGCGCCACTACTTTCACTACGAGCAGCCGATCGCGGGCTTCGGACACCTCATCCATACCTATGTAGGCGACGGCAATCCGCTGCCATCGTTCGCGGGCGAGCCGAAGCTGGTGCCGCTGTTCGATGATGCGGAGGAGACGGCCCGCTATTACTGGGATCTGCTCTGTGAGGACAACCGCATCTCGTTGCTCGTCAAGACGATTCCGTTACAAGGCGGCGAGCCGGCAATAACGGTAATCAACAAGCACTGATCGATAGATCGAGGGGGAGCTGAACACGTGAAGATTCTAGTCATTGGCGGAGGCGGGCGCGAGCACGCCATCGTCTGGGCCCTGTCGAAGAGCGACAAGGTCACAGCGCTCTACTGCGCGCCGGGGAACGCCGGCATCGCGCAGCTGGCGGAATGCGCGCCGATTCCGGTCGACCGGTTCGAGGAGCAGATTCAGTTCGCGAAGGATCATGCGATCGATCTCGTCTTCATCGGTCCGGATGATCCGCTGGCAGCGGGCATCGTCGACGCATTCGAAGCGGCAGGCATCCCGGTCTTCGGGCCGCGCAAGAATGCCGCCGAGATCGAAGGCAGCAAGATCTTCATGAAAGGCCTGCTCAAGAAATACGCGATACCGACTGCGGCATACGAGACATTCACGGACTATGAAGCGGCGCTGGCTTACCTGCGCGCGCAGTCCGTGCCGATCGTCGTGAAGTCGGACGGCCTCGCGGCAGGGAAGGGCGTCACGGTAGCACGAACGCTCGAGGAAGCGGAGCAGGCACTGCGCGCCATGATGGTGGACAAGGTGTTCGGCGAGTCGGGCGCGCAGGTCGTGATCGAAGAGTTCCTGGAGGGCCAGGAGATGTCCATCCTCGCGTTCGTAGACGGAGAGACCGTGCGCGCGATGGTGCCGGCACAGGATCATAAACCGGTATTCGATAACGACGAAGGACCGAATACAGGTGGCATGGGCACCTACACGCCGCTGCCCCACATCGATCCGCGCATCGTGGAGGAGTCGATCGAGACGATCATCAAGCCGACTGCCAAGGCGATGGTCAGCGAAGGCCGGCCGTTCCGCGGCGTGCTGTTCGCGGGTCTCATGATCACGGAGAACGGGCCGAAGACGATCGAGTTCAACGCGCGCATGGGCGATCCCGAGACGCAGGTCGTGCTGCCGCGCCTCAAGACCGATCTCGTCGATATCATTCTCGCGGCGATGAACGGCCGGCTCGATCAGATCGACATCGAATGGAGCGAGGAAGCGGCGGTCTGCGTCATTCTCGCTTCGGAAGGCTATCCGGCTTCCTATCCGAAGGGCCGTGCGATTACCGGGCTAGAGGCAGCCGAGCAAGCAGGAGCACTTGTGTTCCATGCAGGAACGTCCACGAATGCCGGCGGCGAGTTCGTAACGAACGGCGGACGGGTGCTCGGTGTCGTCGGCAGAGGCCGGGATATCGCCGAGGCCCGAGAATGCGCATACGAGGCATGCAGCCGCATCCGATTCGAAGGCATGCACTATCGCAGCGATATCGCGGCGAAGGCGCTGCGATAGTCGCAAGGTAACGATGGAAGACGGCGCAGCCCGCACCTCATTCGAGATGCGGGC
>JAEZCJ010000031.1 GCA_023433615.1 Bacillota bacterium | reverse complement strand
ATCGTCTTCGTTCACGGATAAGGAAGGAATCAATGCATCCAGCCCTCTACCTAGCCGCTTGCTCATACGTAATCACTTCCTTCGCCAATTCAAGATAAACCTCCGCACCCTTGGATCGCGGATCATAAGTAATAATGGATTGTCCGTGCGATGGCGCTTCGCTCAGCCGCACATTGCGGGGAATGATCGTCTGGTACACCTTCTGTTGAAAATACTTCTTCACTTCTTCGATGACCTGGATACCGAGATTCGTGCGCGCGTCAAACATCGTCAAGAGCACGCCTTCGATCTGAAGGGATGTGTTTAGATGCTTCTGGACGAGGCGCACCGTGTTGAGCAATTGGCTCAATCCTTCCAACGCGTAATATTCGCACTGGATCGGAATGATGACCGAATCGGCTGCCGTGAGCGAGTTGATCGTTAGAATGCCAAGCGATGGTGGACAATCAATGAGAATGTAGTCAAACATATGCTTAACCTGCGAGAGCGAGCGTTTCAAGCGCACTTCGCGGGATATGGTCGGTACGAGTTCAATCTCTGCGCCAGCCAATTGAATAGTCGCTGGAATGAGCGTTAATCCCGGTATATTGGTCTCCACCATCGCTTCGCGGGGGTGGACTTCGTTAATCAACACATCATAGATGCAATTGCTGACATCCGCCTTATTGATCCCGATGCCGCTGGTCGTATTGCCCTGTGGGTCGATATCCACCAGCAGCACCTTCCGGCCAAGAGAAGCCAGCGATGCACCTAAATTTACGGACGTCGTCGTCTTACCGACCCCGCCCTTCTGATTCGTTATTGCAATTATCTTAGACAATCCGGTTCACCTCATATCATGCTTGGAGTTTGTCCGACGTCCGGCTGGACGCCCGGTGGGGTTACATGAGACGCACCCACAACGGAACATCGGACCAGCTCCATGTAGGCCATTCGCGTATCGTTACGTGCTCTTATCTGTTGTCGCGGCCAAGTGTCCCTTCCGGCTGCCTATAAATAGACAGAAAAAGCGGCATAACTGCCGCTTCGCAGAACGTTGTCCTTAGCATTACCGCTTAGGGATGCGAATTACAATCTCATAATGCTCCTCGTAATCCTTCTCTTCCTTCTTGATCTTAAGGCCAGACCCCGAGACCATATCGATTGACTGTCGAATCGTATTCAGTGCCAGTCGAACATCCTTCGTGAACGAAATGCGTTTGGACTTCTTCACCTTTGACGATTCCTTATAGAATGCCGCACGCGCTTCCGTCTGCTTCACATTCAATTCTTTTTCAATGACATCTTCCAGAACTTTTACCTGTAGCTCTTCGGTATCCAGCGACAGCAATGCCCTCGCGTGGCGTTCCGTAATTTTGCGTTCCATCAGCGCAAGCTTGACTGGCTCACAGAGATTTAGCAGCCGCAGCTTATTCGCAATGGTTGATTGGCTCTTGCCAAGGCGCTGCGCCAAACTCTCTTGCGTAAGCTGATGCAAGTCAAGCAACTTTTGATAAGCGATCGCTTCTTCAATTGCTGTCAATCCTTCGCGCTGCAAATTCTCGATTAACGCAATGGATGCAGCTTGCGAATCGTTAAATTCTTTGACAATGGCAGGGATCGTCTCCAGGCCCAGCTTCTTGACTGCACGCCAGCGTCTCTCGCCTGCAATAATCTCATAACGTCCGTTGCGCACGCGAACGATAATCGGTTGAATAACGCCATGTGTCTTGATCGTCTGGCACAGCTCATCAATGCGGTCATCGTCGAAGATGGTACGTGGTTGATAAGGGCTTGTGTCGATCTCCGTTACGGGAACTTGTTTCACTTCGTCTTGATTCGGACGCTCGCTGAGCCCGAACAGCCGAGAAAATTGTTCTTTCATACCGTCTATACCCACCCAATTTATTGTGCCGTTATCTAGTCTAACAAGAGGTAATGCAATATGCCACATGCAATCGCTGCATACAGCGACAAACGGCGCCAAGCTTGCTCGCCATAACCTCATCCGGCAGTTGGTGTCACCCAGGTTGTTCCGATTCGCGATACTCGCGAATATCATTCAACCCGCTCGAACCACACGCTGGTTCGGGCAATACCTATCCTTATTCGCCTATCTCGCGTTAATCTCCTGCTTGACTTCCGCTTCCGATCGAACAATTTTAATGAAAATGTTTCACGTGGAACATTATTCGAGGGAAATTACAATAACGGCTGCTTTAACGGCAATCCTGCCTTCCGGGGATATTTCGGCGGGGTCCCGCCTGTCTTCCTTACAAGGACGATGTGTCGTTCCGATTGTTCCAATGGAAGCTTCATCTCGTGCACTTGCTCAACCTTCCCTTTCAATTCACGTAGACTACGGTTAGCATCGACGATCTCCACGGAAGGATCAGTGCCTTTCATTGCGGCGAATACGCCGTTGGGCTTCACGAACGGGAGGCAGAACTCGTTCAATACATTAAGCTTCGCAACGGCCCGCGCAGTAACGACATCATATTGATCTCGATATGCGGCTATTCTAGCCACATCTTCCGCTCGTCCATGAACGCAAGCGACATCCTGCATGCCGAGTGACTCCGTGAGATGAATAAGAAACTGGATCCGCTTATTGAGCGAGTCTACGATTAATATACGCAGGTGAGGAAAGCAGATCTTAAGTGGAATGCTCGGAAAGCCTGCGCCCGAACCGATATCGGCAAGCGACTTCGCTTGTCCAATAGGTAGGCAAAAAGAGAGGGAAACCGAGTCGAAGAAATGTTTCTCGTACACAGCTACGCGCTCGGTAATCCCCGTTAAGTTCATCTTCTCGTTCCACTCGACCAAAAGCCGGTAATACGTCTCGAACTGCCCCAGTTGACTCTCGGAGAGCGTGATGCCATTCTCCGAGAGCCGATCCGTAAACCAAGTAAGCTGTTCCACTTTACGACCCCCGTGCTGCCGTGACGCGATTATAATGTTCCAAGTATACCAATAGAATGGATAGATCGGCAGGTGTCACGCCGGAGATCCGCGAAGCCTGCCCGATCGACAGCGGGCGGATCTTGCTCATGTTGTGCTTCGCTTCATTCGCTAAACCCTGCACATCGAAGTAATCGATATCTTCCGGTATCCGCTTCTTCTCCATTTTGCTAAGCCGCTCCACCTGCTGCAGCTGCTTCTCGATATATCCGGCATACTTGATCTGAATCTCGACCTGTTCCTTCATCTCTTCCGTCAATTCAGCCGAAGTATCCATTGCCTTCTCGAGCTGCGCGTATCCGACCTCCGGGCGGCGAAGCAGCGACAACGCATCGATCACTTGGCTCACGGGCGCCGATTGCACCTCAGCCAATATCGGGTTCGCTTCCTCCGGCTTGAACTTGATCGTGCGAAGCCGTTCCACCTCTTGTTGGACAAGCGCCTTCTTGTGCAAGAACCGCTCATATCTTGCCTGCGGGATTAATCCGATCTCATAGCCGAGCGGCGTCAATCGCAGGTCAGCATTATCATGCCGCAGCAGCAAACGGTATTCCGCGCGCGAAGTAAGCAGACGATAAGGCTCGATCGTCCCCTTCGTCACGAGATCGTCGACGAGTACGCCAATATACCCCTGCGAGCGCGCGATGATAACCGGCTCCTTGCCCAGCGCCTTCCGTGCGGCATTAATGCCTGCAACAATGCCTTGTGCGGCCGCTTCTTCATAGCCGGATGTGCCGTTGATCTGCCCAGCCGTGAACAATCCCGGCACGAGCTTCGTCTCAAGAGTAGGCAGCAGTTGCGTCGGAACGACGACATCGTATTCAATGGCGTAGCCCGTGCGCATCATCTCGACCCGCTCCAAACCCGGAATCGAGCGAAGCATGGCGAGCTGCACCTCTTCCGGCATGCTCGTAGACAAGCCCTGCACGTAATATTCATTCGTATTTTTACCTTCCGGCTCTAGGAAGATCTGATGCTTCGGCTTATCCGCGAAACGGACGATCTTATCCTCGATCGACGGACAGTACTTCGTCCCGACCCCTTCGAGTTGGCCGGAGAACATCGGTGCGCGATGCAGATTGTCGTTAATGATCTGATGCGTGTCTTCCGACGTGTACGTAAGCCAGCATGGCAATTGCTCATTGTTCGAATACTCCGTCTCGTACGAGAAGAACTTCGGATTGTCATCCCCCGGCTGAATCTCTGTCTTGTCAAAATCGATCGTGTCCTTATGCACGCGCGGCGGCGTACCGGTCTTGAAGCGCACCAGCTCGAATCCGAGCGAACGGAGCGACTCGGACAACTTAATCGAAGGCTGCTGATTATTCGGTCCGCTCTCATACATCAGCTCGCCCATGATAACCTTCCCTCTCAGATACGTCCCCGTCGTTACGACGATCGAGCGTGCGCGATACTCCGCGCCGGTCTTCGTGCGTACTCCGACGCAATGTCCCTCTTCAATTAAGAGGTCATCGACCATGCCTTGCCGCAGCGTAAGTCCCGGCGTATCCTCGATCGTCTTCTTCATCGTATGCTGGTACGAGAATTTGTCAGCCTGGGCACGCAGCGCATGAACCGCCGGCCCCTTCCCCGTATTGAGCATTCGCATTTGGATAAAGGTCTTATCGATATTCCGGCCCATCTCGCCGCCCAATGCGTCTACCTCCCGCACGACATGCCCTTTCGCTGGGCCGCCGATCGACGGATTGCACGGCATGAATGCCACCATATCGAGATTGATCGTGAGCAGCAGCGTCTCGCACCCCATTCGTGCAGCAGCCAAAGCCGACTCACAGCCGGCGTGACCTGCACCGACAACGATCACATCATATTGCCCTGCTTGATACCCCATCCTCTGTCCCTCCTTTTTGACGTTATCGCATTCCCACGAAAATCATGCACATTATTTACCTAAACAGAACTGAGAGAAAATCTGATCGATAAGCGAGTCACCCGCCGTGTCGCCTACGATTTCGCCAAGCAACTCCCATGCCGAACGCACATCAATTTGCACAATATCAATCGGAATCCCAGCAGCTGTCGCATCAATGGCATCGGTCAGCGATTGCGATGCCTGCTTCAGCAATGCAATATGCCGGGCATTCGACACATAGGTCATATCTGCCGACTCGAGCTTCCCCTCGAAGAAACGGGCAGCGATCGCTTCCTCCAGATCGTCGAGGCCCCGCTCCTCCAGGACGGACATCCTTACGATGCCATGGCCCGGCAGCATCGCCTCAAGCTCTTCCTCGTCCAGTCCCTGCGGCAGGTCCGTCTTATTCAAGATCACGATCACTTGCCGCCCGGATAACTGTTCGATGAGCTCCCGCTCATCCTCATGCAGCGGCTCGGCTCTGTTCAATACCAACAGGATGAGGTCTGATTCCGACAGCGCCGAACGAGAGCGTTCGACACCGATCTTCTCGACGAGATCCGCGGTCTCGCGTATGCCTGCCGTATCCAGCAGCCGCAGCGGAATCCCGCCTACCGTGACATACTCTTCGATGACGTCGCGCGTCGTCCCAGGTATATCGGTCACGATTGCCTTATTAGTCTGAGCCAGCGCATTAAGCAGCGAAGATTTGCCGACGTTGGGCCTGCCGACGATCGCCGTCATGATGCCTTCTCGTAATATTTTGCCTTCGTTCGCCGTTTTTAACAGCTGCCCGATCTCTCCGAGCACTTCTCCGCTTCGGTCACGTATATAAGCGTTCGTCATCTCCGCTACGTCATGCTCCGGATAATCGATGTTGACCTCGATATGCGCGAGCAATTCGATCAGCTTATGACGAAGCGCAGCTATTGTCTTCGATAAAGAACCTTCTACCTGCTTCAGCGCGACCGACATCGCGCGATCCGACTTGGCACGGATCAAGTCCATCACGGCCTCGGCCTGCGACAAATCGATGCGTCCGTTCAAGAACGCGCGCTTCGTGAATTCGCCTGGTTCGGCCAGGCGGATATCCCCCTTGCGAATCAACAAGTCGAGTACCCGCTTCACGGATACGATACCGCCGTGCACGCTGACTTCCACGACATCCTCTGCCGTGAAGGAACGCGGACCGCGCATCACCGTTACCAGTGTCTCCTCGATCTTCTCCCCTGTAATGGGATCGACAACATGCCCATAATGTACGGTATGCGTCGGTACGTCACGCAGGTCAGACCGCGACCGAATGAACGGCGCAGTCAATGGCACGGCATTCGGACCGCTGACCCGAATTACGGCAATCCCGCTCTCGCCTACGGCCGTCGCAACCGCGGCGATCGTATCGTCATGCATCATCTTGATTATTCACTCCTCTATACAAAAAGGCAATGCCTCACGAGAGCCATTGCCGCGGTTTCCTTGCGATGTTCACTTCGGGCTGATGACGATGCGCCGATTCGGCTCATCGCCCTTGCTATGCGTCTTCACCTTGGGATGGTTCTGCAGCTGCGAGTGGATGATCTTGCGTTCATGCGGAGACATCGGCTCCAGCACGACCTCTTCCCTCGTTCGCGCGACCCGTCCCGCAAGACGGTTCGATAACTCCTCGAGCGTCTTGCGTCTGCGTTCGCGAAAATCCTCAGCATCAAGGACAATTCGAAGATGGCTGTCAGAATGGCGGTTGGCAATAATATTCGCTAAGTATTGCAAGGCATCCAGCGTCTGGCCGCGTCTTCCGATCAGCATGCCGATATCGCCGGGTCCGGACATTGCAAGCTGCAAGCCGTCCTTCGTCGTCTGCCGGTCTACGTCAACCGACAATCCCATCGCCTTCGCAACGTCGCGAAGGAAGTGTTCCGTCTCTGCGAGTGCTTCCTCGGCATTGCCGCTCTTATCCGTCGCGCCGGACTGAGTCGTCTCAGCGGCAGCTTCCGTCATGATCGCGGCGACAGCCTCTTCTTGGATCGGCGCTACGGGCACGGAGATGAGCGACAGCTCAACCTTCGCATCCCGCGTGCCTATCAAGCCGAACAGCCCCTTCGAGGGCTGTTCGAGTACTTGCACAGTCACTTGCTCTTCCTTCGCTTCAAGCATTGCCAATCCATTTCGTACCGCTTCTTCGATCGTCTTTCCTGATGCTACGATTTTCTTCATTTCGCAGGGGCCCCCTTAGCCTTACCCTTGTCGGATGAACGTACGTACAGGAAATAGTTCTGCACAATCGTATAGATATTGCTGTAGATCCAGTAGAGCGGCAGCGCGGCCGGGAACGACATCGCCATGACGAAGATCAATACAGGGAAGATCAGCAGAATCGCCTGCATCGGATTGTTCGGCTGCTGCGGCATCATCTTCGATTGAATGAACGTCGTAATCGCGGCGATGATCGGCAGGATATAATACGGATCCTTCTCGCCGAGCTCCAGCCATAGGAAGGTGTGCGTTCGAATTTCCGGATTGCCGTAAATCGCGTTGTAGAGCGCGATGAAGATCGGCATTTGAACCAGGAGCGGCAGACATCCCGACAGCGGGTTGACCTGATGCTGCTGGAACAGCTTCATCGTCTCCTCCTGCTGCTTCTGCGGATTGTCCTTGTACTTCTCCTTAATCTTCTTCATCTCCGGCTGCAGCGCTTGCATCGCCTTGGAGCTGCGATACTGCTTCAAGGTCAGCGGGAGAATTAACGTTCTTACTATAATAGTCAAGACGAGAATGGATAATCCATACTCCCCATTGAACCATTCGGCGAACGTGTCCAGCATAAGCGAGAACCAATACACGACGTTCTTCTCCCAGAAGTTGCCCTCCAAGAGGTCCTCGGTTGACGTCGTATGATCTGTAGGCGCGCATCCAGCCAGGACAAGCAGTGCTCCGATCAGTAGAACGACGAACCATTTGCGATTACGAAACAACTTCAATACGATCAATACTCCTCTCTAGAGAGACAAACATTTCATCCTAAACTATACCATATCGCGGCGCGCAAAGGAAACAGCTCGGGAGAGGGCTCGGAGCGGTTACGAACGGGTTTTGAGCAAGCCTGCCTTGCGCAGCACATGGAGCATGCTACGCTCGAGCTCCTTGGTCTTCATGGTCACGGCAGGCTTGCGCACGATCAGGATAAAATCGGTCTTGTCCGATATCAGATCGGCATTAAGCCTTACGATCTCCTTGACGACGCGCCGCATCCGGTTCCGCACGACCGCATTGCCCAGCTTCTTGCTGACCGACACGCCCATGCGGAACTGCTCCGTCAGGGACCGCTTCGACCAATAGACGACGAACTGGCCGTTCGCGAACGATTTGCCGCCTCGATAGATACGGTTAAAATCGCTGCGGCTCTTCAATCGAAGCTTCCTCTGCATGACGATCCATCACCGGACTTTCCATTAATTATCATGATTGGCCCACTAGCAGTATAGACAGGTTAATCGAAAAATAACGAAAAAAAAAGACCACGTGCAAGTGGTCTTCAGCTTATGCACTCAATACTTTTCTGCCCTTTTGGCGGCGGGCGCTAAGCACCTTGCGACCGTTCTTCGTGCTCATCCGCTTGCGGAAGCCGTGGTTCTTCTTACGCTTGCTTACATTCGGTCTGAATGTTGGTCTCATTGATTGTGCACCTCCTACTCATCATCTATATGTTCGACGTTCAATCGCTTCTGACGGCAAGTACCGTTGACTACGCTTGAAAAAACGCTTTTTCAATTAAACCATACCGCCCGCCAAAAGTCAACG
>JAEZCJ010000179.1 GCA_023433615.1 Bacillota bacterium | reverse complement strand
ATCGGCATGACCGTCGAGTAGAGCGGGAACACGTTGCTGACGAGCCCGACCAGACCTTCGGTCGTGACCACGGCCATATCCGGCTTGATGCCATCGGTCGAGCCTACGTTAATTTTAATGGTTGGATTAAGCGGGTCCTGACTTGTCGCGACGACGTGCGCGATCACGTATTTATAGTCGAATATTCGTTTCTGCCGTTCCGTAAATTCCAAGTCCGCCTTGAGCCTCTCGTTCTCCAGTTGGATGCGGTTATACGTCACGCGATCGCGCGCGTATCTGGCAACCGTCGTGCGGAGCACCTCATTCTCTTGATAGATTTCACGCATGTTACGGATATCCTCAAACAAGCCCGCCATATAACCAGCGGGCTTGTAGAACCATTGCTGCACGAACGTAACCGAATCGCCGATGAAATTTTCCGGCCAGGATAGCCGATCGCGCTGTCCGAGCGAGAAGCCCATGACGGCGATGAAGAGGATCAGCGCGATCATGAGCGCGAACAGTCGCTTGTTACGAAATAATCTGAACAGTTCGTTCACCCGCCTAAGCTATCTATCGTTTGCGCGACGAAGCGCCGCCTCTTGTCTTGAACAAGTGGATGTTCTCGAGCGCCCGGCCGGTACCGATCGCTACGCAATCGAGCGGATTCTCCGCCACGATGACAGGCATGCCGGTCTCTCTGGAGAGCAGCTTGTCCAAGTTGCGGAGCAATCCCCCGCCGCCGGTCAGCACGATGCCCCGATCCATGATGTCGGCCGACAGCTCGGGCGGACATTTCTCCAGCGTCACCTTCACCGCGTCCACGATCGCGTTCACGGTATCCGTCAGCGCTTCCGTAATTTCGTCCGACGTAATCGGAATCGTCTTCGGCAGGCCTGTGACCAGGTCGCGTCCGCGAATCTCGGTCTTCTCCGATTTGTCGAGCGGAAGCGCCGAGCCGATGTCCATCTTCAGTTGCTCGGACGTCCGTTCGCCGATCATCAGGTTGTACATCCGCTTGATATACTGAATAATCGCTTCGTCGATCTCGTCGCCGGCCACCCGAATCGAACGGCTCGTCACGATGCCGCCCAATGAGATGACCGCAACCTCCGTCGTGCCCCCGCCGATATCGACGACCATGCTGCCTGTCGGCTCCCATACGGGCAGATCGGCGCCGATCGCGGCCGCGAACGGCTCTTCGATCGTATAAGCTTCGCGCGCGCCGGCCTGTTTCGTGGCATCCTCGACCGCACGCTTCTCGACCGCGGTGATGCCCGAAGGCACGCATACCATCACGTTCGGGTGCCGCGGGAACAAGGAACGCTGCTTCTGCGCTTGGCGGATGAAATACTTGATCATTGTCGCCGTCGTCTCGAAGTCAGCAATAACGCCATCACGCATCGGACGTACGGCACGTATGTTGCCCGGCGTTCTGCCGATCATTTTCTTCGCCTGCTCGCCTACCGCTTCGATTGTCTTCGTATCTGTACGCAGGGCCACCACGGAAGGCTCCCTGACGACGATTCCTTTGCCTCTCACGTAGACAAGGGTATTCGCCGTGCCCAGATCGATACCCAGATCCTTCGTAAAACCACCAAACATAATTGTACTCCCTTCTTTCGTAAAAGAAAACTTATCTTCTAAACGGTCTCATTTTTCAAATGGTCGGTCGTCAGCGCCGAGAAGATTGGACGATGGTAGCAATTGAGGAACTCCAGCGTTTCCGTAGGAAACGCACATCGGAAGCTTATGCTTGTAGTTATAACTACGTGAGTACCAGAAATTGCGCCAGCGTTCAAGATTCGACGCCGAATACGCTTCGAAGATCTGCTTCGCGATCACGACCGGCCCTACATGAGGCCTTGCTCTTTGAGGCTGACGAACCTGCCATCCCCGATGACGATGTGATCGAGAATTTCGATGCCGACCAAGCTGCCTGCCTCGCATAACCGCTTCGTCAAGCCGATATCCTCGGGACTCGGCGTTGGATCGCCGCTCGGATGATTGTGCAAGCAGACGATCGAAGCGCTGCCTTTTTTGATGGCGGCCCGAAACACTTCCCGAGGATGTACCAATGAAGCGTTCAGCGTGCCGACGGACAATGTCTCTCTTCCGATGACATGGTTCTTCGTGTTCAAGAACAGGCATACAAAATGCTCCCTCTTCAAATAACGAAGCTCTTCCATGAAAAGTTCCGCAGCATCCTGCGGCTTGCGAATCGTGGCAACATCCACGGTCCTGCTGCCCGCAAGGCGTCGGCCAAGCTCGATGCCGGCCCGCAGCTGAATCGCCTTGGCCGGACCGATGCCGCGAATCGCGGTCAGCTCCTCGATGCTCATGTCTACCAGGTTGCGCAGGCTGCCGCTCTCCTTAAGCAGCCGTGAAGCGAGCAGCGTCGCGGATTCGTTCCGCGTCCCCGTGCGCAGCAGGATGGCCAGCAGTTCTGCGTGACTTAGCGCGTCGGCCCCGTACGTCATCATGCGTTCTCTTGGTCGGTCTTCGAGCGGGACGTCGCGCAGTACATAAGATTGCGCGTCCATAATCGAGCCTGCCTTTCTAAAGCGGAGGACAGCGATTATGCGAGCGTCACACAGTGTCCATCCCGAATTGTTGAAGCATGTCGGCAGCCAGCGATACCGGCAGCCCGACTACGTTGAAATAGCAGCCGTCGATGCGCTCGACGAATGCGGCAGCAGCCCCTTGAATCCCGTAAGCACCCGCCTTATCCAGCGGTTCCCCAGAAGCGACGTAACGCTCGATCCGCGCGGGATCGAGCGATCTCATATAGACACGGGTTACGGCGTGCTTGGCCAATTCGCGGCCGTTCGTATCGACTAATGCTATTCCGGAGTACACGTCATGGCTTCGTCCCTGCAGGCGCTCGAGCATGCCTATGGCGTCGGCTGCATCCTGCGGTTTGCCAAGTACTTGTCCGTCCTGTACAACGATCGTATCGGCGCCCAATACGACTGCGGCGGCCGATCCGTCCAACTGAAGGCTCCGAACGGCATGCGCCTTGCGAAGCGCGAGCTGCTCGACGATTCTGTCAGGCGTCCAATCCGATGGCACCGTCTCGTCCGCGTCGGACGACTGAATCTCGATCGGTACCGCAAGGCCCAGCAATCGGATCAGTTCCTGCCGTCTCGGCGATGAAGAAGCAAGTATGAGACGCGTCGGCTTCATTCGGCCTTCACTCCTATTCCCAGCGTATCGGCTACAATTTGCGATAGAGCCAGATGGCAAGTATAACGCCCGCAATGCTTAGCAGGCTGATGTCGACGCGAAGCGTGAAATCGAAGCTGAAGACGAGCAGATCGGCCGCAGGAGACCAGATGAGCTGCGCCGTATCCGTTAGGAACGCCGTGCCGCTTACCCCTTTGAGCCATCTCGCTGCCAGTGCGCCGGCTAACAAGCCGATCACGATGAACAGCGTCAGAATCCACGCATTTTTCTTCATCTTCCAACGTCCCTCGCCTTTTTTTGACACTTGTCCTATATTATACGTTGGAAGCTTCAGGTTTACAATGCGTCAAAAGCGC
>JAEZCJ010000074.1 GCA_023433615.1 Bacillota bacterium | reverse complement strand
TGGCGGCCATCATGATCGCTACGAGCGTGATCTCGTATTACTTCTACTTCGCGATCATCCGGCAGATGTTCATGCGCGTCAGCGAGACGGATGCTTCGCTTCGCATGCCGATCACGGCGGGACTGACACTGTGGATCTGCACCGTTCTCACCTTCGCGCTCGGCGTTGCGCCTAGCTGGGTCATGGGATGGATCGAGCGGGCTGTCACGTTGTCGGCTGACTTGTTCATCGGCATATCGGGTTAAGGTTTAGATCGAATGATGATTACGGCAGCCGTTTCTGCACTTCTCGTTATCGGGAAGCAGAGGCGGCTGTTTTTTCTAGTTCTTGAATGAGGACATGTGAAGCGCATTTGTGGTACGCTACAGGTAATAAGATGTCGAATCCTAGAAACGTTTCATAGCTCAATCATAAGGTTAAAGGCTGAATACGATGATAAAACCATGTAACGATCATAGAAGCGAGCGGCAGCAGCCGGTGACGGAATCGAATATGCGCGGCACCTCCAAGCGATTGAGCCAACTGCTTGCAGACGCAGCGTTCAAAGGCGGCATCTGGATCTTGATCGCCAGCTTCATGCTGCTCGCTGCAGCTGGTCCGGCTGCCGGCTCGCGGGCGGATTATGCAGCGATATTCGCCGACAGCGAGTTCGCGACAGCGAATGGTGCTGGCGAATCAGTGCGATCGGCAGATCTGTGGATGGTCAAAAGGAGCGCGAATTCCCAGGCATCGTCCGAATTGCCGGATACGATCGTGTTGTCCAGTCAATCCGAGACAGGTGTTGAGCTTGTACGTCCCCGTCCCGGTATCGATAAGGGCCAATGGCTGGCTGCACTCCGTTCACGGCCGGATATCGCCTATGTGCACCCTAACGGCAAGGTCGGACTCTTGGCGGCCGATACGCCTTCGCCTAACGATCCTGAGCGCTCGAAACAAGCTTATTTGCAGCAGATTCGCGCAGATCAGGCTTGGAAGCACGTAAAGGAACAGACATCGCTCACGATTGCATTAGTCGATACGGGCATTGATCTGGATCATCCGGATCTCAAGACCAACCTGGTGGAAGGCGTAAATCTCGTACAGCCAGGCCAAAGCCCGGAAGACGATAACGGTCACGGTACCAGCGTTGCCGGCGTGTTGGCTTCGATAGGCAATAACGGTGTCGGTACGACCGGGGTGCTATGGAAAGCGAAAATTATGCCGATCAAGGCACTGGACGAGAATGGCTACGGTGATGAGAACAGGCTGGGCGAAGCGATTCTCGCTGCCGTAAGCCGCGGTGCCAAGATCGTCGTGCTGTCGGTCGGCCTCTATCGATATTCGCCGTATATGCGTGACATCGTGCAATATGCGGAAAATAAAGGCGTGCTGCTAGTAGCGGCCAGCGGCAACGACGGGGTACTGCTAGGCAGCAAAGCAAGAGTCAAGTACCCTGCCGCATACCCGACCGTGCTCGCTGTTAGCGGAGTCAAAAAGGACGGGACGCCGGAACCGAGATCGAATCCGGGAGCGGAGATCGACATCGCTGCAGCCTGGCATGTGTACACGACGGCGATCGGCGGCGGATATAAATACGAGGAAGGCACATCGATGGCAGCTCCGCAGGTGGCGGCTGCCGCAGCGATGGTCTGGGCGCAATACCCGAAGCTCGAAGCATTCGAGGTGCGCGAGCGCCTGCGTCAGACGGCAAAGGATGTCGCCCCGGTCGGGCGAGATCAGGCAACGGGCAACGGCCTGCTGCAGATCGATGCGGCGTTGACCGCCAATATTAAGGCGGACGCCTTCGAGCCGAATGATACAAGAGAGGGAGCGCGAAGGCTGCCGCTCGGCAACCAAGTCCCGGCCCAACTGGATGGTGGCGGGGACAGGGATTGGTATCGCGTGTCGGCACCGGCAGACGGCGTATTGACCATTCACTTCCAAGGCCTGATGCCGGCGGGCGTTCCGATGCCGCCTGTCAGAGTCAGCCATTTCGAAGGGGACCGTGCCCAAGGCACTGCCGACCTGAAGATCGGGAATAAGACGATCGAGTGGCCGGTTATCAAGGGCGAGAATCAAATTGCGATTCAGCTTGCCGACGCCGAGAAATCTACCGTTGTGCCTTACTTGCTGACAGCTGAATTCCGAATGGCAAGGGATAGCTATGAGTCCAATGACAGCTTGGCTCAGGCGTTCACCCTTGCGCCTCGCTCGCAGAAGGTAACGGGCAACTTCCATCAGACGAGTGACCGCGACTGGTATGCGATTCATTTTACGCAGCGCGGCGCGCTCAAATTGTCATTGGAGACGGACACCGTTCGCATTGATCCGGCGTTCATGGTACAACGTGCAGGGCAAGCCGAGACTTTCTACGATGAAGTTGGCGACGGCGAGACCGAACAGTCCTCTATCATTGCCGTAACGCCGGGCACTTATTATATAAGGGTGCATAATGCAGCTTCTTCCGATGCCGAGCCTGTCGTAGGCCAGTATACCTTGTCCATCGAGGTCCAGACGCGATACGAGGATCCGAATGAACCTAACGACCGCGCCTACACGGCAACGCCGCTCATGAACGGCGCGGAATATATCGGGGTAGTCGGCAAGGAAAGCGATCAGGACTGGTTCCAACTGCGTATCCAGGAAAGCCATCTCGTTAGCCTGCGGCTGACGGATATCCCATCCGACAGGGCAATGCGGCTGGACATCATGGATAAGACGCAGAAGATCCTCTTCACCTTGCAGAATAAGAAGGGAGAAACTTCGCTCGTCGACAGCCGAGCGTTCGCTGCAGGCACGTATTACGTCAAGGCGACCGCGGATAAGCCTTTTGACTACCAATATTACGGCATGCGCGCAGATATGGAACGATTGGTTGCCGGTTACAGGGATATCAACGGCCATTGGGCGGAGTCTGTAATCGCGGCGCTTGAAGCGAGAGGTATCGCGGGCGGGACCGGCGATTACCGATTCGAGCCGGACCGGGGCATTACGCGCGCCGAAGCAGCGGCGATGACCATGCGCGCATTCGACGTGAGGAGCACGGTCTACAATCGTACCTTCCCGGACGTCGCGCAGAAGCACTGGGCCTATGATCCGATCATGAAAGCGGCAGCGAGCGGAATCGTCACGGGACTCCCGGACGGGACGTTCGGACCGGGCAGGCTGATTACGCGGGCCGAGATCGCGGTCATGCTTGCGCGAGCGCTCGGGTTAACGCCTCTCCGGGATGGCTCGAAGGCATTCGCTGACCTAGAGCAGGAGCATTGGGCAGCACCGATGCTCGCACGCATGAAGAAAGACGGGTTGATCGGCGGTTATCCGGGCAACACGGTTCGTCCGGACGAAACGGCGAGCCGTGCGGAATTCAGCGCAATGATCTTCAGAGCCATTGCGTCCCAGAAAAGAGGTTGAGTAGGCCATGAATACAACGCTTGGAGCTGAGATCGGTGTAAGCGGATTGCTGGCAATCGTCGTTACGCTGCTCAGCATCTATCTCGCGTGGGTCGTGCTGCAGGAATTGAAGCTCGATTCGCTGCTCAAGAGACCCAAAAGCTCACGCGGGCGGATGCTGCAGATCATGCTTGCGATTCTCATCGGCCACGGATTTGCATCGTTCATTCTGGATTATTGGAAATGGTCGCAAATGCTTAGCGCTTTTGTCGAATAAGCAAGGCCTAAATAGTTAACAATGGGTAGTACATGACGGACTGAATTTCGCGAATTATAGCGAATGTTACTACAGAAAAATAACGCTTGTCGATTTGTGTAAGGAAATGTTAAGATGTTGAAGGCAGTCCATATCATCCATGGATGTTATGGCGCAGCGGATCGGAAATTACAGCGCGCGGGGGGAACAAGATGAGTAAAATAATCGTCCGCGGTGGTCAGCGATTGTCGGGTACGGTACGCGTCAATGGCGCGAAAAATTCCGTGCTTCCGATTCTTGCGGCGTCATTGCTCGCACATGAAAGCGTAAGCGTCATTCAGGACGTTCCTCTTCTTGACGACGTCATCACGATTCATCAAGTGCTGGCTTCATTGGGAGCTGACGTTACGTTCAATACAGACACCGTTAGGATCGATGCGACGGCATTACGCGCGCATGAAGCGCCGTACGACCTCGTCCGCAAGATGCGCGCTTCTTTCCTCGTGATGGGACCCCTCTTAGCGCGTTATGGCTGCGCACGAATCTCGCTTCCGGGCGGGTGCGCAATCGGTACGCGACCAATCGATCAGCACCTCAAGGGCTTTGAAGCGATGGGTGCGGAGATTACGCTGGGGCAAGGGTACATAGAAGCCCGTAAAGAAGGCCGGTTGAAAGGCGCGAAAATATACCTGGACGTGGCAAGTGTCGGTGCCACTCAAAATATTATGATGGCCGCAACGCTTGCGGATGGTACGACGACGATCGAGAATGCAGCTAAGGAACCCGAGATCGTCGACCTGGCGAACTATTTGAATGGGATGGGCGCCGTGGTCCGCGGAGCAGGAACGGGCATGATTCGGATTGAAGGCGTAGAGGGACTTCGCGGTACGCAGCATACGGTCATACCGGACCGTGTGGAAGCGGGGACGTACATGGTTGCCGCGGCGATTACGGGCGGCGATGTCTACATCGAAGGCGCGATAGCCGATCACTTGGCACCGGTGATTTCGAAGCTGCAGGAGATGGGCGTCGAGATCGAGGAGCATGAGAACGGCATACGCGTCATCGCGAACGAACCGTTGCGTGCGGTCGACGTGAAGACGCTGCCGCATCCTGGCTTCCCGACCGACATGCAATCGCAGATGATGGCTCTGCTCATGGTGTCAGAAGGTACGAGCGTCGTTACGGAGACCGTGTTCGAGAACCGCTTTATGCATGTCGAGGAGTTTCAGAAGCTGCAAGGGACGATCAAGGTGGATGGACGCAGCGCGATCGTATCGGGCGGTACGAGCCTTGTCGGCGCGAACGTGTGCGCAACCGACCTTCGGGCTGGCGCGGCATTGATCTGTGCAGCGCTGCGTGCAGAAGGCATCAGCGAGATCACGGGTACGCACCATATCGATCGCGGGTACGTTAACATTACGCAGAAACTCGCATCGCTCGGAGCCGATATTCGCCGTGAAGAGCCTGCATCGACGTCGGTCGAGTCGGTCGTAACGGAATCGGTCGAGGGCAGAGCATCGGCGGTTGGTTTCGATGATACGCGCGAACGGATCAAGCATCCGGCCGCGGAGCCGGCTGCATATGTAAGGGAGAAGGAAGTCGCACGGCTGAAGATTCAGCCAACATGGGCCTAACCCGCTTGATTGACCGCAGTCATAGTAAAAGTAACGTAAGGACCGTAGGGGTTGCTGCCTCTCCGGTCTTTTTGTTATCTGCGTAAATTTCGAAGGCATTTTCGGTGTCAGTGCCGGGCTTGTGGCTTGCAGTATACCCCTCGCGCTTCCTTGGCCACTATCCCTTCCAATCAGGATAGTGCCTAGATAGTGCCTTATAGTGCCAGGATAGTGGTCGACCCTATAACCCTCCACCGATGCCTTAGGAGATGTAGGACGAACGGCTGTCCATGTATGAAAAGCGCGGAAAAAGCTCTTGCCGTACCGGTCGGATGAACGGAATGGGGTTGAAGCCGTCTTTAGGTCGGCTGATCAATTGCTTATAGCTGATACGGGAATGCTGCGCGGCGATATCAACAATACGGCTAACGATGTCAGTTGCGGATAGCTGCAAGTTGTAGCGGCAGCAAAATTCATCTGCGTAGGCGCGCAAGTGCTTGGCCCCTATGCCGTGGAAGGTGTCATTAAGCCAGCGTGACATTTGTCTGCAGGCCTGGAGCAAGGGCTGGAATCGGTTCTCGCTATATTTAGGCACTTTGCCGTAGACGGCGGAATTGGCTTCATCGACGTGCTGCTCGACAAAGATCCGATGCCATTGACGGTCCGCAAACCGGTAATCGCAGTGCTCTGGTGGAACAGGCTTTATTTTCAGCTGCGTAATGTCATGATTATGATTCAAGGAAGCGCCGCTCATGAGCGGATGCTCCTTCGGATGACGGTAGATAGACGGATTGTACGGGCTGCCGTATCGAGCCGCATTCACTCGCACGAGTCCGTTCAGAAGCCGCCGATCCTCCCGCTGCCCCATCGCGTAACGCAACTTATGGAGCATTAGCCAAGCTGTTTTGTAGGTTACCTGTATCGTCCGCATGAGCTCCATGGCATTCGTGCCCTTGTCCGTCCGGGCGAGCATGCGAATGGCTTCGAACCACTTGCGAAGAGGTGTCCGGCTGCCCTCCATGACTGTTCCGACCGCAAGTGAAGTCATATGGCGGCACGAGGCGCACTCGAATAGAGGCTGTCTGCGAGTTGTCAAATAGTACTTGCCACACCCGCAGCGCGGGCATGCGAAGCCTTCTGGCCATTTCGCCTGGAATAACTTGATTCTGCACTCTACTTCGATATGAGCTTCGCTTAGCCGCCTGCGTGTCATCTCGACCAAACCCCTCCATATAGAACGTTTGTTCCTGTTATAAACATACCAAACATTCGTTCGTAAATCAACTATTTTCTGTAAAATGCTCACCCGTTATCACGCTCGCCACCGGCAGCAATCCTGATTCTTCGGGATAGCGGCTACAGGGCGGCGGGGGAGATAGACAAGCAGCCAACCTGATCGAAAGGGATAGCGGCGAAGGGGGTTCTACCCTACCATTCTCCCTCATAGACTGTACCGAGGCAGGCCATTTAAGAGATTTCCGGCCTGTACCGCACATCCAGAGGGAAGGAGTCAGACGCAAAGCATGAGATTCAGAACGAACGGACGGTCAGGCCGGGCAACGGCCGTCAGACCGGTCCTATGGTGGGCGTTGTTCGCCTCCGGTACGCTGCTCGCTATGCTTGTCCTCTACCCGCTGCTTCACTCGGATGATCGTCAAGACCAGCGTACCGGGTATAGGCAGAATCAGGTTATTGATGGACGAGAGGTAGAACAAGAGCAACGACCCCAACGCAATCAGCCGGAACGTCGCACGCTCGAGCCGCAAACCGCGGGAGCTGCCGATCAGCATGAGACGGACAAGGCAGCAATCGCCGAACAGGAGCAGACCGGGGCGCGGTACGCGGAAATGCTAGGAGGAGGCGCCATGGTGCGGATTCAACTAACGGAGCTCGCGCGTGTCGAGACTGTACCGATTGAATGGTATGTGCGCGGAGTCGTGGCCGGGGAGATGCCGGCGGATTTTCAACCGGAAGCGCTGAAGGCCCAGGCTATCGCGGCAAGAACCTATATTGTACGCAAGCTGCTTGCGGAGAACGAAACCGAAGGCGGGACCAAGGCGGATGTGACGGATTCGACCGATGATCAAGTATACGTCCCGATCGCGAAGCTGGGGGGGTTGTGGGCAGGCAAGGATGTCGCGCAGGCTAAGCTGGACCGAATCAGCGAGGCGGTCGCCCAGACGAAAGGGCTGATCCTCACCTATGAAGGAGCGCCGATCCAAGCTTCATTCTTCTCTACGAGCAACGGTTACACCGAGAACTCGGAAGACTATTGGTCGGTCGAACTGCCTTATCTGCGGAGCGTGCCGAGCCCTTGGGACACGAAAGTCTCGCCTCGTTATAAGCATGAAGTGACGATGAAGCTGAAGGATTTTTACAAGAAGCTGGACGTTCCGCCCGCCAAGCCGAAGCAGATCAAAGTGATCAGCCGTACCGATGGCAGGCGCGTGAAAGAGCTGCTGGTAGGCAAGCATAGCGTGAGTGGAAGAGAAGCGAGAGAGAGACTTGGCCTGCAGTCCTCGCATTTCGATTGGAAGATTGAAGGGGATAGCATCACGCTGACTTCATACGGCTACGGCCACGGCGTTGGCATGAGCCAGTATGGCGCCAATGCGCTGGCTGCAGCCGGCAACGCCGCAGAGCAGATTCTACGCTATTATTATACCGGCGTAACGATCGAACAAGCTTCGAACCTACCGGAATGGGCTGAAAGATTCGAATCTTAAAAATTAGCAATCGCCTCACGTATAAAAGAGTTGCTTCTGGCAACAATGGCTACTGAGGTGATGAAAGATGAATGAACAAGACAAGAACAAGCAGCAAAATGAAGAAGCCCCTAAATTGAGCCGGGGCGCAAGTGCCGTCAAGACGTCTGGATGGAAGAGGATGCTGTCGAAGAAATGGGTTTCGCCGGCAGCGTTCATGGCCGCGGCGGCTATCATCGTAACGTTAATGTGGGTCTACCAAGGATCGGACAACAAGGCCGCGACAACGCAGAACTCCGAGTCTACGGTAGATGGCAGCGCGATCGGTGAGAGCGCGGATGCGGACAGCAAGAACGACGATACGCTTGAGGTGATCGCAGGCGACGAGGCGCTGCAATGGCCGGTCGTGAACAAGGACGAGCTAGTCGTAGCGCTTCCGTTCTATGAAGCGGAAGCATCCTCCGAAGAGCGCCAGAAGGCCATGCTCGTATCGGGCACGACGTTTACGCCTCACATGGGGATCGACTTCACCAAAGCCGACAACAGCGCATTCGACGTGATCGCTGCCATGAGCGGCGAGGTGACGCTCGCAGAGGAGCACCCTACGAACGGCTACAACGTGGAGATCACGCATCCGAACGGTCTGGTGACGATCTACCAGAGCCTGAGCGAGATCGCGGTCGAGCAAGGCGACCAGGTGAAGCAAGGCACGATCATCGCGAAGGCCGGCCGCAATGAGCTGGAGAAGGATCTCGGCGTTCATCTGCACTTCGAAGTGCGCGAGGACGGCAAGCCGATCAATCCGAACGTGCTGCTCGACGAGC
>JAEZCJ010000025.1 GCA_023433615.1 Bacillota bacterium | reverse complement strand
GGTAAGAGCAAGAGCAAGAGCAAGAGCAAGGGCAAGGGCAAGGGCAAGAGCAACGGCATTTGCGGGCACAGGTGCACGCTTTCCGATACGCTGCGGTTCTTCTCGATGCTCCGAGTCTCGCTGCCGGCGAATAGCTGGAATTTCTCCCGCTAATTCTCGGACTTGTGCCCCAATGCGTGATTTAACCGGAAATGCTCCCGCTAATTCCCCCATATCATTCAATTTGTGGGTATTGTGTGATTTTAGCTGGAGCTTATCCAGATATTCGCTCGGACTGTGCCTAACCAGCGGGTTTAGAGGGAGCAATTCCCGCTTCAATGGACAAAAAACCCAAGCGCACAATAGAACGCTTCATGCCAATGGCGATCGACTGCCGCGCATAGCATGAAGAGCCTGCTTCAGATAACCGAAGCAGGCTCTTCATGCTTGAATGGACTTGTGCAAAATCAGCCGTTGAAGGCGCGCAGCATCCAGACGTGTTTCTCGAGCGCGGTGTGAATCGCGAGCAGCATGTCGGCTGTCGTCTCATCGCCGGCTTCTTGCGCAAGGGAGATGCCGGACTTGAGCTCGCTGACGATCGTGGAGAAATCGGCGATCGTCGCAGCGACCATCTGCTGCGCGTTCTCGTTGCCGTCCGCTTCCTTTACGCTGGCAAGCGAGAGGTAGTCCGCCATCTTGGCGACAGGCTCGCCTTGCAGGGCGAGCAGGCGCTCGGCGATCTCGTCGACATGAAGCGCAGCTTCCTCGTAGAGCTCTTGGAACTTCGCGTGAAGCGTGAAGAATTGCTGCCCCTTCACGTACCAATGGTAGTTATGGAGCTTCACGTACAATACGCTCCAGTTCGCGATCTGCTTGTTCAGGACTTCATGAATATTAGCCATGGTAAGTTCCTCCTCGAATGGTTGTCTACCCTTATTACCCATTATCTAGAATGTTATCACAGCGCCCGGTGACTAGTTTCGCCCGGGTATGGACAAATTATGCCAGTCCCGTTAACGGATTGTGAACGGGGAAAAACCGGACCCGTTAACAATAATATAATAATTATTAGATAATAATAATTATAATTAAAACGATGGATTTGTCAAATCTAGGAGGCGGTTGCGGAGCAAAAGTGAGATAAATAGCGAATTACGGAGAAAGAATGACGAAAGCCTGAATATTCTTTCCGAGATTGACCAAATTGGCAATATTTCGGTATACTAGAAGAAATGCAACGCGTTGTGTAAGAGAAGATTAGTATTTCGCGAAGGAGGATAACGGCATGTATGAACTGAAGGATCGGGAGTACATCTTCGTCTTCACGGGACCGGACGGGTCCGGACGGAAGACCGTGGCAGACCGCGTCGGACAGACACTGGGCATCAATAAAGTGCTGTCGTATGCGACGCGCAAACCTCGGCCAGGCGAAGTGAATGGACAGGACTATCATTTCATATCGCATGAACTGTACGAACAGATGGAATCGCAGGGCGAATTCCTGGAGAGCGTCGCAATCCGATCGAATCGTTACGGCCTGCGGGACTCCGATATCGCGCAGAGCTTCAAGCTTAACGGCTGCATCTACTTGATTCTGAACCGCGAAGGGGCAGAGATCCTGAAGCGGATGTACGGGGATCACGTAATCCGGTTGTTCATCTATGCGGATCGGCAGACGGTCGAAGAGCGTCAGCGTCAACTGGGCTTGGACGATGATGTAATCGCCGACCATCTCAGCCGCTATGACCATGATATGGCCTACCAGTCCGAGTGCGAGCTGGCGTACGAGAACTACGACCTTGCGCATACCGTCTACGATATCGTCAGGGAGCTGGAAGGGTATCTGAAGCGGGATCTCGTCGAGAAGGATTAACGGAGGCGAACCGAACGGTTATGCCTGACCAAGATAAAGACCGCCTGTCCGCGCGAACGATCGCGGAGATGGCGGTCTTTGATCTAGCGGGGCAGGCGATTAATAGCTGTTCTGCGCGCCGTACGATTGCGTGCCGGTCGCCGTTCCGTACATATAGCTCGGGGAGATTGCCGATTGAACCGTATGGCTGAGCTGCTGGCAGAGCTGCGCGGCATGCTGCATGTTCTGGATCGCCGTCTGGTGGCCTTGCAGCGCCGTCTGCAGATTGCGAACCGCTTGACGTTCGCGATCCGCTAACTGTTCGAGCATGGAGGCATTCTGCTGCTCCTGCTGAAGCATCTGCTGATAGAGCTGAGAAGCTTGCTGCGTCTGCTGCATCAATTGGCCTAGAATTTGTTCGCACTGTTGGATCTGCTGCGTCACGTTCGTGGGGTTCATCGAATACATCGTCTGTGTCTCCTCTCGGCTTAGCCGCATTAGATAGGTGGGATGTCCCGCGATTAGGATGGCAGATCGGTAGCAAAATATACGGATATCCGGATTCCTCAAGATCACATGAAAGGCGGAGAAAGCATGGAATGGAACTTTCTGTTTCGGATCGATCACTTGAAGGAGACAGGGGAGGAGCGCAACTTGAAGGGGACGCTCTTCACGGATGGGGAGGCGCCTCCTACCGCGGACGCGATCCAAGTTTTTCTGCGGCAATGCGGCTATAACGTTAGCGTCCAGGATAAAGGACAGCTGGTGTTCTTGGACTCGCGGCCTTCCGATCCCGTCGAAATTCGGATCGTGAAGCTGGGCAACGAGGAACGTGCCGACCATGATGCAGCCGTGCGGGCGATTGCGGAGCAGTTCCGCAGGCAGGACCCTCCGATCGGATAACGGCGGCAGAGAGACCGGAATGAAACGCCGCGTCAACTGTATAAAGCTGGCATTCGCGGACGAGTATGGTAAGATGGAGGGAGTAATTAGCCTTCTCCACTCTACTCACGGAAGGAGATTTTCCGGACTATGAAGCCCAAGATACGTAAGGCGGTACTGCCGGCAGGAGGAATGGGGACGCGATTCCTGCCCGCAACGAAGGCTCAGCCGAAGGAAATGCTGCCGCTGATCGATAAGCCGGCGATCCAATACATCGTAGAGGAAGCGGTTGCTTCCGGGATTGAGAGCATCATGATCGTGACAGGCCGCAACAAGCGCGCGATCGAGGATCATTTTGACAAGTCGTTCGAGCTGGAGGCGGCGCTGGAAGCGCGTGCGGACGAAGAGATGCTGGCGCTTGTCCAAGGCATCTCCAAGATGGCGGATATCTATTATGTCAGACAGCGAGAGCCGCTGGGACTCGGCCATGCGGTGCTGAGTGCGCGGAATTTTGTCGAGAACGAACCGTTCGCCGTGCTGCTCGGCGATGACATTCTCCTGTCCGACCCGCCTTGCCTGAAACAAATGATCGATACCTATGAGCGGACTGATTCCTCTGTTATCGCTGTGATGGAAGTGCCATGGGACCAGACGGACAAGTACGGCATTGTCGCATTGGACGATTCCAGTTCGGATGGGCGCGTTCGCGAGCTGGTCGAGAAACCGCCGCTCGGGCAGGCCCCGTCGAATTTAGCGGTTGTCGGCAGGTATGTGCTGTCCTCGGATATTTTCCGGTTCTTGGAGACGGCTGCTCCCGGCAAAGGCGGCGAGATCCAATTGACGGACAGCTTGCAGAAGCTTAATGTCGAATCCCCGATGACCGCATTCCGCTTTGATGGAAGAAGGTATGACGTAGGGGATAAATTCGGTTTCGTGCAGGCAACGATCGACCTCGCGCTGGAACGCGAAGATCTGTCGAAGCAGGTGCTCGCCTACTTGCGGGAACGTGTCAGCGCGATGGAAGCGAGAGCGTAGCGCAGAACGGGACTCCCGATGGCGGAAAATGACGCAGCGCCCTTCTTGCATACCCTATAGGGGTATGATAAAATGGCGGCAGGCATACGATCGGAGGTGTCGAGATGGAGAAAGAAGAACAACTGGCCGGCCGGAAGGCACTCTCGGACGAATCCTGCTGCGAGCATGAAGAAGGCGACGCGCGCAAGAGCCATCATTCGGATAAATTGAAATCTTCGCTGACAGCCCGCCTGAACCGGATTGAGGGACAGGTGCGCGGCATTCGGGGCATGATCGAACGGGATACCTACTGCGATGATGTGCTCAATCAGATCGCCGCGGTGCAATCTGCCCTGAACGGAGTAGGGAAGCTGCTGCTCGAAGGACATATGAAGAGCTGTGTCGTCGACCGTATCGAGTCCGGCGACCGCGAGGTGCTAGACGAGCTGCTCACGACGATTAATAAGCTGCTCAAGTAGGGCACGCATAAGGGACGCCCCGATGGGCGTCCCTTATGCGTAAATCGGGAAGCGAATATCGCATGAAGGCGAGCGTCGAGGCGATCAGCCTTGGCCAGGACCTTGCCCCCAGCTGCGGCGTACCTCTACGCCGATGGCATCGCCCCGCTGAATCGGCGTCCATAGGAAGCTCATCGGGATGATGCGACCGTTGAGGCGGAGCGTTACGTCCGCGCCGCCGCCGGGGCCGACGTATACGCCGCTCACGGACAGGATCTGGCCGCGCCAGCCGAAGCGGATGACGCCGGTCTCCTGCAGCGCTTGGAAGATCGTCATGCCGAAGCGGTGCCGGACGCTATAGGGCCTCGTGATCCATGGGAATGCGCGGCCGCCGTTCACGACAACGGTAACGAAGCCTTGGCCTGGAAACGGCCCGGGTCCGGGGAACGGCCCGGGTCCGGGAAACGGCCCGGGTCCGGGGAACGGCCCAGGTCCGGGGAACGGCCCGGGTCCGGGGAACGGCCCGGGTCCAGGAAACGGTCCAGGTCCGGGGAACGGCCCGGGTCCAGGAAACGGACCAGGTCCGGGTCCGGGGAACGGTCCAGGTCCGGGGAACGGTCCAGGTCCAGGGGGCGGCGGAGGCGGGAATGGCGAACCAGCGCCGCCTCCGGGTGCCGGCGGCTGCGGGAATGCGCGCGGTCCGCCGCAGCCGCAGCCGGATTCGGCCGGTACGGCTGGATGATACATAAGCGGTTCAACAGTCATGATCGGGAATTCTCCTTTACGTCGCGGAGTATCGAATCTTGCTTGCTCGAGATCATCGTATGCGGCAAATGCCTATCTGGTGAGCGTTCGGCGGCAGGATTATGGAGGATCGATGAATACCATACGAGGATAGGGGAGTCATGGATGAGCGCAATGTTAGAGATGCTGCTGCGCGAGAAGATCGTCGCGATCTTCCGCGGTTATGAAGCCGAACAGGCGGACCGTGCCGCGCAAGCGCTGGTCGACGGCGGCATTCGCCTGATGGAAGTAACGATGAATACAGCCGGAGCGCCAGGCACGATCGCCAGATGGCGGGAGCGGTTCGGGGATAAGGCGGCTATCGGCGCAGGCACCGTGCTGGACGTGGAGATGGCAAAGGAAGCGGTGGCGGCCGGCGCGCAATATTTGATCTCGCCGAATCTGGATGAGGCGGTCATCGCATACGGCGCAGAACGCGGCGTATCGGTGTGGCCGGGCGTCATGACGCCGACTGAGATCGTGCGGGCGTGGAAAGCAGGCGCGGAGGCGGTGAAGATTTTTCCGATGGCATCGCTGGGTTGGAAGTATCTCGCCGAGATTCGCGGGCCGCTTGACCGCATCCCCATGATGGCGACCGGAGGCGTGGATCTGGACAATATCGGGCAATACTTCCGGGCCGGGGCGAATGCCGTGGGCATGGGCAGCAAGCTGCTGGACCCCGAATCGATTCGGTCTGGAGCGTACGAACAGGTGACGGCAAGAGCGGAGCAGTTCGTCGATGCCGTGCGACGGCTGTGAGCGCGAAGCTTCGCAGCTAGCAGCAGGAGGGAGAGGTGACAGATCAATGGTCGGAATCTGGATTGCCGGGGCCGCAGGCATCGTCAGCGCGCTGACTGCAGGCATGTGGGCGCTCGGTGCGAAGAGCCAGCAGCCGAGGCGCAAGCCGATCGCGCAAGAGCCGGACGTGCCCTACGAGGTGCTGCGATTCGCGAGCGGAGGCGTGCCGATGATCGGATGGCTGCTGAAGCCGGCCGCAGACGAAGGGCGACTGCTGCCGGCCGTCGCCATCGCGCATGGCTGGGGCTCGAACCGCTCGCGCGTGCTGCGGTATGCACGGCCGTTATACGATGCAGGCTACGCCGTATTCTTGTATGATGCGCGCGCTCACGGGGAGAGCGGCCACATGAAGGCGCCTTCGGGCTTCATGTTCCGCGACGATGTCGAGGCTGCGGTGGAGGCGCTGGCGCGGCAGCCGGGCATCGATGCCGGGCGGCTGGCCGTGCTGGGCCATTCCATCGGCGGGTTCGGCGCACTCCATGCGTACGGGCGCGGGCTGCCGGTTCGGGCGCTCGTGACGGATGCGACGCCGCTTCGCTGGGAGACGATGCTCCGCTCGGAACTCAAGAAGCATAAGCTGCCCGGCTTCATGGGCGCGATCCTGTCCGCGATCTGGTTCAAGCGGGCAGGCATACGCAAGGAAGAGCTGGAGCGAACAGACGCAGGCGCGTGGCTGGCGGCTAACCACAGCAATGAGGCGAAGCCGCTCTTGATGGTGCACTCCCTGCGGGACGATGTCATTCCGCCCGACGATCTGCGCGTGCTGACGGATCGCTATCCGATCCGGCATATCTACGTGGATACGCCGGGACACAGTACGTCGGAGCAAGATCCGGCGTTCTGGGACGCGGTGCTTCCCTTCCTGAGTCAGCATCTGGCAGGCCGCTGAACGCAAAAAAGGGGCCTGCGGCATCGAACGCCGCAGGCTGTTGAGAGAATGTATACTAAAGGGGGGTCATGCCACTCATTATAGAGGGGCAAGATGAAGAGAACCTGAAGGATATATTACAATTTCTTTACAAGCCGATGACGCATAGGTGTATAATGAACGAGGAATGGCCAAATTATCCCAGAAGGAGTGATTCATGATGTCCATTCGCGTGAACCCGTACCTGAATCTTAACGGTACTGCGAAAGAAGCGGTCTACTTTTACGAGCGAGCGTTAGGCGGAAAAGTCGTCAACATCGTGACGTTCGGCGAAATGCCGGCAGACCCGAATTATCCGCTGCCGGAAGGCGCGAAGGATCGGGTGATGCACGCCCTTCTGCAGGTAGGCGATGCAGAGATCATGTTCTCCGACACGTTCCCAGGCATGCCTCACCAGCCGGGGGATACGGTACAGATTGCGATCCATCCGAGCGAAGAGGCCAGGGCAAGAGAGATCTTCGCCGCTCTGTCGGACGGCGGTCAAATCATTATGCCCCTTCAGAAGACGGACTGGAGTCCGTTGTACGGGAGCGTGAGGGACAAGTTCGGCGTTATTTTCCAAGTGAACGTCCCGGCTGAACAGCCGTAAAAGTCGTGTATCGAACCATCTCGCGATGGTGCGGAGACCCAACTACTGGAATCCATTGACATTTCCCCGCGCCCGTGATATGGTTGGCTCAACAAGGCATTCCGCTGCTGCAGGCGGGGTGCCTTCGCGCATATATTGCCCTTTTTACATTAAATGTATGGAGGTGAGGTCAATGATTCAAGTCAAGGAATTCATCGATACGAACAATTCGCTGGCGGTTAATCAAGCCAATGCCTTCCTAGCTGGATTGCGCGAAGAGGACGTTGTCAATGTACGTTACGGTACGTTCACCAGCCGAGTCGGCAGCGGTTCGGAATACCAGCGAAGCACGATTCTCGTCGTGTATCGCAAGTCGGAGACATCGTAGCTTGTCTCCCGATCATCGGATGAGGAGGCGAGTCTCATGCATCGTATGGACGTCAGCAAGACGTTCTTGCCTACGGATTCGAGATGGCAGTGTACAAGGCGGTCCTGCGGCAGCTGGCGCAGCGTAGATCTGGCAGAATGCAAGACAGATCCGAAATGTCCGATATGCGGAGGCCGGATGGAGATGGTGCCGAGCGGGCAGGCAGAAGCGCAGAAGGGCGGTTACTATACCGCGTTCCTCGCGCTGTCGCTTGCCGGCGCCTTGGTCCTGTTGTGTCTGCTGGTCTGGGTAACCTTCGCCGCCGGCTTTATGCCGTGACGCACGCAGGTATAGAGGAAGAGAATGATAGGAGGCTATGATTCATGAATACGCTTAGCAACCGGCTGTTCGCTATTTCAATCGCTTGGGGGAGCATCTACGATGAACCATAGCGCAGCGCGAGCATGGAGAGCGCGGCGGGACGCGAAGATCGATCAGCCGAAGTGGGAGACGGCGGTCTGGGAATGCGGCAATCCCTCGTGTCCGTGCTGGATGAGGAAGGACATGGCGTTCGAAGAGGAGCCGAGCTGTCCGCTCTGCCAAGCGAAGATGCGCGAGGCGCTGAAGCCCCTGCCGCGCATATCGAATCGAGAGATCAAGTATTGAGCCCATAGGAAGCTGGACTGCAGGCACGGCGAGACTTCTCACCGCCCGCGGCCCAGCTTTCTTAATTTGTAAGGGGCCGGACAATTGAACTTGCGGAACGTTTTGTAGAGGCGTCCGGTATCGTTGAACCCGCACTTGTACGCGATCTCGTCCGTCGTCAGCTGCGTCTCCAGTACCATCCGCTTCGCGGCCATAAACCGATGGTAGCTCAGGAAATCTTTGAAGGTCTGATTGAATGCGCGCTTCAGAATCCGGTTCGTCTGCTTCTCGCTGAGATAGATGGCTCTCGCAAGGTCCGAGACCGTAATATTGTCCATGTAGCGGCGCGTAATGAACGCGGTGATGCGGGCAAGCCGATCCGCCTCTTCGTCATGCCCGGAAGTGGCGTACTTATAGACGCCATCCTTGTTTCTTGTCAGGGTGCGATAGACGCCGAGCAGCAGCTCCATCACGAGCGATTGGATGCGCATCCGGTAACCTGGGAGCCCTCTCTCCGCTTCGCGGAAAATGTCCTCGAACAGCTCCTTCGTTCGATGCGCATCCTTGAGCGCGAACGGGTGGCAGTCGGACAATGCCTGCAGCAAGCCTTCGACCTCGACTGCCGCGGGATCAGGCATGCCTGCGCCCGGAATCGGATCGGCCGCCGCATCGATCGAGATGCAATATTCGCCCATCGGATTATCGGGATCCGCCTTCTGCCGATGCTTGATCCCGGGGCCGGTAATGTACAATTCCCCGCTGCTGACCTCGAATACGGTATCCTCGATTTGAACGGATCCCTTGCCGTAAGGGATGATGTGAATCTCGATATCCGGCTGGCAGTGCTCGGCCACCTCCCAATCGGGATTCGGGATGACCATATGCAGTTGCCGAACGGTAATCCGCACGGGGCCGACCGTGACGCTCATGCCCACGTACTGCGGCCCGCCGGTCGGAACGACCTTGATGTCGCCGTCCTCCAGCGCGATCGAATAGCCATAGCGGTTCATCCGCGCATTCGCCCCCATTCGCAGTCCATGTCCCTAATCAACCAGAATAATGTCTTGAATCGCCATACGATCCCGATATCCCTTCTACTACAATGTGAGAGAAAGCGAAATGAATTGCAAGAAGGAGTTGTTCAAGATGCCACTATCGAATTCGGGCCGCATCGCTCTCGTTCGGCCGCTCGTCGGCACGGACGGCATGGGACACTGCCTCGTCGGCCCCTATCTGCCGATGGGGCTTATCCGGATCGGACCGGATGCCGCTTCGTCTCAGCCGAACAACGGCTATAAGCCCGGCATGCCGATCGGTCGATTCAGCCATATGCACGTATCGGGCACGGGAGGACCGCCGCGTTACGGCCATGTCGGGCTGACGCCGTTCTGCGGCGAGCCGGGCAGGAGGAGGCTTCCTCCGTATATCCGGGCCCCGCTGGATCGGTTGCATGACGGCATTCCGCAGCAGGAGGAGACAGCGGTTGGCTATTATGCGGCAAGGTTGATGCCGTGGGACATTCAGTGCGAGCTGACGTGCAGCCGCCATGTCGGCGTCCATCGCTACAGCTATCCGGCAGGCCGGACAGCCAGACTGCTGTTCGATGCGGCGGCAGTCCTGAATGACGGCCAATGCGGCCCCGGTACGGCTGATCTGACGCAGGCCTGGGACTCGGAGACCGGCAACATCGGCGGCTGGATGCAGTGGGCGAGCAGCACGGAGCTGATCGGAAGGAGCGATTTCCGCGGCGGCTGGGGGCATGACAAGTCGTATTCGATCTATTATTCCTTCCAGTCGGATCTGCCTTGGCAAGCGCTTGAGCTGGCGACGCAGGGCGGGTATATGCCGATGGCGGAGGGCGATGACATCAGCGGGCAGGGCATACGCTGCGTTCTTGCCTATCCAGACGGCGCGATGCTGAATTTGAGGGTCGGAATCTCGTACGTCTCGATCGCCAATGCGAGAGATTACGTCCGACGCGAAGCGGAAGGCCGGTCCTTCGAGGCGATTCGCGCCGCTAACGAAGCGGAGTGGGAGCAGCTGCTCTCCGCATATCGCATCGACGGGGGCACGGAGGAGCAGCGGCAGATGTTCTATTCGGCGTTATACCGCCTGTACAGCATGCCGACGGATCTGGGCGTGGATCGGGAGAATCCGTACTGGCGCTCGGGAGTCCGGCAGTTCACCGATTATTATTGTCTATGGGACAGCATTCGCAATGCCAACAGCTTCTTCCACTTGTTCGATCCGAACCTGTCCCGGGATATGATGCATTCGCTGCTCGATATCGCCGAGCATACCGGCTGGCTGCCGGATGCGCATATCGCGCATCAGCACGGCTACATGCAGAGCGCGTGCGCATGCGATATTCTGTATTCGGAGGCCGCGCTCAAAGGGATCGAAGGCGTCGATTACGCCAAGGCGCTGCAGTATCTGCGGAAGAATAACGAGCACCGCACGCCGGATGTGATGGTCAAAGGCCGCTACATCGACGACTACAATACGCTTGGCTATCTGTCGACGGATGTGCCCAAGGGCTCCGTGTCCCGTCATCTGGAATATGCGTACCATGACTGGTGCATCAGTCTGCTGGCCGAGCGGCTAGGGGACGAAGAGACTGCGAGCCGTTACCGGGAGCAGGCGATGCGCGTCTGGAAGCTATGGAATCCGGAGACCGGAACCTTCTATCCGCGCAATCCGGACGGCAGCTGGCTGACGGGATACGATCCGTGGACGGAACCGCCGGAGGGCTGGAACGACCCGAGCTGTTACGAGGGCAGCACGGCAGTGTGGAGCTTGAACGTGTTTCAGGACTTTCATGGCTTGATTGGAAGAATGGGAGGGCCGGAGGCGTTCATGCAGGTGTTGGACCGGATCTTCGAGGAGAAATTGTTCCATGTGAAGGAGACCCGCATGCATATTCCGCACTTGTACACCTATGCCGGTCGGCCGGACTTGGCTGCCGACAGGGTGAGGGAGAGCTTGGCGCAGTTCCGTCCGATCCCGGACGGGCTGCCGGACAATGAGGACTTCGGCTGTCAGAGCGGATATTATCTCTGGCATGCGATGGGGCTCTATCCGATCTACGGTCAGTGCCACTATATGCTGACGCCGCCGCTGTTCGACCGCGTCGAGGCAGGAATGCTGACCGTGACGGCCGAGCGCGAAGGGCAAGGGCTGTACATCCAAGAAGTCACGTTGGGCGGAGTTGCGCTCGAGCGTGCTTGGGTCACGCATGACGAATTGCTTCGCGCGAAGACGCTTCACTATGTGCTGGGCGATCATCGGTCGGAATGGGGGACCAAACAGCCTCCTCCGAACGGCATGCAGGAGCTAAAGACGGAATAGAACTGCGAAGCGGGACCTTCCTTATGGAGGGTCCCGCTTCGTGATACAGCCGAACAGCTTTCATCAAACATTCAGTCGATCTTAAAGATGGTTTAAGGCACGTGCATCACAATCTTGCTGGAGGCGCTCGTCATCAGCGGATGGAGCGGCGTGTTCGGCGTAGGGGTGAGCTATGCGGCGACGTACATGCTGAACAGATCGGGGACGGCTGCCATTCTGTCGTGGGATATCATCGCGCTCTCCTTCGTGTTCGCCTTCACCATCGGCATCGTGTTCGGCATCTTCCCTGCCAACAAGGCATCGCGGCTCAAGCCGGTGGATGCACTGCGATACGAATAACGGCGAAAGTTTGCATGCGTTCAAAATATTCCTTTACGAGAATATTCCTAATAGTGTATATTAAGGACACGGATAGCAAAGCTTAATCATTATGAGGAGGTAATATGACAATGGAAGCAAACAAAGCGGTATCGATTACGGTAGAGACAACGGTTCATGCACCTGTCGGTGAAGTGTGGAAATTCTGGACGGAGCCGCAGCACATTACGGGATGGAGCTTCGCGTCGGATGAGTGGCATGCGCCGCGCGCCGAGAACGATCTGCAGGCCGGCGGGAAGTTCGTTACCCGGATGGAAGCAAAGGATGGCAGCTTCGGATTCGACTTCAGCGGCGTGTACGACGAGGTCAGAATCCATGAATACATCGGTTACACGCTCGACGACGGCAGGAAAGTTGCGATTACCTTCACCAGCCAAGGAAATGAGACGAAGGTCGTCGAGATCTTCGAAGCAGAATCTGAAAATCCGGTCGAGATGCAGCAAGCCGGCTGGCAGGCATTCATGGACAATTTCAAGAAATACTGCGAATCATCCCGATAAGTTCATGATGTACGAAGCTTGAGGTGCATAGAAAGAAGAGGCCCGATCGAACCGCTGCGGTTCGGCCGGGCCTTTATTCGTATTCGTACTGATCTTCGATCAGGACGGAGCGCTGCGAGCCGCACATCAGACAATGCTCAGTCGTGCTGGAATCGGATCGAAGCTCATAGCGGTGTCCGCAATCTTCGCATTCGACTATCCGGATCACAATCATCACCGATCGCCTCCTCTGTATCGGCAAGGAATCGTCATGATATCCTTATTCTATGATAGATTTACCACGCTGTTCCTGAATGTTAACTGAAAAGTTGCTCATAATCGGTGCCGAGCATCATAGCATCAAGTGGTACAATACAGTTATGGGCACAGTTTATCGCAGAGGTGATTGCATGATCGTATGGATCAATGGCGCGTTCGGTTCCGGCAAGACGCAGGCGTCTCGGGAGCTGCACCGGAGGCTGCCGCATTCCTATGTATTCGATCCGGAGAATGCGGGCTACTATATTCGCAAGAATATGCCGCCGGTACCTGCCAAGGATGACTTTCAGGACTATCCGATGTGGCGCGAGATCAACTATGCGATGCTGAAGCACATCCGAGGCGAATTCGACGGGACGATCATCGTGCCGATGACGATCGTGAATCCGGATTACTTCGACGAGATCGTCGGGAGGCTTCGGCGCGACGGCATAACCGTCAAGCACTTTGCGCTATGCGCTTCGCGGGATGTGCTGCTGACGAGGCTTCGAAGCCGCTTCGACGGGATGAAGTCATGGCCGGCGCAGCAGATCGACCGCTGTATCAAGGGATTGGCCGACGAGGTATTCCGGGAGCATCTGGACACGGACCGGATGTCGAAGGACGAGGTGGTCGAACGAATCGCGGAGCTGGCCGGGCTGCAGTTGATCGCGGATCGGAGGGGCGCCGTTCGCAAGGCGCTTGGCCGCGCGGCGACGCAGATACGGCATGTTCGCAGGTAGCGCGGCGAGATCGGCTGCGATTAAGGCGGGAGGCATGCATCAATGGCATGGACGGATGACAGGAAGAGCCGCGATTGCAAGGGCTGCGGACCGGAGTATGCCGTTACGGAGGAACAGATCGACCGGCTATTGGCACATCCGATGTTCCGGTCGGAGGCAGCGGTGCCGGACGATGTGTATAGGGCACGGCTGTCGGCCTGCGGCAGCTGCGAGAAGCTGCAGGGCGGCCATACATGCACGGTCTGCGGCTGCTTCGTGCGCGTAAGGGCGAAGCTTCGGGACAACGGCTGCCCGTACGGCGGTTCGGCAAAGTGGCAGGCTATGGCCTAATCGATCGTTACGGAGGCCTATAACACGAGGAAGGCCAAAAAGCGGCTAGTCATCTACCCGGATTTTGGCCTTGAGCATCTGCCGGCTCGCGCGACAAGACCTTTCAGTTCTTCTTGGAAGACTATTTTTTTTGCGGAGCGGGCAAGGCATTGTACTAGAACTTGGACGGATAGGGGTATAATGGGGCTAGAAGCTGATGCGAGGAGGCAGCATGATGCGTAAGGCGACCAGAATGGCCGTGACGGCCGTACTCTCGACTCTGCTCTGGAACTATGGCGGCTATATCGATCTGCAGCTGTTCGCCGTCAATGCAGAGGCGCGCTCTGCCGCAGGCCTGGGCCAGTTCGAGCAGGAGGTAGCGGCGGCGCTCAAGGCCCGCAGCTCGACGCTCCATATCGATTATGCCGGCGACGGCAAGGAGTTGTCCGCGAACATTAAGGACATCATTCGGGAAGCGATCGGCGAAGATGAGTATACCGCTTATATCGTAGATTCCTACTTTTATTCGATCCGCTCCTGGCAGGGAGATTCGCGCGTGAAGCTGACGGTGCGCTACCGCGAATCGCTGCAAGAGACGGCTGAGGTCGACCGACAGATCAAGGAAGTGCTGAGCAGGATCATAACGCCTGGCATGAATGACCACCAGAAGGTGAAGGCAATCCATGACTGGGTCGTGCTGCGCTTGGCATACGACAGCGGATTGGAACGGTATACAGCCTACGAAGCGCTCAAGACGGGCAAGGCAGTGTGCCAAGGCTATTCGCTCTTGGCGTACCGGATGCTGAGTCTGGCCGGCATACCGGCACGGATCGTGGAGGGCAAGGTCGAGTCGGGCGACCATGCGTGGAATCTCGTTCAGCTCGACGGCGCTTGGTATCATATCGATGCGACCTGGAACGATCCCGTACCCGATGCATCGGGCAAGGTGCGTTACGATTATTATCTGTTGACGGATGATGTGATGAGTCGCGACCACTCCTGGACGCGAGCGTATCCTGCCGCGGATTCTTCGTACGAGGCGGCAACCGCGGCGTTGGCAGAGACCGGAGCTATGCCGTCGGCGTTCTATGCGGTGCTGGAGCGGGACTTGGGCTGGATCTGGCTGAAGCCGGAGCACACGGCGGCTACCGCGGCAGAGCTCGGCGCACGTCTTGCGAGCTCTGCGGCAGACGGGGAATCGAAGCTGACGCTGCGCTATTTGCCGGGCGAGACGGTGAAGCGCGATCTGGAGGCGGCACTGGAAGGGCGTCCTCCGGGCGTGCGGGGCTATAAGGCCTCCTACGTTCCGTTCGGCAATGAAGGCGCCGTGTTGTTGACGGTCACGTTGACGTTGGGTTAAGAATAGGGTCGCCGAAATAAGAAGACCGCTGTGCCGAATAAAGCGCGCAGCGGTCTTCTTGTGCGTCGTTAAGAGCATGTCCAGTGACATGAATGGAGGCGCACCGTCATATATTCCTTCGGGTTGGCTTAGCGAGACGATCGTCATATCGGAAGGGAGCGCTAGGGAATGGATGTCAATGAGAGGGCCGGAAAAAGCGCCGGAGCAGGTGCGGATGCAAGCAGGGAGGGGCCGCTGTTCGAGCATCGCTTCTGGCTGCAGATTATGGGCGATCATGCACGACTGATCCGTACGGCACTGTCCCCGGTCGAGATGCAGGATGTCGCTGCGGCAAGCGGATTCATCGAACGGTTCGATCAGCTGCTGACGGAGGCGAGAGCGCCGGGTGCGGAGTCGAAGCTGTCGACGTTGAATCGCGATGCGGCAGCGGCGACCCAGGAATTGAAGGAGTTCAAGTTGAGTCTTCTGGAACGGCTCCTGCTGGGCAAGGTGGAGCTGCTGTTCACGCCGACGTTCTTGAATCATATGGTGAATGAGCTCGAGGAATACGAGAAGATTCTGGCGGCGCTCCTGGAGGGGCGCCCTGTGCCGCTGTTCCACCCGCTGCACTATGATCTGGTCTGGCTGCAGGATGCGGTCGGGCATGCGGCGAGCATCGCAAGCGATCTGGATCTGACCGAGAAGCCGTGGATCAAGAAGAGCCAGACGTTCCAGAAGGGCTTCGAGGGGCTGTTCCTGAAGGCCGTGGAGATGGCGGGGTACATGCGGACGGAGCTGCGCGAATTCCCGGCCTTCCGCAAGTTCCACCGCGACATCGATCTCGAGATGAAGGTGTTCATGCGATTCCTGCAGGAATTGGAGGAGCTGCAGGTAAGCGCCGAACTGCTGGACCGCATCAGTCCGCTGATCCCGGATCATATGTTCCGAGAGGAATGCTACTACCTGCTCAAGCTTGCGAAGACCGGCCTGGTCATGGCACCGGCCTGCGATCCCGCGCGGCCGCGAGCGGAATGAGGGCCTCTTTATCGTATTTTCGATAAGACTGTTAAGATTTGTTCTATCGTTACGAACCGACGGCGTTCTATAATGAGTGGATAATAGCTCAAGTCAGAGAGCGAAACACATCGACACGAGGAGTGTTCACGCATGGAGAAGGGCCGGCCGATCATTCTGTTCCAGGGCGATTCCATCACCGACGGCGCGCGCGGACGAAGCGACGATCCGAACCATATTCTGGGCCATGGCTATGTCTTCCTCGTCGCGGCCGAACTGGGCATGACGCTTGCAGAGCGTCAGCCTCACATCATCAACCGCGGCGTCAGCGGGGATCGAGCCTCGGACCTGTATGCAAGGTGGAATGAGGATGCGCTGGCCCTTCGTCCTGACCTGATCAGCATTCTAGTCGGCGTGAACGATGTTTGGGCCGCGATGAACGGCGATCCGCGCGGCGCGACGGACCGATTCGCGCGCAGCTTGCGCCATGTGCTGGAGGAGACGGCGGAGAAGCTGCCGGATACCGGGCTCGTGCTCGTGGAGCCGTTCGTGCTGCCGACCGGCGCGCCGGCGAGCGATTGGGCCTGCTGGCAGGAGAGGATCGCGGCATGCCAGCAGTCCGTACGCGAGCTGGCACGAGCATTCGACGCGGTCCATGTCCCGACGCAGCAGATGTTCGATCATGCATGCGGACAAGCCGAAGCCGCGTATTGGCTGTGGGATGGCGTGCATCCTACCGCGGCCGGCCACGGGCTGTTGGCGCGGGCTTGGCTGGAGGGCGTACGGCATAGCCGGCTAGCGCCAAGATGAGCCTTGCGCAGCGTTACAGCGTACTGGAACCGTACCCGTGGCGGCGGGGAACCCTGCCTTCTAGATGTCGATAACCGGCGCGATCCTCGCGGCCGGTTGTTTGGCCGTTAACGGTTGTCTCGCGGAGGGAGACTGCGTGTGCGTACCTGTCGGGGAAATCCGAGAGTGCGGTTCAGCTTGCTGTCTAACGGATAAGCTCGCGTTCGATCCGTTCCGAGCGCAAGCCGAAAGGGCTCTATTAGGTGCAATAGAGCCCTTACGGCCGTGCTTTCGCGATCCGAACGATAGAACGTGAGCGTTGGAGCCCAAGTAGGGCCGCGAGGGCCGTACTTTGCAGGGGATTGCCCGATGCGAGTGCAAGCAGGCCCTTGAAGACCTTACTTTCGTGATCCGGACGATAGAACGTGAGCGCTGGAGTCCAAGTAGGGCCGCGAGGGCCGTACTTTGCAGGGGGATTGCCCGATGTGAGTGCAAGCAGGCCCTTGAAGGCCTTACTTTCGCGATCCGGACGATAGAACGTGAGCGTTGGAACCCAAGTAGGGCCGCGAGGGCCGTACTTTGCAAGAGGATTGCTCAACATAAGTGCAATTAGGCCCTTGAAGGCCTTACTTGAAGGGCTGCTTAGTCCGAAGCAGCAGACGGACGAGCCGAGCGCGGGCGGCGGCGGATCAGCCGTTCGCGCTGCCGCCGGCGGAACCGCCGCCATCCGCGCTGCCTCCGGCCCGCATGGCGGTCATCTGCTGCCAGACGGAGCCGGCAGCTTCTTCGCCGCGCTCGATCCGCTCGAGCGCGATCTGCGCCTGCAGCCGGACCTCGAATTCCTCGTCCTCGGCTGCCTTGCGCAGCGCCGGAACGGCCGACTCGTCGCCGGCCTCGTACAAGAACCGCGCGGCGCGCCAGCGCACGAGCTTGTTCGCGTCGGTCAGCGCCGCGATCATCGGCCCCGTCGCGGCCGGGTCCCCGAGATCGGACAGCGTGTCGCCGGCGGTGCGCCGGACGGCTGGCGTCCGATCCTTCAAGGCCGTGAACAGATGCGGCAGAGCCTCGGCGCTGCGCAGCTCGCCGAGGTAGACGACGGCTAGCCGCCGGATGGAGGCGTTGTCGTCGCTTAGGCAGCGCGCGAACAGCGGGAGCAGCTCCGGCTCCGGCTGCGTTCGCTCTAGCGCAGCGTAGCGGATGCGCCAGTCCGGCGCATCCAGCGCCGCTGCGAGCTCCGCCGCGGTAAGCG
>JAEZCJ010000181.1 GCA_023433615.1 Bacillota bacterium | reverse complement strand
CTCCAGCAGCACACGGTCCTGTATCCCTCGCAGCATCGTTTCATGGAATCGCGGCAGCTTCAACTTGGAGGATCCGACGACTCGAATGTCATGATCCAATATGCGCACGACGATACCGAGCAGCACGTACCGCTTCACGGACTCCAGTTCTTCGTCGGTCTGTACCGGCGCACGGCTCACAGTCTGCACGCCTCCGGCAGCTATGCCGCTGTCTTCCCCGGCCATCGGCCATCCCTCCGCATCACGTTTAAGAACATTTGTTCCCATTATAACGCATAGGAACATTCATTCGCAAGTCGCGAGGCGAACCATTATTGTCCATTATGCTCAATCCTTGTCCTGCTGATCCCTCAGGGCGGCGATCAGCGCGCGTAAGCGCTCCGGGAACGGCAGTCCGAGTTCGCCGTAATTTTCCGCAATCGAGATCAATTCGTTCACGATGTAAAAATAGACCGCCCCTGCCATCGCCATTTCCCCGGTATCCAGCAGCAAGTCGATCCGATGTGCGAGCAGCACGATTAGCATGACGAGTCCTTTGCGCGCCAATCCCCAGAACCCCGCTCCGCTGCTTAACTGCTTGCGACGCAGCGCGGAAGCTAGTCCGGTTACGTAATCGATGCCCATTGCGACCAAGAGCAGCGTAAGCGCATCCGACCATCCGCCGAAAGCGAACGTGACGATAGAGCCGACAGTGCCGCTCGCCGCAGCAGCGACAGTCCCCCACGAGATAGCCAACGCGATCCCTCCTCCATAAGGTTGTCTACAAGCCAAGAACAAAAATACATGGCTGAGCGCCATGTATCGGAATCTTTCTCTATTCGGCTACTTTACGACGCGCACCGTATCGTTTGCCGCATCCCACATGACACGCGCTCCTAGGGATTCCGCCAGCTCGCGCAGCGGCACGTAACCGGAACCGTCGAAAATTAGCGTCGCTCGAGGCGTACCGTTAATCGTCACCTCGGTTCCGTTCCATCCGACCACGGCGCCGAGCATCGTACCAAGTACTCTGGCAGGCCCCCATGTGATGCCATCCACCGCATAACCGGTGCCGATGCTCTGGCCGTTCACTTCGATCGTAACCTCTGCTGCATTCTGCGGCGCAGAGGCCGCTTGCCGGTCAAATCGCTTAAGACCGTGCGTGCTGATGATACTGATCAGCTTCGAGGCATATTGCGGATCCGTTGCATATCCGCTGGATTGCAGCGCCCGTGCCTGCTGCTCAGGCGTATCCGCTTCGCGTACTGCCGCATAGCGCGGAAGCTGGAATAGTATGTCTTGATCCTTATAATAATCATATACGCTGTCGTACGCCCGGAAGTCGGATGAGACGTCGACCCGCTTGCCGTTGTACACTTCCCAGGTATCCTTGTTAACCGTCCGTCCCCGCCAGTAAGCGTTCCGCTGACCGCTCCCGACCTTGATGCCTCCCAGATTGTTCCACGAATGAATGACGCCGCCGGTTTCGAGCAGATTCTGTGCCAACCGGACGGACGGGAACATGGGCGAGCCTTCCCTCCGAACACGAATCGCGATCGGAGCGAGCGATGCGAAGAACTCCTCTCTCGTCATGATGGCTCTCCTTTCGTCGCTGCAGCTTCGTATTCTTGTCCTTGCCCTATTGTATGCGTCGCGGAAACAATTCGTGAGGGCTTTTCGCCAATGGGCGGGGGCTATATAATGAGAAGGTCCGAATCTACATGGGGGGTAAGTGAGCAGCATTGAATAAGTCCGATCTCTTCACGTTACTCGCCATTGCGGCGGCTATCATTCTGTTCGTTGACTTCACGCCGCCGATGCAGGTGCTCGATGCGGTAATCGTATTCCTGGCAGCCGTCTGGGCGGTGCTGACCGTGGCCAAGTGGGTACGGAAGCCCAAGGACGACGACAAGAAGGAATAATCCCGCACGAACAGCCTCGCCGAACCATTCGGCGGGGCTGTTCGTCTCTGTCTATTAACGGCCGCGTCGGCCGAAGCGCTCCATACGGCTAAGCTTCCTCTCGGCATGATGAGCAAGCTCGCGCTGCGCCTCCTCGTCTCTCGAATCGCCTGCGCGCGCAGCCTGCGCTTGATTGGCTAGCGATGGCTCGCGCGTCTTGGCTGCCGAGCGTTCCTGCTCGAGCAGCTGCAGACGCAGCTCCTTGACCGACTCTTCGAGATAGGTAACCTTAGCGGTCAACGCGCGCAGCCCGGCACCTAGTCGAAGCAGCGTATCTTCCGTTGTCACGCCTTGCATGGCTGTTGTCGGCGCCGTATCGTATTCGGTATCCGGGGCGCTGCCTAACAGCGCTTCCAGCTCTTCCTTCGACAAGTTCGGATGCTCGTTCATGAGGTCTCCTCGCGATCCCTTGATTATTCCTTTATTTTTCCGTTGTTAGATCAAAAAGTCAACCACAGTTTAATTAATTTATAGGTCTATCGCATTAATTAATTGGGATTAACGGCCTATTGATATAGAACTTCCCGAGCTTGCTGTCCGCAACCGCTTTTGGTATAATTGCTGCAAGCATAACTTGAAGGCAATGTTACCTGATCAGGTACAACCTCGTCTGTTCGCAGAGGTTGTGCCTTTTTCTATGCCTTGATCCCGATCCTTAGGAGGAACACATATGCTGTTAGAAGCGATCGAACACCGGCCGAAGCTGAACTGGGCCAGTGCATACAGTACGACGACAGTGGAGCTGCGGATCAGGACGAAGCGAGACGATGTCAAGGAAACCCGCGTCTTGGCCGGAGATAAGTATGATTGGCAGCGCACGAAGAAGCTCCTTCCGATGCGCAAGCTTGCGTCAGACGAGCTCTTCGATTATTGGCAGGCATTCGTGGAGCCCGAGTACCGTCGCATGCGATATGCGTTTCTCTTGGATGACGGATTCATCCAGCTCTGGCTCACCGAGCACGGCTTCGAGGAGGAAGAACCCGGCGATCCGAACCGGTTCTTCGACTTTCCTTACCTGAACCCCGCGGACGTCTTCGCGCCTCCTTCATGGGTGAAGGATGCCGTGTTCTATCAGATCTTTCCGGAACGGTTCGCGAACGGCGACCCGTCCAATGATCCGGATGGCGTCGAGGATTGGGGCGGAGAGCCTTCGCCGAGCAATTTCTTCGGAGGCGATTTGCAGGGCGTGCTCGATCGTCTCGATTACTTATCCGAACTTGGGGTGAACGCGATTTATTTTACCCCGGTATTCGAAGCCCCTACCAACCATAAGTACGACACGCGCGATTATTATAAGGTAGACCCGCAATTCGGCACGAACGAGACACTGAAGCAGCTGGTCGACGCGTGCCATGCCCGGGGCATTCGCGTCCTGCTCGACGCCGTGTTCAATCATGCCGGCCGCACCTTCCCGCCGTTCCAAGACTGCTTGGCGAACGGTGCCGATTCGAAGTATGCGCAGTGGTTCCACGTGCGGGAATGGCCGCTGGACGTGAAGGACGGCATTCCGACCTATGAGACGTTCGCATTCGAACGGCATATGCCGAAGTTCAATACCGAGCATCCCGAGGTACAGGAATACCTGCTCGGCGTTGCCCGCTATTGGCTGGAGGAGATCGGGATCGACGGCTGGCGGCTGGATGTCGCCAACGAAGTCGATCATCGCTTCTGGCGCCGCTTCCGCGACACGGTCAAAAGCGTGAACCCCGATGCCTATATATTAGGCGAGATCTGGCATGACGCCATTGCATGGCTGCAAGGCGACCAGTTCGATGCGGTCATGAATTATCCGTTCACGACCGCCGTCCTCGATTATTTCGTCGAGCGGAAGCTTGATGCGCGCGGATTCGCCGATCGGATGGGCAAGCTCATTGCAGCCTTCCCTACGCAGGTATCCGAAGCCGCCTTCAATCTGCTGGACAGCCACGATACGCCGCGCCTCTTGACGCTGTGCGACGATAATCGCGCACTCATGAAGCTGGCCGCGCTCGTGCAGTTCACCTTCATCGGTACGCCGTGCCTCTATTACGGCGATGAAGTCGGCCTAACCGGCGGTGCAGACCCTGGCTGCCGCAAGTGCATGGAATGGGATCCGGCACATCAGGATGACGATCTGCTCGACTTCTATCGGAGGCTCATTCGTCTTCGCCTAGGCGCAGCCGCCCTTCGCACAGGCGCATTCGAAGTCGTGCGTGCGGAAGCTGGCGAGCAGCTATTGGCCTACAGCCGTCGAGACGAACAGGAACGATTCGTAATCGTGATCAACAATCGCGCGGAGTCCGACTCCGTTCGGCTGACTCTCGGCTCCGGTCGTCTGACCGACGCTTGGACAGGTGCCTCGATCGCCATCAAGGAAGGCATCGCGGAGCTGCCGCTAGCGCCCTATGGCTTCGTTATTCTTCGGCAGGAGCTGAAGTCGAGAGCGGCGGCCCGGCGTTGAACCGAATCGCATAGCATTAAGAAGGAAGCCGCCGGCATCATGCCGACGGCTTCCTTCTGCTTCCTCTAGCGATTAATGCTGGGTTTGCTTGGGCATATTATGGACAAGCCGACGCTAAGGAGCCATTCTTATGTCATTGGAGCGCATCCTGTTAATTGCCGTATGGGCGGTTACGATTATCGGAGTCGTTATGCTGACGCCGCGGCAACAGATCCGGCAGGCTGTTGTCGTCTTCATGTTCAAGCAGATCATCACCTGGCTGTTCGGCTTGTTGGTCGTCGAATACCGGCTCATCGCGTATCCGATCCGCGAATTCGTATACGCGAGCCGGACCAGCTTTTCGTTCGAGTACTTTATCTATCCAGCCATATGCGTCGTATTCGTCCTTCGTTATCCGGATCATAAGCCTGTACCGTATCGACTAGGATGGTATTGCTTGTTCCCGACCTGGATGACGATTGCTGAAGTACTGTTCGAGAAATACACGAGGCTGATTGACTATTTGGAATGGAGCTGGTATTGGACTTGGCTTACACTGCTCGCAACATTTTTCCTCTCCCGGCATTTCTACCTGTGGTTCGTGAAGAAGAATATCGCGCAGCCTCAGGGACAGGGTCGGTAAGCGATAACCGATATTCGGATTAGCCAAGTACAATACCTATGACCGCAAGTCCCGTCACGGTTAGCACGATAAACGGACAGATGAGATAACGAAGGATCCCTATCTTCTGGTGGCTGACCACGAGTGCCAGCTCTTGGTCCCACGACGTGATCCCGTTCCGGCGGAGCCTCGAGTACCCGATCATATTCGCAATCAACTGAATGATGCCGATGCCGAGTCCCATTCCGCGCACCCACACAAGCCTCGATCTTTTGACTGCTATATAGCTCGATACCCTTGTTCCGTCGCCGGTACGTATCGTGATGCCCATGATCTTCTTCCCTAGCGTCGTCCCGAAAACCGTCATATAGATGCACTCCAGAATCAACCACACTACCATCAACAGGAATCCAAGCAAGGAATTATTGACGGCCATTAGACTGTTCGGCGCTATCACGGTCCATATCACAACGATCGCCACCGCATGCAAGAGATAGTCAAAATTCCTTGCCCAGAATCTTCTCCAGGGTATCGGGTTCGTGTTCATCTGCCGTCTCCTCACAATTACCGAATGATTGACACTTTTCTATTCGCCGCTGGCCTTCCGATAGGCCCGCTCCGACGAGTTCCACATCCATATGCTGACAATGATGCCACCGATCGAGAATAGCAAGACTGCTATAATCAGTAGTCTGTAGAATGCATCGTTAAACGTTACCGAGCCTTGATCCGCATAGGTCGATATCGTGGCATACAAGAAGGCAAGCGGCAACCCCCATCCCGCTACACCGTTCATTAGGATATACCGTCTCATCCCTCTTGCGCGTATCTTCTTCCATTTCTCCTGTTGCTGCTTCTTCAATTCGTTACCCTCCATTCGCCAGTCTTATGACTTTATGCTCATGCAGATTCAACCTCTCTTCGAGGAAGCCTCTATTGCGTTCAAAATCGTTCGACCATTTAAACATCATCCGCAGCATGGCCAAATCGGGCTTGTAATGCGATTGTTCGATTCCGACTCGCTGCTTGAGGTAACGCGACACGATTCGCGCGCGGCGTTGCCACTTCGGGGTATCAAGGAAAATGATCGTATCCGCCATCTCGAATAATGGACGGTATGATGTGCGATCGACGCCTTCGAAGATCCAAGATCCCTGCAGGTCGATCTCTTCGATAAGCTTGAGCTGTTCCTCCGGCGTTCGCTTCTTTCTCCCCTCGATGGTTTGAACATGCACGATACAATCCAGCTCGTACCAAGGTAAGTCCTTTTGCAGCGACAACTGTTGGGCAAGCGTTGTTTTTCCGCAGCCTACGCTTCCAACGATGAAGATTTTCTTCGAATGCTCCAATGCGGATAAGGTATGTTGCGATAATATCGCCTTCATGAAGGCTCCTTCCCGACAATAGACGAATGACCGATGCCTTACACATAGTGGTATGAAGTTCGACACTGCTTAGCATTGATCACAAAATGATTTTATCGCTTGATTCTTCGATTAATGCCTCTACACGCGGTGTTATAGGATGTCAACGCCATGTTTGCGGTAGTTGACCATTCTCTCAAATTACATCTTATTCAGGATTTTATCAGATCTTTAATTAAACTTTCGGTAATTTTGATTAATCGTTCTACCTTTTCTTCTGCGTTTAGATTTTCAAGTGCTCTTTTGCGCACACTTTTTTGTTCATGAGAATTAAACTCAGTACTAATTGAGCTATAAAAATCATGATATTTGGGACTTAACTTCTCAGGATCAATTCTAACGTTCGATACATACTTTCCGTCAAAATGAGCAGTTTCATCACTAATCATTGCCTCTGCTAGATTACTAAGAGCACGATCATTAGTTGCTAGGACTCTGTTGTAATTATCCCCTAATTCTTCACCTGACCTCTGACTCGCAGAACGGGTATTCATGATTCTCAAAAAACTCATATCCCAGGACACATTCCAAGCCTTTCTGACTAAATCAATATTATTATTGACTTTCATTAATGATTGTGAATGATTGAATTCCTCTTTTGACGAAAACAAAAAATAAGTTATAGCAGCAATTTCATATAGTGAAATTGATCCGATAACCTTCGTCATATATTCTAGCACTTCTCTAAAAATTGTTTCTTTTTTCTGCATACCATGTATTCTAATCAATTGATAAAACTTTAGCATAGGCAAGTAAGATACAATAACAATTCTAGAAGTATTGTAAAGAGAGTCTCGGATCGAATTAAATAATTCTTGATTTGATTTTTGCTTTGGCTCATGATTTTGAAGATTTTTACTCTTATGATACTTTATATGTTTCTCTAGTTTAGGTATTGATAAATTTAAAATACTTGAAACAGCTCGTTTAGTGCCATAATACTTTTTTCGTTCTAATTCCCCATCTATTAAATCAATAGATAGTTCACTTAACGCATGACTGTATTCACAATTCTTATTTTCATTATTTACATGTCTAAGGAACATCATTAAATTTCTTAGTTTGTCTTCACTCATTTTTGAAGGATGATAAAATGCCTTTTCTATATTCACTACTACATTTGAGTCTAAAATGTACTGTTCATTCTTGCCAAGAGATTCGTGATATATATTATATATAAGATTTACTCCGTGGATTCTATCTACCTTCATAAATGATGCGCTCCTTTGAAGCTATATTAATTATGAATAACGCTTCTTTTCAAAATGTCCAGCGAAAACTCAATTGGACAACAAAAATAAGTCAATGCTTATATATTTGACTGTCGAATAGAGTCAAGCTATACTTCGACCATCAGCTTCGTATATCATGTGAAATCCAGGTGCGCATATCTTTTACTGCGGTTATCCCTCGTGTACTGATTTATATTTCTAAGCTGAAAAAATCAAAGTTATGCGAAGACAAAGCACGATAAGCGAAGATGGGAAATGGGGTAATCCCTTGCTGTACAAGAAGTCACGGCATAATTGTAGGGGCGAAAAACGGTTCGAATAGTACGGTGTTATGTGAAGTATCGGCCCCACTTCCTCGAATAAGACAGGACGTCGCCCCCTCAAAAAAGGTTTGTTTATAGCTTTCACTCATTTACCAATACCCAATATCTCTCTCCAGGATTGCCTTCTTCAATAACTTTCTTCCACCCATTTTTTTCATAGAAAAGCAGTGCTCTATGATTTTCCGATAAACACTTTAATCTTATGGGCTTGTTCATGATTACCATTGCATTATTAACCAACTGAGTACCTACGCCCCTACTAGTAAAATCGGGATGTACAAATAAATTATGAATAAAGTTATCAGGCAGATATAAAGATACAAATCCACGGATGAATGAATATTCTTCTGCTAATAATATATATTCTTCAGTTGTATCCCGGTCAAAATCCTCTAAGGTCATCTCTTCTGAATTCGCCCAGTGAAAACTCATACGACGAGATTCAAGATATAATTGTCTTAACTCAGGATAGTCTAATTTATTTGCTTCTCTAATAATAATGATATCAATCTCCTATCTATTAGAAGTATGAATTATACATCTTCTTCGTCAGGGATGTTTACACCGTTATTTGAGGCGCGCGCTGCTGCATAGGCAAAATAAAACAACGCGAGCCACCAGCCCCACTTTTTCCCGAACCATCCCCCGATGCCAGCCGCTACTCCAAGAACGCCTAAGAACGCAAATGCCGCCTGAAGCAAGACAGCCGAAACGCCAAGTTCAGAAGAGACATCGCTCAACATGGAGAAAGTAGTAAGCTGTGTCACCAGCAGCACCAGTCCACCGATGACCAATAGAATGGATATCAGCGTAATCGTCATGGGGCGATCATAAGAATGCTCCATGACATTGTGCTCGTAGATATTGTTCGGCCGCATAAATGCATCCTCTCCGCATCTGAACTATGAAATGTAAGGCGTGTCCGCGCCATGTACTTGCATGGAAGGACCGCTCGAGTCCTCTCCTCTGGTCTCTATCGTTAACACAAGCCCGCCGAATCGCTTAGCCAGCATATTGTATACAAGAGCAATTAACATACTCATCAATGCATAGATTAGAATGATGACAACCGGCATGATCAAATAGGGAACCCCGAAAATTGTTTCTCAATGTACGCCCCCCTTTTCTCCCCATACTACCATATATAGGATATTTGCGTCAGTATGTAACCTCCACGAATTAAAATATACCGATATATACAAAAAGCCTGCACCACGCGATCATTCGCGCCATGCAGGCTGTTCAACGCAACTACTTCCTATTTCACGACTACTGTCGTATACGCCGGGAGCGTCAGACTCCCATCCTCGATCTTCATGCTCTCTCGCGATGAGAATACGACCATCTCCCATCCCTCATCCTCGCCAAGCGGTACGCTAACCTCTTCCGATGACAGATTGTGCAGCACGAGCAACCGCTGAGTGTCGTCCTCTTCGCCCGTTCGCGTATAGGCCATGACACGCGAGTCTTTCACCCCATAGGAATCTATGGCACCGTCACGGAGCAACGGCTCTTCGCCGCGTATGCGTATCAGCTTGCGATAATGGCTCAGCAGCGATTCCGGAGCATCCGTCTGCGACTCTACCGAGAATTCGCCGCCCTTGCTGTACGCCGATCGTTCCCAAGACGTCTGCCCGGGTCCGCCAGCCGGGTCCGCATACCATGCGAACGGCTCACGGATGCGCTCATCCGGCTTCTTGCCGGCCATGCCGATTTCTTCGCCGTAGTAGAGGAACGGTCGGCCTGGCATCGTAAGCAGCAGCGATGCGGCCATCTTGGCCTTCTCGGCGTCGCCTTCCAGCTGCGACATGACGCGCGGCTGATCGTGATTCGCGAGAAACGGTGCGTCGACGTAAGCGCCGCCTGAGCTTTTCTCGTACAACGCATGAATTCGCCCAACCATCGAAGCGGCGCTAGAGCTCGTGCCGGACTTGGCCGCGGCCAGCAGCTGCTCCGCCAAGCTGAAGTTGAAGCCCGAATCAAGCGCGTCGTTCAGGTACGGCGCGATCACGACCGGCGAATTGTCCCAGATTTCGCCTACGAGATATGGCGCTTCCCCGCCTTCTGACGTCAATCCGTCGCGGAATTCCTGCCACCAAGCGACGTTCTTCTCCTGCAGCGCCTTCTTATCCGCTGCCGATGCCGTCTGCAGATCCTCATAGATATGCTTCGCCGCATCGAGCCGGAATCCGGCCGCGCCGGCATCCAGCCAGTAGCGTCCGATCTTCACCATCTCGGACCGAACCTCCTGATTGTCGAAGTTCAGATCCGGCATCCCCTCCCAGAACCCGGCCAGATAATGCGAGCCGCCGCGCAGATGCCATGCGCGCCCCCCGCTGGCAGCACTCGCGCCGCCGGTATCCTGCCCCGTATCCTCGGCCCACAAGTACCAATCCCGATGTTCGCTGTCCTTGCCCGAGGCCGAGTCCTCGAACCAAGGATGTTCGACGCTTGTATGATTGACGACGAGATCGATGATGACCTTCATGCCGCGCTTCGATGCTTCGGCAGACAATTCCTTGAAATCCTCCATCGTGCCGTACTCCGGATTCACGCCGTAGTAGTCCGTTACGTCGTAGCCGTGATAGCTCGGCGAAGGCTGGATCGGCATCAGCCAGAGCCCGCTGACGCCAAGATCGCCGTCCGTCTTCGGATCGCCGTCGTTCAGGTAGTCCAGCTTCTCGATCACGCCGCGCAGGTCGCCGATCCCGTCTCCGTCCGAATCATAGAATGAACGGACGAAAATCTCGTAATACACGTCCGACGCCCCGCCGACAGCGTCACTCGACTCCGAATCGCCGCCGTCAGAGCATCCCGTCAACAAACCCGCGCCTAATGTTGCAGCCAACAGTACGCTGCAGTAACGGACACGAAAGCTTTGTCGCCGGAGGCGGCCGGCACTCCCCCTATGTTCCCAGCCCCTCAACCCTTCGTCGCTCCCGCCGTCAGTCCGTCGATCAGGAAGCGCTGCAGGAACATGAACAGCACGGCAACCGGAATGGCCGCCAGCACGGAGCCTGCCGCGAATAGCGTGAACTCGGTGCTCTGGTAGTTGTCGACGAGGTCGAACAGGCCGACGGCCAGCGTCCACTGCTCACGCGAACGCAGGACGAGCCGCGCGAAGATGAAGTCGACCCAAGCGCCTGTGAACGTCGTCAGCGACACGTACGTAATAATCGGACGCGACAGCGGCAGCATGATGCGCCAGAAAACGGTCCAATGGCTCGCGCCGTCGATGCGCGCCGACTCCTCCAAGGCACGCGGAATCGTATCGAAGTAACCCTTCGCCACGAACATGCCGAGTGCCGAACCTGCCGCGTACACGAGCACGAGCGCCCATTTGCTGTCGAGCAGATTCATCTGGAGCAGCATGATGTAGATCGCGATCATGCTCATGAACCCCGGGAACATGCCGAGCACGAGCACGGTCGACATGATCGCTCGGCGTCCCGCGAACCGAAAGCGCGAGATCGCATAGGCCGTCAGCAATTGAATCAGCGTACCGAGCAACATGCTGACCACCGCGATCTGCAGCGTGTTCCAGAACCATCGTACGTACAGAATCTGCTTGCCCGTAATCGCGCCTGACACGAACAGGTCGCGGTAATGCTCGAGCGTCAGCTCGCGCGGGATGAAGTATTCGCTGAACAGCGAATCACCCACGCGGAAGGAGGAGAGGATCGTCCACAATGCCGGATATATGCAAGCGATGGCGATCAATATCAACAGCACGTAGCTGAAGAATAGCTTAATGCGTGAAGAAGTCTTCATTGAATCATGTCCTCCTCCTTGTACGACTTGGTGCGGCTGTAGCTCCAGATGGAGAGCGACGCGATGATAACGAAGATGATGATGCCGACGGCCGATGCGATATTATACCGGCTATTGTCGAGCGTCAGCTTATAGAGCCACGTCACGAGCAGGTCTGTAGAGCCGGCCATATTGTAGTCCAGCGTCTTCGGATCGCCCTTGGTCAGGAGGAAAATCACGTTGAAATTGTTGATATTGCCGGCGAACTGCATAATGAGCAACGGCGCGGTGGCGAACAGCACATAAGGCATCGTGATGTTCTTGAACTTAACGAACCCCGATGCGCCGTCTACGTCAGCGGCTTCGTAGAGGTCCTTCGGAATGGCCGTCAGAATGCCCATGACCAGAATCATCGACACCGGTATGCCGATCCACATGTTCACCACGATCAGCGACACCTTCGCCCAGAACGGATCGCTCAGCCATGGCAGCCCTTCGAGCCCGAAATACCGGAAATATTGGTTGATCGGCCCGAACTTGTCGCTGAGCAGGTTGCGCATGACGAGCAGCGAGATGAATTGCGGAATCGCATAGGGGATGATGAAGATCGTCCGCCACATGCCTTTGAATTTAATGCCCTTCTGGTGGATGAGCAGCGCGACGAGAATGCCGCCGAAGTAGCAGGTAACGGTCGACAGTATCGCCCAGATGACCGTCCAGGTGAGCACTCCGAAGAACGTGCCGCTCCATGCCTTCAGGAAGAGCAGATCGCCGAACGTTTTGAACCCGACCCAGTCTACGAGGTTCTTCGGCGGAATATGATCCGGTGCCGAGTAGTTGGTGAACGCCATCAGTACCATGAAGATGATCGGCAAGATCGTGAAGAACAAGACGCCGACGATCGGAACCGACAGCATCACCCAAGGAAAGCCTTTATCCTGCATGTAGCGAATCGAACCCTTGAACGACGGCGGCGTTCCGCCTGCATCGCGGAGCTTGCCGTTCCGGTATGCGTCGCGCACATTCATGACATACAGCGCGGCATACAGAAGGGTCATGATGAGCGCAATCAGCCCGTAGATCATCATGAATATGGAATGATCGCCGGCTACGTTCACGTATCGCCGGCCCTCCCTCACGAGCCGCGTCGGTTCATCGCCCAAGGTGATCAGCCCCGCGATATCCGTGAACAGTACCGTAATGAGCGCCGTCAATCCTGCGGCATGGATCAGCAGGTAGAAGACGGCTTTGATGTATTGCTTGTTGTAGATCT
>JAEZCJ010000142.1 GCA_023433615.1 Bacillota bacterium | reverse complement strand
GGCTTAGCCGGCGCGGAATCCTCCCACGGCAGCTTCTCTTCCTCGACCGGCTGCGCTTGCTGCCAATTCTCCATGCCTACGATCGGCGGCATGCCGTCGTCCTCCGTGTCGGCATCGTTCGGCATTGCTTTCCCTTGCTGCGCCTGCGAGGCCTGTCCTTCTTGCTTGCGCAAAGGCGTCAGCCAAGAGAAGAACAGCGACTTCTTGCGCTCCGCCTGGGAAGGTGGCGAGAACGGTATATCGTCGTCCTCGAGATCATCGTCGTCGTCCAGAATCATGAGCGGCACTTCTTGCTCTTCCTTCCGTCTAGCGGCCGGCGAGACAGATGCATGCGATGCCGCAGTCTTCGTCCCCTGTGCGCTGAACTTGTAACGCAGGAGCTTCGCCAAGCGGCCGCCGCGCGCCTTCAATAGACGTGCCAGATCGACGTAGGATCGACCGGTAAGCAGCATGATCGCGATCGCGAACATGACGATCATGACGAACTTGGCGCCGAAATAGCCGAATAATCCGAATAGAATCGCATACTGAATTGCCCCTGCATACCCGCCGCTGATCGCCTTATCCATCATGCCCTGCTCGGGCTGCGTCGGGAACAGCAGATCCCCGCGAATGTCGCTGGACAGCTGCGACATGATCGCCCCGCTGGTGATCGGCAGTCCCGTTGGCCCCAGCTTGGCGTCGATCTCCGAAATCGCGCTCATCAGCGTGAGTGCCAGTATGATCATAACGACGCCGGTCTTGCGGTTAGACCAGCCGGTCGGCCAAGCGCGCTTGATCATGACCGCCAATCCGATATAGATGCCGACGAGCGGCAGTACAAAATAAAATTTACCGAGCAGCAGTCCGAAAAGCTTGGACAAGGAACGCCCGACGGCTGCTTCTCCGGACATCGCGATTACGGATGCCGTAATGAGCAGGATGCCGTATACCTCGTATTTCAACTGCGCGCCGATCGATTTCTTCTTCCGTTTACGCTTAGCCAACATCGGTCACCTCTTGGTATAGCATTATACCATAGTAACCGCTTGTGATCACGATGTGAAGCTTCGAAGCGTACTCGGCGTCGAATCTTGAACGCTGGCGAAAATTCCGGTGCTCATGTAGCTTAGACTACACTGCGCTCCTCAATTTCTACCATCGTCCAACCTTCTCGGTGCTGACTAGCGGTCTTTCTGAATGCACGCAAGAACGCGTGCGAATTATTCTTTTGCGTCGCCGTAGAAGAATAAGCTGCCCGGCGACAGCTCGGGGCGCAGGTAGTGGTGGAGCGGGCATTCGAGCAGCCGAACGATTCGCCCTACGCCAGGATAGACCGGTTCGAGCTGCAGACGCATCTCTCCGGATTGGACTTCCACAAGCGGCTTGCCGGCCGGCTGCGCCGACAGTCCGTCTAGTACGAGCTCAAGCGGCATGATCGTATGCAGCGTCATTGCAGCGCACCACCGATCGGTGACGGCTTCCGTGCTTCGATCCGCACGTTCAGCTCCCGTATCGCATCGCCGATGCCTCCGATCGTATCGATCAGCCCGTCCTTCACGGCGTCTTGGCCGATGACGGTCGTGCCGATATCGCGCGTCAATTCGCCGGTCTTGAACATCAGCTCCTTGAACCTTTCCTCGGTGATATTCGAATGCGACGTGACGAAGCGCACGACCCGCTCCTGCATCTTGTCCAAGTACTCGAATGTCTGCGGCACGCCGATCACCAGTCCGTTCATGCGGATCGGATGAATCGTCATGGTCGCCGTCTCGGCAATATACGATTTGTCTCCGGCTACGGCGATCGGGACCCCGATCGAATGGCCGCCGCCAAGGACAAGCGTAATCTTGGGCTTGGTCAGCGAAGCGATCATCTCGGCAATGGCAAGGCCCGCTTCTACGTCTCCGCCGACCGTATTGAGCACGATGAGAATGCCTTCGATCTTCGGATTCTGCTCCGCGGCGACGAGCTGCGGGATCAGGTGCTCGTACTTGGTCGTCTTGTTCTGCGGCGGCAGCACAAGGTGGCCCTCGATCTGGCCGATGATCGTCATGCAGAATATATTCGACTCCGTCTGCGGCGTGGTCGTCTGTCCCAACTGTTGAATGGTCTGCACGACGCCGCTTGTCTTATTCTTCTCGTCAGACTGCGGCTCCTGTTCTTCCATGCGTACCGGTACCGGCATTATGATTTTACGATCTTCCGGCATTCCTCATCCTCCTTCGAATAATCGGGCTCGTCATAGTATGAGGTGCACGAACGGTTTTATGCAGAAAAAACAGCCTTGCGATTGTCCGAGGCGGACGCGCAAGGCTGTTTCCAAGTGTATGGGTTCCGGTTGTAGCATTAAACTTCCATAATAATCGGCAGAATCATCGGGCGACGGCGGGTCTGCTCGTACAAGAACCGGCCGAGGGCATCCTTGACATTCGTCTTAAGCGATGCCCACTCGTTCACGTTGTCGCTCATCAGCTTGTTCAGCGTCGAGGTCACGATGCGGTTTGCTTCCTCGAGCAGTCCTTCCGACTCGCGGACGTACACGAAGCCGCGCGAGATGATGTCGGGTCCGGATACGATCGCGCCGTCTTGCTTGCTGAGCGTTACGACGACGACCAGGATGCCGTCCTGCGAGAGCAGCTTACGATCGCGAAGGACGATGTTGCCGACGTCGCCGACGCCAAGACCGTCGATCAGTACGTTGCCGGCCTGCACTTTGTTGCCTTTGCGAGCGGCACCGCCCTGAATTTCGACCGTATCCCCGTTATCAAGCAAGAAAATGTTCTCCCGCTCAACGCCGACGGACTCGGCAAGCAGCGAATGCTGGCGAAGCATGCGGTATTCGCCATGAATCGGGATGAAGTATTTCGGTTTAATCAGGTTCAGCATGAGCTTGAGTTCTTCTTGGCTGCCGTGGCCCGATACGTGCACGCCGGATACGGAGCCCGGTCCGTAGATAACGTTCGCGCCGAGACGGAACAGCTCATCCACCGTGCGGCCGACGTACTTCTCGTTGCCCGGGATCGGCGTGGCGGCAATGATGACCGTGTCGCCAGGCAGAATGTCAACCTTCCGGTGCGTCGAGCGCGCCATGCGGGTCAGGGCAGACATCGGCTCGCCCTGGCTGCCCGTGGATAGGACTACGACGCGGTCAGCAGCCATCTTGCCGACTTCGTCCGGCTCGATGAGCATGCCTTCCGGAATGTTCAGGTAGCCCAGCTCCGAAGCGATCGAGACGACGTTCACCATGCTGCGTCCCACAACGGCAAGCTTGCGCTTCGTTGCCATCGCCGCATTGATGACCTGCTGAATCCGGTGCACATTCGATGCGAAGGTCGCAACGACGACGCGCTGCGTAGACTTGCGGAATATGTCTTCGAATTCTTGTCCGATCTTGCTCTCCGACGGCGTGAAGCCCGGACGCTCTGCGTTCGTGCTGTCAGACAGCAGCGCCAGCACGCCGCGGCTGCCGATGGCAGCCATGCGCTGCAGGTCCGCATACTGGTCATTGACCGGCGTATGATCGAACTTGAAGTCGCCCGTATGGACGACGAGGCCTTCCGGCGTATCGAGGCAGACGCCTACCGAGTCCGGAATGCTGTGGTTCGTGCGGAAGAAGGTAGCGCGGATGGAACCGAGCTGTACTTCGGAATCCGCATTGATCAGAATCCGCTTCGTCTCGCCGAGCAAGCCCGCTTCCTTCAGCTTGCCTTCGATCAATCCGAGCGTCAGCTTCGTGCCGTATACCGGCACGTTCAAGTGCTTCAGCACGTATGGCAAGCCGCCGATGTGATCTTCGTGTCCATGCGTAATCAAGATGCCGCGAACCTTGTCGCGGTTATCCGTCAAATACGTGATGTCGGGGATGACGATGTCGATGCCGAGCATGTCCTCCTCCGGAAACTTCAAACCGGAATCTACGACGACGATGTCATTCCCGTACTGGATGACATACATGTTCTTCCCGATCTCGCCGACTCCGCCCAATGCAAAGATCAGTAACTTCTCTTGGTTGTTCTTTTTAGACAAGTAAATCCGTACCTCCTATAATTGTTGGACGTCGATCCAAACCTATTCATTTATCAAAGATTTGCCGCACCCAGTCACTTGTAACACATTATACATGAAGAAAATGACAGAACACAAGCATAAGGGTTAAGCCAATATGCCACTCAACCGCAATTCCGCGGTCCGACGCCGTTTTTTCGACCCGTCCGACAACTCCTCTTGAAGCTATAGCGTCTCCAAAAACAGAAAAACCGATGCTCAAGATCGGCACCGGTTCTTATCCGACATTCGCGCTCATTCCCGTCTTAGATCAGAGGGCGAATGTAAGCTGCTTCCGCTTCGGTAATAGGCGCAAGGGGCAATCGGACTCCGCCGACCGGCATCCCTTTGAGGCCCAATGCATATTTGACGGGCACGGGGTTCGGAACGGGATGCGGGCAATTGAATAGTCCTTTGAATACGGGTGCGCAGGCCAGATGGAGCTTGGCAGCTTCTTCGCTGCGGCCCGCCAGATGCGCTTCGATCATCTGTTTCATTTGTTTGCCGATGACGTGGCTTGCCACGCTGACGATGCCATAGCCGCCCACTGCCATGACGGGCAGCGTAGCGCTGTCGTCCCCGCTGTAGACGCGGAAACCCTCAGGCGCGCCTGCGACGATCGCGGCGATCTGATCCGTCGATGCGCAGTCCTTCGTGGCCGTGACGTTCGGCAGCTGCGCAAGGCGCAGCGTCGTGTTTGCATCGATGTTGACGGCCGTGCGGCCCGGAACGTTATACAGCATGACAGGCAGCTTGGTCGATTCGGCAATCGCCTTGAAGTGCAGGTACAGCCCTTCCTGGCTTGGGCGGTTGTAATAAGGCGCTACGAGCAGCACGCCGTCCACGCCGCATTGCTCGGCCGTATGAGTCAGGTGGATCGAATGGGCCGTGTTGTTGCTCCCCGTTCCCGCGATTACGCGAGCGCGGCCGGCAGCTTTCTCGACAACGAAGCGGAACATTGCCTCTTTCTCTTCGTCCGTAAGCGTTGGCGATTCGCCTGTCGTTCCCGCGACAACCAAGCTGTCACTCAATTGCTCCTCTATCAAGTAATCGATCAACCGCTCTGCGGCTGCCCAATCGATCTGGCCGTTCGCGTCGAACGGGGTAACCATCGCGGTAACCAATCTTCCGAAATCCATACTGACTCCTCCTGTGGTAGGTTCAAGCCGTTTCGTTGAACCCAAGTGACATCATTGTAGAGGTAATTCTAAAAGCCCAATTGCGATCGCGATGCATAGTGCTTCCGATGCAGTGTTTCCTCCGGAAACCCTAGAGGCGCTGACCATCGGTCTTTTTGAATAATCACTAACTTACATTATAACAGATGAAGACCGAATTTGGCGTGCAATGCGCGAATTGCGCGCGTCATGTCGTCCATGCGCACCAGTACCCAGATCGTGGTGTTGGAATCCGCCGATTGCAGAATCGAGATGCCCTCCTCGGAGAGCGCCTCCACGATGCTTGCCATGATGCCCGGCACGCCGTTCATGCCGCCGCCGATCACGGATACCTTCGCGCAGCCGCGAACGGCTGAAGGCGTGTATCCCAGCTCCTTCAACACGTCTACAGCCCGATTCGCATCATGATCGAATACGGTATAGAGACAACCGCCAGGCGTGACGTTGATGAAGTCGACGCTGATGCCATGCTTCGCCATCGACCGAAAGACGCTCAGTTGAACATCGCCCGGCAGGTCCCCTGCCGCGACGGCGATCTGCGTAATTCCGCCGACATGCGCGATGCTCGTGACGTGCCGATCCTTGACGAATGCTCCGGCTTCCGACGAGTCGGAAGCCACAAGCGTGCCCGGGTTGTCGGAGAATGTCGATCGAACTCGCAACGGGATGTTCGCCTGTGCGGCGATCTCGACCGCCCGCGGATGGACCACCTTCGCGCCTTGCCGCGCCATGTTGCATATTTCGACATAACTCACTTGAGCGAGCGGACGGGCTTCCTCTACCTGCCTCGGATCGGCAGTGAGAATCCCTACGACATCGGTATAAATATCGACGCGTTCGGCCCGAAGAGAGGCGGCGAGTGCAGTTGCGGAAGTGTCGCTGCCGCCGCGACCGAGCGTCGTCACGTCGCCGTTGGCCGACTTCCCTTGGAAGCCCGTCACGATGACGGTGCTCCCCTGCTCGAGAAGCGACAGAATGTTGACGGGATCGATATGCGTAATCCGCGCCTTGCCATACTGGTTATCGGTCGTGATGCCTGCTTGGCCGCCCGTCAGTACGGTTGCCGGAATGCCGCGGGCGGCCAGCAGCGCGCAGAATACATTGGCGGAGATGACTTCGCCGCATGCCGCCAGCATATCCTTCTCGCGCGGCGGAAGCGCAGCCGAATGGTCTCCGGCTAGCGCCAATAAAGTATCGGTCGCATAGGGATCGCCTTGCCTGCCCATCGCCGATACGACAACGACGATGCCGTAACCCAGCGCGCGTTCGCGCTCGATATGCTGCAGCGCACGCTGCCTCGACTCCTCTGCCGCAACCGACGTTCCGCCGAATTTCATGACCAGAATCGCCATCTGACGCTCATCCTTCCATATGGGAGGCATGACGCGCTGCTTTCGATCGTGTGTCTAGGACCGCGGCAATGGTTGCTGTAGCGTCTTGACCGTTGGCAAATACCCGTAGTATCGTGTCCGGTCGTCAGTCATGATGATTGCTAAATGCACTGCGACAGCAGCCTGCGAACATCCTCCGGCTTGTAGTCATTCTTCAATTGCCGTCTCTAGGCACGACAAGAGGCGTATCCGGATTCATCCGGAACGCACTCGTATTGTCGATGCTGACGGCGCCGGGCGCGGTCAATAATTGAAGCGTTCGATAAGTACGGGCTGCAGTTGGCTGCCTTTAAGCGCCGCCTCGCATGATTCCAACAGCAGGTCCATGCGCGCGACAAGCGAATTCGGCTTCTGCTCGGGATTATCTTGACCGAACGGGACGAAATACACGTTCTTCGCATTGAGCAGCTTCGCGATATTCGCCGCGTTCAATCCGAGGCCGTCGTTGGTCGAAATGGCCAAGACGAGCGGCCGGCCATTGCGCATCTGAGCTTTGGCCGCCATCAGTACCGCGCTGTCCGTCATCGCGTTCGCGAGCTTGCTGGTCGTGTTGCCCGTGCATGGCGCGATGACCATGACGTCGAGCAGCTTGGAAGGCCCGAGCGGCTCCGCCTGCACGATGGTCGATATGATCTCGTTCTTCGTAATCTCCTTCAATCTGCGCTGCCATTCCTCGGACGTTCCGAATCGGGTGTCCGTCGTCATGATCGTCTGCGTGACGATCGGAATGACGGACGCTCCGGCGTCTACGAACCGCTCAATCTGCGGCATTACCTCCGCGAACGTACAATGCGATCCGGATAATGCATAGCCGACCGTCTTGCCATGCCAAAAACTCATTGCTCATCCCCCCGTAATCGTGAATCCTCCATGATCAACCGACTCAAGCAATCCGCTATAATACGTCCGGCTGTTTTGGGAGCTACGATTCCGGGTAACCCGGGGGCAAGCATCGCCTTGATTCCGCGCTTCTCCGCGAAGCGAAAATCAGTGCCGCCCGGCTTCGACGCTAGGTCGATGATGACGGCTCGCGATGGCAATTTAGCAATAATTTGCGCTGTGATTATCATAGTCGGAATTGTGTTAAAAAGCAAGTCAACATGGGCCGTGTGATGCAGCAAATCCTTGATGTAGAGCGGCTCGAAGCCCATCTCTTCCGCGCGTGCGTAGTGCTCTTCCCGCCTCACGGCAACCTTTACTTTGGCCCCCATCCCCTGCAGGGTGCGGGCAAGCGTAAATCCGGTTCTCCCCAGGCCGAGCACGAGCGATGTAGAGCCGTGAATCGTGATGTCCGTCTGTTGGATCGCCATCATGATGGCGCCTTCCGCCGTCGGAATCGAGTTGTAGATCGCAACGTCATCCCGTTCGAACAATTCGACGATCTGGATATCGTAACGTGCGCACAATTGTTTCAAGTAAGGCTTCGCCATTCCCGTATAGATCTTGCAATGCTTAGGCAGACGCGCCACGTATTCCTCGCGCAGTCGAAGTTCCTTATCGCTGAATACCGCGGTCACGATCCCCTCGTCATCCGTTCCGACCGCAGGCAGCACGAGCGCATCCGTATTCTGGAACAATTCCTCGCCAAGCTCTGCGCTTACGGCCCCGTCCAGCGGCGTATGAAGACCGTCGAATCCGACCATGACCACTGTCGCGTCAAGCTCCGCCAGCTTCCGTATGACCTCAAGCTGTCTGGCATCGCCGCCGAGCAGCACGACGTTAACACCCGTGAGCACACTCTTCACTCCTTCCTGCGCTAGCTAGCTATGCTGCATCTTATGCAAGCGCCCAGAGCGTGGTGATAAGAAAACCTCTATCGAGGCCTTTCGAAGAAGAGCGACCGCGTTCAGATGTAGGTTTTATCGCCATACAAGAAAGTTCCCTGTGCATTATGCTTGAGCGCAGTTAACTTTCTGTAATGGTAACAAAAAGCCGGAGGCTGTATCCCTCCGGCTCACACGATCCCTGTTATGCGGTTATTTGCCCGTATGGCCGAAGCCGCCCGCGCCGCGAACCGTGTCAGGCAGTTCCATGGCTTCGGCCGTCTCCACCTGCGGTACGGTCTGGAACACCATCTGCGCGATCCGTTCGCCCCGCGCGATCGCGAACGGCTCTTGTCCGTGGTTAATGAGCAGCACCTTCACCTCGCCGCGATAATCGGCGTCGATCGTGCCCGGCGAATTCAGGCACGTGATGCCGTGCTTGAAGGCGAGGCCGCTGCGCGGACGAATCTGCGCTTCAAGCTCCGGCGGCATCGCCATGGCGAAGCCGGCCGGGATCAAGCCGCGCTCGCCGGGCGCAAGTACGACCGGTTCGGTGACGGCCGCGTGCAGGTCGAAGCCTGCTGCCCATTCCGACATTCGGGTCGGAAGCGGAATATCCTCATTGCCTGTCAGTCTCTTAAACAGAACGCGATACAAGACAATCCCTCCCAATGGATGCCGCGGCTTTATCGTTCGTGCCTACCATCGCGACAGCGAACGGCACCGACAGTATCCGGTTCGTCACATCGCGTATATCCGCCATCGTCACCGCGTCGATGCGCTGCAGCATCTCGTCAAGCGTATAATGGCGTCCGAGCATCAGCTCATTCTTGCCGATCCGGTTCATGCGGCTGCTTGTGCTCTCGAGGCTTAAGATCAAGCTCCCTTTGAGCTGCTCCTTGCCCCGATGCAGCTCGGCATCGGTCAATCCCGACTGCCCAAGCTCGCTCATCTGCTCCAGCGTCAGATCAAGCACATCCTTCGTCTGCTTGGGCGCCGTTCCGGCGTATACCGTGAAGATGCCGGTATCGGCGTACGAGGTATGGTACGAATAGACCGAATATGCCAGCCCGCGCTTCTCGCGAATTTCCTGGAACAGCCGCGAGCTCATGCCGCCGCCGACCGCATTGTTCAGCAGTACCATCGCGTACAGCTGCGGGTCCGTAATGGAGCATCCCGGGAATGACAAGCAGAGGTGATTCTGCTCGGTCTTCTTCTTATGGAACAGGTAATCGCCCCGGAAGCTTGGCGCAACCAACGGCGAAGACTCCCCTTGCCGCGCGAACTTGCTGAAGTGCTTCTCGAGCAGGGCCAGCACGCTGGCGTCCTCCACGTTGCCCGCTATGGCGACCACGGTGTTGTCGATGCGGTAGTGTCCGTCCATGTACTGCCGCAGGTCGTCCGGCCCCATCGCGGTAAGACGCTCCTTAAGGCCCAGGATCGAATAAGCAAGCGAGTGATCGCCGAACGCTGCCCGGGATGCCTCGTCATGCACCTTATCGTCCGGCGTGTCGTCGTACATGGCGATCTCTTCGAGGATGACGTTCTTCTCTTTGCTCAGTTCCTCCGGATCGAATTGCGATTCGAAGAACATGTCCGCGAGTGCCTCGACGGCTATGGGCAGATGCTCATCAAGCACCTTGGCAAAATAGCAGGTATACTCCTTCGAGGTGAAGGCGTTCACATTGCCGCCGATTCCGTCGAACAAGTCGGCGATATCCTTCGCGCTGCGGCTCCCAGTCCCTTTGAACAGCATATGTTCAATGAAATGCGAGATACCGTTATCCTCCGGCGTCTCGTCGCGCGAGCCCGTTCGTACCCAGATGCCGAACGAGACCGATCTGCAAGTCGGAATGTTCTCGACGACCACGCGCAGTCCGTTCTGCAATGTATATTTGTTCACCCAGCAGCCTCCTAGAAAATCAATGATTACACTATAGCAGAATCAGGCAATTGCCTCAACCGCGCAATCGATATCGATCATTGACCGGCCGCAGCTCCGTCGTTCGGCACTCGCTTCTCCGACAAGGTGTCGGATACGGTCCCTAGCTTGAGACCCTTGCTGCGGATCGATGCGATCATTCCTTCAAGAGCGTCGCGCGAGGATGCGGTCGGATGCATCAGCACAAGCGAGCCCGGACCGACGGATCTGGCAATCTTGCTGACGATTTGCGCCGCAGGCGGCCGCTTCCAGTCCACCGTATCGACCGTCCAGAGGACGGTCTTGAGTCCCAGCTCGTATGCGGTCTTCACGGTCGTCTCGTTATAGGAGCCCGAAGGCGGCGCGAACCATCGGTTGTGGACCTCCAGCGTCGCGCGCAGCAGCGTCTCCGTCCGTTCGATCTGCCGATATTGCTGACTGCGCCCGAGTGCGGCCATGTCCGGGTGCGTATAGGCATGATTGGACATTTCATGGCCGCGCGATGCAATTTGCTTCGCCAGATCGGGGTTATTTTTCAGCCAGGTCCCGTCTAGGAAAAAAGTTGCTTTCACCTTCTCCTTGTCGAGGGTATCCAGCATGGGCCCGATGTATTCATTGCCCCAGGCAACATTGATCATGAGCGCGGCCATCGGCTTCTTCGGATTGCCTCTGTAGATCGGATGCGCCCCCAGATCATCCAGGCTCACTTCAGGCTCAACCTCGCGATAGATGAACTTGAGCGGCGCGTCGGCCGGCTGGCCGAGCATCGCCTCATACGTTCGGTCGATATCGACCTCCAGACCGTTATAGCCGGGGATCGCCTTCCATACGCGATCCACCACGGCATTGACCGGCTTGATCCGCTCCTGCTCCGCTTCCTCGCGAATGCGCGCGAGCAGCGGATCAACGCCTTCCAGATTGCCTGTCCGTACCGCGTACGCATTCATCGCTCGCCCGTCCTGCTTCACGCTTGCCACGTAGGCGCCGAGCGGTCCGTTCCAGCCCGCCAGCGCCCACACCACCGCCATGCATACAGCCATTGCCGCCGCTTTACCCCGCATTCCCCGCACCCTCTCCAGCTTGTTGCAATCATCTTATGAAGGAAGGGACAAGAATATGTGCGCATGCAAAAAGAGACAGACCGTCGGCTGCCTCTTCGTCTTCGCGTTGTATTAAGCTTTGGTGCCTTCCGCCGGCGCCGCAAGCGTCGCCTTATGCGAGAGGTTAATGCGGCCTTGACCGTCGATCTCGGTCACCTTGACCATGATCTTGTCGCCGATCTTGACGGCGTCTTCGGTCTTCGCGACTCGCTCATTGGAGAGCTGCGAAATGTGAACCAATCCGTCCTTGTTCGGGAGAATCTCGACGAATGCGCCGAACTTCTCGATGCGCTTGACCGTACCGAGATAGATCTCGCCGACCACGACTTCCTTCACGATGCCTTCGATAATGGAGCGGGCCTTCTGGTTCATCTCTTCGTTCGAGGAAGCGATGAACACTTTGCCGTCCTGCTCGATATCGATCTTGACGCCGGTCTCTTCGATGATCTTGTTGATGATCTTGCCGCCTGCGCCGATGACGTCGCGAATCTTGTCCGGGTTGATCTGCATGATGAGAATTTTCGGTGCGTATTGGGACAGATTCTTGCGCGGCTCCTTCATCACTTCCATCATCTTGCCCAGAATATGCAAGCGGCCTTCGCGAGCCTGCTCAAGCGCTTGCTCAAGAATCGCGCGGTCGATGCCGTCGATCTTGATATCCATCTGGATAGCCGTCACGCCTTCAGCCGTGCCTGCCACCTTGAAGTCCATATCGCCGAGATGGTCTTCCATCCCTTGAATATCGGATAGAATCGAGAAATGTTGGCCGTCCTTGATGAGCCCCATCGCGATGCCGGCAACCGGCGCCTTGATCGGAACGCCTGCGTCCATCATCGCCAGCGTGCTGGCGCAGATCGAAGCTTGGGACGTGGAACCGTTCGATTCCAGCACCTCGGAGACCAGACGGATCGTATACGGGAATTCGGATTCCGGCGGGATGACTTTGGACAGCGCACGCTCGCCGAGCGCGCCGTGTCCGATTTCGCGGCGTCCTGGCGCACGCAGCGGACGAGCTTCGCCTACGCTGAACGGCGGGAAGTTATAATGATGCATGAACCGCTTCGTCTCCGCAAGATCGATGCCGTCCAGAATCTGAACATCGCCCAGCGCGCCTAGCGTACAGATGCTGAGCGCCTGCGTCTGACCGCGCGTGAAGAGGCCGGAACCGTGCGTACGCGGCAGCAGCGCGACGTCGCAGTCGATCGGGCGGATCTCGCTGAGCGCGCGTCCGTCCGGACGAACCTTGTCATGCGTGATCAAACGGCGTACTTCTTCCTTCACGATGTCGTACAGCACTTCCTTCACGTCGTCCATCCGATCAGGCGTGTCGGCGTAGATCGGTCCGAAATGGGCAGCCGTATCCGCATTGACTGCATCGATGGCTTCTTGGCGGGCGTGCTTCTCCGGAATGCGGATCGCATCGACGAGCCTTCCGGAAGCGTATTCGCGGACGGCGCGATTCACTTCGCCGTCGACTGCATGCAGCTTGACAGCCATTTTCGGCTTGCCTGCAATTGCCACGAGTTCTTCGATCACGGCTACGATCTTCTTGATCTCGTCGTGTCCGAACATGATCGCTTCGAGCATCACGTCCTCGGAGACCTCGTTCGCCTCGGCTTCCACCATCATGATGGCGTCCTTCGTGCCGGCGACTACGACGAAAATATCGGTCAGCGCTTCTTGCTCGATCGTCGGGTTAATGATGAACTTCCCGTCGATCCGGCCGACGATTACCCCGCCGATCGGGCCGTTGAACGGAACGTCGGAGATCGCGAGCGATGCGGAAGTGCCGATCATCGCCGCAATTTCCGGCGGGCAGTCTTGATCCACGCTCATGACGAGGTCAACGATTTGGACGTCGTTGCGGAAGCCTTCAGGGAATAGCGGACGTATCGGCCGGTCGGTCAGACGGCTGGACAGGATTGCCTTCTCGCTCGGACGACCTTCCCGTTTAATGAAGCCACCCGGAATTTTGCCGACGGCATAGAGCTTCTCTTCGTAATTCACCGTCAGCGGGAAGAAGTCCAAATCCTTCGGTTCAGACGATGCCGTGACCGTACAGAGTACGACTGTATCGCCGTATCGAACCGTAACCGCAGCGTTGGCTTGCTTCGCCAGACGTCCTGTCTCCAGGATCAGCGGACGACCGCCGAGCTGCATCTCAACACGATGTAACATAGTTTGCCTCCTTTATGTATCGTATTACCATTCAACATTGACTAAGCGGACTCCTGCCGCGGACAGCCCGTCCGTCGACATATGGCAAAAAGCAACCAGGTGCCATATTGCCGTCCGATTCGCCGGACGGCCTGACAGCCGGGTTGCTTTTGTCCCTGCATGATTATCGGCGAAGACCGAGTTTTTCAATCAGCGCGCTGTAGCGACGAACATCTTTGTTCTTCAGGTAAGCCAGAAGTTTACGGCGTTGGCCGACCATCTTGAGCAGGCCGCGACGCGAGTGATGATCCTTCTTGTGCGTCCGCAGATGCTGCGTCAGGTTGGTGATGTTCTCCGTCAGGATAGCGACTTGAACTTCCGGTGACCCGGTGTCGTTCGCGTGCGTCTTGTGCGTGTCGATCACTTCGTTCTTGCGTTCTTGAGTAATTGCCATCCTAGTGTTCACCTCCGTATCGTTAGAATCGCCTGTAGCCTCGTCGCCGTCGGTGAGGGCGTGCAACCAAGCCAAGGTTCCGTGCGCGGCTCGAATGCCGCAACGAAAACAAGTATAGCACATTCGCTCACAGGGATCAATTGTGATCCATCGAATCTTGAACGCTAGCGCAATTTCCGGTGCTCACGTAGATCTGTCTACGCTCCGCTCCTCAATTGCTACTATCGTCCAACCTTCTCGGTACTGACAATTGATCTTTATGGAAGTTCAATCAGTTGCTTATTGCGTGTTCAGAACGGCGCGTGCGCTGTCCGCATCCGCGCGGATCTGCGCGACCAGTTGCTCGACGCCGCCGAACTTTTGTTCCGGGCGCAGGAATGCGATGAAGTCGATGCTCATCCGTTCCCCGTAGACGTCGCCGTTGAAGTCGAATAGATGCGCCTCGAGCTTGGGCTCCGGCAGATCGTCGTGGAAGGTCGGCTTAACGCCTAGGTTCAGCACGGCTTCATAGCTGCGGCCGCCTACAAGAACTCTAACGGCATAGACGCCGAGGCGCGGCAGCAAATAGTTGCCGTCCGGCTCCACGTTCGCGGTCGGGAACCCGATCGTACGCCCCCTGCGGTCACCGCTGACGACCGTCCCCTCGATCCGATAAGGCCGCCCGAGAAGCGGCGTCGCGCTCCGCACGTCGCCTTGCTCAAGCGCTTCGCGGATGCGTGAACTGCTGACCTTCGTCTCGTCAAGCGCCTGAGGCGCGACGATATCGACTTCAATGTCCGGTGCGCCGAGCTGCCGGAGCAGCTCCGGCGTACCCGACCCTCTGCTGCCGACCGTGAAGTCGAAGCCGACGACGACCGCTTTAATGCCGAGCGGACGCAGCGCGTTGGCGACGAAATCTTCGGCAGAGACGGCCGCGAACGCGCGGTCGAACTCCACGACGTAGGTGGTGTCAATGCCTAAAGCCTCGAACCGGCGCAGCTTCTCTCTGAGCGGGGTCAATGCGGTTCCGTACCGTTCGCCCCGGCCGAGGACTTCCTTGGGATGCGGATGGAACGTCATCGCGGCGGCGCGCTTGCCCGCTCGGCGCGCGGATTCGACCGCTCGGCCGATGACGGCTTGATGGCCGACATGCACCCCGTCAAAGTAGCCGATCGCGATGTGGCATTCCCGCTCCCCGCCGTCCGTGTCCGATGCTTCGAACGGATAGCTCAGCTTAACGATTTCCACTGCTTACACCTGCAATTCGCTTATAAGTTAAGTCACGTGATCTCTAATTGAATACCTTCACTGGCCGCCAAGCGCGAAGTTCCAGATCGGCTTGGAAGATGCCGATGAAGCCTTGCTCGCCGTAGAAGCGGATCAGCTTCTCTTCGTGATCTGCCGCAATCGGTGCCGCTGTCAGCGACAGCTTCTGTCCCTTCAGCGCCTTGTCGGCATTGCGCTCATCCAGCTCGGCCCGAGGCAGATAGGCCAGCGCCCGATCGGCCGGCATGAGCTTCGCCGCAAGTTCGTTCGATGCTTGCAGCTTCCCGATTTCGTCGAGCGTCAAGCAATCGGTTTCCTCGAACCCTGCAGACCGCGTTCGCTTGAGCTCCCCCATCGCGGCAGGGACGCCGAGAGCACGTCCGATGTCGACGCACAGCGTACGGATGTACGTCCCCTTCGAGCATGTAACAGCCAGTCCGATCCGCGGCTCAGGGATCCCGAGCTCAAGGAACTTGACTTCAATCGAGTAGATGGTAACTTTCCTGGATTTGCGTTCGACGCTCTTGCCTTCTCGCGCCAGCTCGTACAACCGTTTGCCGTCGACCTTGACGGCCGAATACATCGGCGGCACCTGCTCGATCTCGCCCACGAATCCGGCAATCGTCCGCAGTACGGATTCATCCGTAATGTGAGCTGCTTCCGCGCGTTCGAGCACCGTTCCGGTCATATCCTCGGTGTCCGTTGCGATGCCGAGCTGCAATACCGCTTCGTACGCTTTAGGCAGTTCCTGCATATATTCGACGACCCGCGTCGCCCTGCCGATGCATAGCGGCAGCACCCCCGTGACCATCGGGTCCAGCGTGCCGGCATGGCCGATCCGCTTCGTGCGCGTAATGCCCCTTACCTTGGCGACGACATCGTGCGATGTCCATCCGGCAGGCTTCCATACGGCCAGAATTCCGTCTAGTTCTTGGCCCTTCATGCTTGCAGCGCCTTTCGAACCGCTTCAACGACCGACTCCATCGCGTCGGGCAGCGACCCGGGCAACCGGCAGCCGGATGCTCGCACGTGCCCGCCGCCGCCGAACGTCTGCGCGATCGCCGCGACATCCGCTTCGCCCGCGGAGCGGAAGCTTACCTTTACGTCGCCCTTCTCCGTTACTTTGAACAGCATGCCGACTTCGACCCCGTCGATATTGCGGGCGTAGTTAACCAATCCTTCCAAGTCCTCGCCGACGGCACCGGTCTCCGCCATGTCAGCCGGTTCGATATAGAGCCAGCCGATCTTGCCGTCCTCCGTGAAGCGCAAGCGCGATAGACCGCATTGCAGAATTCGCAGCTGCGGCATCGTCATGCGCTCCAGCAGATGATCGGCAAGCTGGAAGCCGTTCACGCCGGCTGCCAGCAGTTTGGACGCGATACTCATGACGTGAGGGCTCGTATTCGAGTAGCGAAAACCGCCCGTATCCGTCAACAGACCGGTATAAATCGCTTTCGCGACATCGACGTCAAGCGGGATATCCGCAGCGGCGATTAAGTCGAACAGAATCTCGGCTGTCGCCGCTGCATCGAAGCGCAGCAAGTTAACCGCCCCGTACGCGTCGTTCGTCGGATGATGGTCGATATTCAACAGCGAGTAGTCCTCTTCAAAGACGTGACGCACGAGACCGATTCGCTCGAAGTCTGCGCAATCGACGGCAATGATTCGCTTGAAGGTACGTGCCGGCGGCTCCTTGGAATAATTCATGATAAGTTCGGAAGAACGCAAATAATCGAGACGTCCAGGAACGCTCCCCTCATTGATGAGGGTGACGCGCTTGCCCAGCTTCTCGAGCAGCCATTGCACGATTACCGTCGAACTGATTGCGTCGCCGTCCGGTTGAACATGGGAGACGACCAGATAGTCGTCTCCCTCGTTCATGAATCGGAGCGCGTCTTCCAGCATGCGCCCATAATCCGTATTCCGCCCCGTCATACGTTATCCTGCCCGCGGCCGTTAATCTGTTCGAGCAGCGACTCGATGCGGCTTCCATACTCGATGCTGCTGTCGAACTTGAAGATCAGCTCCGGCGTGTGGCGAAGCAATACCCGCTTGCCCAGCTCCGAACGGAGGAAGCCCTTGCCGCGCGCAAGCGCCGCAAGCGTGGCTTCTTTCTGTTCTTCGCTGCCCAGCACGCTGAGATACACCTTCGCTTGCGACAGGTCGCTTGTTACCTCGACGCCGGTCACCGTAATGAAGCCGATGCGCGGATCCTTCAGCTCTTGCTGAATGATCTGGCTAAGCTCCTTCTTGATCTGCTCGCCTACGCGGCCGACCCGTACTTTTGCCATGCTTCATCACCTCTCAACGGTTTCCATGATGAACGCTTCGATCGTGTCCCCTTCTTGGAGGTCATTGAAGCCGACCAGCGTAATGCCGCATTCGTAGCCTTGCGCGACTTCCTTGGCATCGTCTTTATACCGCTTGAGGGAGTCGATCTTGCCTTCGTGTACGACCGTACCTCCGCGAACGACGCGTGCTTCGGATGCGCGTGTCACTTTGCCGTCGGTAACCATGCAGCCTGCGATCGTGCCGACCTTGCTCACTTTGAACAGGTTGCGAACCTCGGCATGGCCGATGACGACTTCCTTGAATACAGGGTCGAGCATCCCCTTCATCGCATGCTCAATCTCGTCGATGACCTTGTAGATGATCGAATGCAGGCGAATGTCGACTTGCTCTTGATCGGCGTTCATTTTGGCCTGCGGTTCCGGGCGAACGTTGAAGCCGATGATGATCGCGTTGGATGCAGAGGCGAGCGTTACGTCGGATTCCGTTACCGCGCCTACGCCGCTGTGCAGGATTTTGACGCGCACGCCTTCGACATCGATCTTCGCCAGCGAGCCCTTAAGCGCTTCGGCCGAGCCTTGAACGTCGGCTTTGATAATGACGTTCAGGTCTTTAATTTCGCCTTCTTTGATATGATTATACAGATCGTCCAGCGTAACGCGCGTATTGGCGCCGCGTGCGGACTCCCGATGCTTGGTTGCGCGGCGTTCCGCGATTGCGCGCGCCTTGCGCTCGTCCTCGAACACCATGAACGGATCGCCGGCTTGCGGCACTTCCGTCAGGCCGGTAATTTCGACCGGCGTCGAAGGTCCCGCTTCTTTCAATCGGCGTCCCTTGTCGTTGACCATGGCGCGGATCCGTCCGAAGCAGTTGCCTGCGACGAAAGCATCGCCCACCTTGAGGGAACCATGCTGGACGAGAATGCGCGCCACAGGACCTTTACCCTTGTCGAGCTCGGCTTCGATGACCGTGCCGCGCGCCCGCTTATTCGGGTTCGCCTTGTAGTCGTTGACTTCTGCCACGAGCAGAATCATCTCGAGCAGTTCTTCCAGGTTCGTGCGCTGCTTCGCGGAGATGTTGACGAATATGGTCTCGCCGCCCCATGCTTCCGGCACAAGCTCATATTCGGTCAATGCCTGCATGATCTTGTCAGGATTCGCGCCTTCTTTGTCGATCTTGTTCACGGCCACGATGATCGGAACGCCTGCTGCCTTCGCATGGTTGATTGCTTCAACCGTCTGCGGCATGACGCCGTCATCGGCAGCCACGACGAGAATCGTAATGTCCGTCACCTGTGCGCCGCGCGCACGCATCGTCGTGAACGCTTCGTGGCCCGGCGTATCGAGGAACGTGATCTTCTTGCTGTTGATCTCGACTTGATACGCGCCGATGTGCTGCGTGATTCCGCCTGCTTCGCCGAGCGATACGCTCGTCTCGCGGATGGCATCGAGCAGCGTCGTCTTGCCGTGGTCGACGTGACCCATGATCGTAACGACCGGCGGACGCGTCTCCAGCTCGGACTCCTCATCCACTTCTTCGACCGTTTCGAACGTATCTTCGTCGACAGGAAGCTTAATCTCGACTTCGACCCCGTAATCGCCTGCTACGAGTTGGATCGTATCGAGGTCGAGCTCTTGGTTGATCGTGGCCATGACGCCGAGGAAAATCAGCTTCTTGATGACTTCCGATGCGTCCTTGTGAAGGAGCTTCGCAAGATCCCCTACGCTCATCTCGCCGCGCACGATAATCTTCTTCGGCGTGTTGTCGATCTTCTCGCGGTGCACTTGCTGCTGGCCGCGTCCGCGGTTGTTCTTGCCGCCGCGTCCGTTCTTGAAGCCGCCGCGTCCGTCCTCGAAACGGCTGTTGCCGCCTCCCGGTCTGCCGCCGCCTGGCTTGCCGCCCGGTCTGCCCGCCCCGCGCGAATTCGCGTCGTTGCGGCCTGCCGGTTTGTTATCGCCGAAACGGCTAGGTGCCGGACGCGAACCGCCGCCGCCTGGTGTGCCGCCAGGCGCGCTGCTGCGGAAGCCGCCGCCTTGACCGCCTTGGGATGGTCCGCCTGAACGGAAGCCGCCCGGTGCGCCGCCTTGGCTTGGACGTGCTCCTTGAGGTCCGCGGTTCTGGCTCTGGCCGCCCTGGCCTTGGCCCGGTCCTCGGTTTTGGCCTTGGCCGCCTTGACCCGGTCCGCGGTTTTGGCCTTGCCCTTGCGGCCGCGCGCCGCCTTGGCCTTGGCCCGGACCGCGATTCTGACCGTAGCCGCCTTGCGGGCCGCGGCCTTGCCCTTGACCCCCGCTTGGACGCTGGTCGCGATGACCGCCTTGGCCGCCCTGAGGACGGCTGGAGCCGCCGCTGGATGCTGGGTTGGTGGTCGATGCTCCGGATGCCGCCGCGTTCGCTGGCGTGCTCGTTGTCGTTGTTGTCGTTGTTGTTGTCGTTGTGGATTGCGTCGTGGTTACGTTCATATTCCCCTGCTTTTCTTGGTTATTTTGGTTGGCTGTCTGCGGAGCTGCGGCACGCGTCAATGCGTCGCCGCTGCGGCCGCCTGGCGTTCCCTGCGGACGAGCTGACTGCTGTCCGCCTGCGGGATTCCCGGCCGGCTTCGCCTGCTGGCGTGCCGCGTTCGTCTCTTGCGCGCGCTTGGCGGCGGCATTCTCCTTAATGCTCTTGAAGAATCCCTCCACCTTATCGACCATGTTATTCTCCATGACGCTCATGTGATTGTTGACAGGCATATCGAGACGCTTCAGGATCGTAATGATTTCCTTGCTGCTCATGTTGAGCGACTTGGCATATTCGTAGACCCTTAACTTATCTTTGTTGTCCTGTTTACTCAATATTCTCCACCTCCGTTAGGTTACCGAGCTGCTGCCCTATCAGTCTGGCAAAGCCAGGATCAATGACGGCTGCGATGACCCGATCCGCCTTGCCGATCGCGGCACCGAGCGTATAGCGGTCGAATGCTTCGACCAGCCGCACGCGATACGTTGCGCACTTGTCGCGATACTTCTTCTTCGTATTCTCCGAGGCGTCGGTTGCCACGAATACGAGGAAGGCCTTGCCTTGCTGAACGGCCTTCAGCGCCGTCTCATCGCCTGTCGCAAGCTTCCCGGCGCGCATGGCCATGCCTAGCCCTGACAATGCTTTATTCGTCATCATCGCCCCGTTCCTTAGCGGCGAGGAATTCCTCTTCGACTTCAATGAAATCCTGCTCCAATTGATCGTAGATCGCAGGATCAACCGTTATTTTCAATGCCCGATCGAACGCCTTGCTCTTCTTCGCGAGCTTGAAACATGCAACCTTGCCGCATAGGTAGGCGCCTCGTCCCGCTTTTTTGCCGGTCAAGTCGATCGCCACAAGTTCATCCGGCGTGCGGACCACGCGGATCAACGCCTTCTTCGGCATCATTTCTTGGCAAGCAACGCATTTGCGCAGCGGCACTTTTCTCGGCTTCATCGCTCATCCCCCCATGTGCTTGCGGCGCTTACTCCCGCTAGCCGTCGTACGATACGGAATCCTGATGCATTGCATCGCCCTGCGTGCGCGGACGATCATATTCCTGCTCGGCTTGCGTCTCGCTCTTGATATCGATTTTCCAACCGGTCAACTTCGCGGCTAAGCGGGCGTTCTGGCCCTTGATGCCGATCGCGAGCGACAGCTGATAATCCGGCACGATAACGCGCGCCATTTTCTCCTGCTCGAATACGATAACCTCCAGCACCTTCGACGGGCTGAGGGCATTCGCCACATATTCCTCGACGCTGTCCGACCAGCGCACGATATCGATCTTCTCGCCCTTCAGCTCGGTGACGATCGTCTGTACCCGCTGCCCCTTCGGACCGACGCAGGAGCCGACAGGATCGACTTCGCCGTTGCGCGAATGCACCGCGATCTTCGAACGGAAGCCCGCCTCGCGGGCGACTGACCGAATTTCGACGACGCCGTCGTAAATCTCGGGCACTTCGAGCTCGAACAGGCGCTTCAACAGGCCGGGATGCGTACGGGACAAAATGATTTGCGGCCCCTTCGTCGTGTTCTCTACCTTCGTGATGTACGATTTGACGCGGTCGCCGTGCTTGAACTTATCGTTCGGCATCAATTCGGTCAGCGGCAGCACCGCTTCGACCTTTCCGAGATCAATAAACAAATTGCGGGTATCTTGACGCTGCACGATCCCGTTGACGATGTCTTCTTCTTTATCGATGAAGGCATTGTAGATCAAGCCGCGCTCCGCTTCGCGTATGCGCTGCGTCACAACTTGCTTAGCGGTCTGCGCCGCGATGCGCCCGAAGTCCCTCGGCGTGACTTCGATGTCCGCGATATCGTCGACCTGATAGTGCGGGTTGATCTCGCGTGCGGCTTCGACCGAAATCTCGAGGCGCGGATCCAGCACTTCCTCGACGACGGTCTTGCGCGCGAACACTTTGATTACGCCGGTATGGCGATTAATATCGACGCGCACGTTCTGCGCCGTATTGAAGTTACGCTTATAGCTGGAGATCAAAGCCGCCTCGATCGCTTCGATCAAGATGTCTTTGCTAATCCCCTTATCTCTTTCGATTTCCGACAGCGCCTCGATAAAATCCATGCTCATTGAAAACTACTCCCCCTCTCAACAATTAAAAGACGACGGCCAGTCTGGCGCTGGCAATTCTGGAATACGGCACGTCATACTGCTTCTTGCCGATCGCGATGACGGCTTGTTCATCCTCGAACGACAGCAGCTTGCCCTCGAATTCCTTCATGCCATGAACCGGCTCATACGTGCTGATATATACTTGCTTGCCAACCGCCTTAGCCATGTCTTCCGGTTTGCGAAGCGGCCTCTCCGCGCCCGGCGAAGAGACTTCTAGGAAGTAAGCGTCCGGGATCGGATCATTCTCGTCCAGGCGGTCGCTTATGTATTCGCTGATGCGGCCGCATTCGTCAATATCGATTCCGCCTTCCTTATCCACGAAGATGCGGAGGAACCAATTGCTGCCTTCCTTCACGTACTCGATATCGACTAGCTCAAATCCGTTCTCGTCCAAAAATGGCTTAACCATCGCTTCGACGGCGGATCCAATTTTACTCATGCTCAAGCTTAAAAGACCTCCCGTAAGGTTCAACCTGCGCAGACAAAACGTAAAGAGTGGGTTTCCCCACTCTTCTCCTGCGTGCCCTTTAGTTACAGCATTACCAGAAAAATTATAGCATAGTCGGACTGTTGTGACAATATAGAAATGAAAACGCCGGATTGGTTTTCATTTTCAATCTGCGTCTTCCGGCTCAAAATACTTTATTCACGAAAGTAATTTCTCGAATCGCTTTGCCTAGACACTGTCAGCCGGCTCCCTCCAGCCTATACAATGAAAGCGAGGATCCTCAATCGCGCCCATTAACCATTAGAATCTGGAGGCAAATCTATGAATAGGAAAGTAACGATTGTGCTAGGCATTCTAACTTTGATCTTCTCTTCGCTGATCGGGTCAGTATCGGCAAAAACCATCAACAAATCGCCATCCTCCGTTAAGCGGGTGTCTTTTCACAGCGAGGCGCTCGATAAAGAAATGACGCTAAACATCTATCTGCCCGAAGGCTATCGCCAAGGCAAAGATTATCCGGTTCTGTACCTGCTCCATAAATATCAAGAAACGCAAAAGTGGTGGTTCAACGTGCTCTATATCCAGGACAAAGCGGACAAGCTCATCAAGGCAGGCACGATTAAGCCGATGATTATCGTATCGCCGCAGCACGATAACAGCTGGGGCATTAACAGCGCGGATGTAACGGGGACTTGGATGGGACCGCCGAATATTCCGGATCCGATGAACGAGGGTCGGTACGAAGATTATCTCGTCGACGAGGTTGTCACATATGTCGATACGAACTATGCGACGAATCCGTCGCGTGACAGCCGATTCATCGGCGGCGCTTCGCTCGGCGGATATGCCGCGCTGCATATCGGGCTGCGCAATCCGGAACTATTCGGCAAGATCGGCGCACATGCGCCGGCGATCTTCGTAGAGGACCCGTGGGCACCGCGCAAGGAATGGATGTATCCGACTGAGCAGCTCCGCGAGAGCCGCGACCCGCTGCGATTGGCATTGAAAGAGGACGTCAGCGCCACGCAGGTCATGCTCGACATCGGCGACAGGGATGATGCCAATTATATCGAAGCCGTGAAGCAGTTGGAGAAGAATCTGCGCCAGAACAAGGTGAAATCTGTGGTGACGGAGATCGTCCCCGGCGGCATGCATGACGCGCCTTATTGGGCAAGTCAATTAGAGGACTATCTGCGGTTCTACGGCTCCGACAAATAAATACGAATGCTTATACAAGTAAGCACAAGCAAGCCCGGTCGCATGACCGGGCTTGCTTGCGTTCCTACTGATCGATAAGCGTATGATCATAAGTGCGATGCATCTTAGAATAAGGAAAGTTGGTTGGATTCCGGCAATCCCCGGAAGCAGCCCATCGCCGCGAGCAGCTCGACGATCGTCTTCGACGCCCGCGATTTCTGCTGGAAGTCCTCGATCGAGAGGAAGTCGCCCTCCTCGCGCGCCGCCGCAATATTGCGGGCAGCGTTGTCGCCGATGCCGCCTACGGCCGCGAACGGCGGAATGAGCGAATCGCCTTCGATCAGGAACTTCGTCGCGTCCGAGCGATACAGGTCGATCGGCTTGAACGAGAAACCGCGCGCCGTCATCTCGAGCGCCATCTCGAGAATGGAGATCGAGTTCTTCTCCTTCGTCGTCGCTTGGAAGCCCTTATCCTCGATCTCGATCAGCCGCTTCAGGATCGCGTCGTAGCCCTGGCACAGAATCTCCAGCTCGAAGTCGTCGGCGCGCACCGTGAAATACGTCGCATAATAAGCGATCGGATAATACAGCTTGAAGTAAGCGGTACGCACGGCCGAAATAACGTATGCAGAGGCATGCGCCTTCGGGAACATGTACTCGATCTTGAGGCAGGAATCGATATACCACTTCGGCACCTTGCAGTTCTTCATCTCTTCGATCCATTCCGGCGTCAGGCCGCGGCCCTTCCGGACGCTCTCCGTGATTTTGAACGCGAGGCTGGCATCCATGCCGGCCTTGTAGATCAGATACAGCATAATGTCGTCACGGCAGCCGATTACGGTCTTGATGTTGCAGGTGCCGTTCTTGATAAGCTCTTGCGCATTGCCGAGCCATACGCCCGTACCGTGCGACAAGCCCGAGATTTGCAGCAAGTCGGCGAACGACGTCGGCTTCGCTTCATGGAGCATCTGTCGCACGAACTTCGTGCCCATCTCGGGCACGCCGTACGTCGCGACCGGCGTCCGGATCTGCTCCGGCGTAACGCCGAGCGCCGTGGTCGAGCTGAACATGCTCATGACCTTCGGATCGTTCATCGGAATCGTCGTCGGATCGACGCCCGTAAGATCCTGCAGCATCCGCATCATCGTCGGATCGTCATGGCCGAGAATATCGAGCTTCAGCAGATTCGCCTCGAAGGCATGATAGTCGAAGTGCGTCGTCTTCCAATCCGCGCTCGTATCGTCGGCGGGGTATTGCACAGGGGTGACGTCCTCCACCTCGATGTAGTCCGGGACGACGACGATGCCGCCGGGATGCTGGCCGGTGCTCCGCTTAACGCCCGTACATCCTGCCGCCAACCGGTTCAATTCGGCGCCTCGCCACTTCTGTCCCTTGTCTTCCTCGTACTTTTTGGCGAAGCCGTATGCCGTCTTCTCCGCTACCGTACCGATCGTGCCCGCTCGGAAAACCTGCTTCTCCCCGAACATGACCTTCGTGTAGTTATGCGCATGCGGCTGGTATTCGCCCGAGAAGTTAAGGTCGATATCCGGGACTTTGTCGCCCTTGAAGCCGAGGAACGTCTCGAACGGAATATCCTGCCCCTCGCCCTTCATCGGCTTGCCGCAGTTCGGGCAGTCCTTGTCCGGCAGGTCGAAGCCGCTCGGCACGCTGCCGTCGAGGAACCATTCGCTGTGCTTGCAGTCCGGGTTGAGGCAGATATAATGCGCCGGCAGCGGGTTGACCTCCGATATGCCGAGGAACGTCGCGACGACCGACGAGCCTACCGAGCCCCGCGATCCGACGAGATAACCGTCTTCGTTCGACTTCTTTACCAGCTTGGCGGACACGAGGTAGTTGGCGGAGAACTCGTATTTGATAATCGGCATGAGTTCTTTCTCCAGCCGGTCGATGACGACCTGCGGCAAGTTCTCCCCGTACATGTTCTTCGCGAACGCATAGCACGTATTGCGAATCTCGTCGTCCGCACCCTCGATAATCGGCGCGAACAGCTTGTCCGGGAACATATCGTAATGCTCGAACCGCCCGGCCAGCTCGACGGTGTTCTTCACGACGACCTCGTAAGCCTTCTCCTCGCCGAGGAACGCGAATTCCTCCAGCATCTCCTTCGTCGTCCGGAAATGCGCGTCCGGCTTCTGGATGTCCTTGAGCGGACTGAAGCCCGTGATGCCGTGGATCGTAATATCCCGAAAAATCTTTTCACGCGGATGCAGATAGTGAACGTTGCCCGTCGCGATGACCGGCTTGCCCAGCTTGTCGCCGATCTGGACTACGCGCCGAATGGCCTGCTCGAGCTCCGCGCGACTTGCGACGAACCCTTTTTCGACCAGATGCATGTAGAACGTGATCGGCTGAATCTCCAGCACGTCGTAGAATCCCGCTACCTCTTCCGCTTCCTCGACCGTCTTGTTCAGCAC
>JAEZCJ010000129.1 GCA_023433615.1 Bacillota bacterium | reverse complement strand
CCACCCTGGTCAGCTCATCGATGAATGCCTCCTGCTCGGCCAGACGGCTGCGCCCTTCAAGCGTTCGGCCCAGATGCCAATCCGCCGTATGCAATATGCGCATCTCTCGCTCCTCCTTCTCTCACTCGCGTAACCCCAACTCGCAATCTCGCTGCATGATGCAATTCGAACCATCCGCCGGCATGCAGCAGCAAGCCATAAATCCATTCCCTTGCGCGGCTGTAACGTACCTCCGACCCGATCGCCTTCAGCTCCGTCGAAGGGTCGGGAATGGCGAGTAGGAATGACAAGGCATGCGACGAGACGGCGATGCCGTCCAATGTGCTTGTGCATCTGCAAGTTCCAGCGAAGTTGGTGAATGCACGCTCGAAACGGCCGCTAACATGCCGATAACGACTCCCTAGTCCGTCAGAAATCCCCAAGCCATGCTTTTGCTCGAATAGCGGCTCCTGCGTCCGATAGGTTCCGCCTGCCACGGAAGAACTGCCCTCATGGCGTTCTCTTCCTGCTCTTCCGCTCACTGGCCGGCCACGGTCAGCTAAGCTCCGACTCTACCTGCGAGCACTCTTGCTCCCAACTCGCAGACGAGCCGCTGAATGCCTGCCAAGCCTACGCCAGCCGTACCGATTGCGCGCCGTCGATGAAGAACACATGGCATTCTTGCACAGGCCTGCCTAGAATGCCGCCGATCGCTTCGGCGTACAGCTCCAGCTGGAACCGGTGGCGTTCGGCCGCGCGTTCCCAATCGCTCAGCGCGATCCGGTCCGTCTTGAAGTCGAGCAGCACGAGCCCCTGTTCGTCCTCGAACAGGCAGTCGACGACGCCTTGGATCAGCACCGGCTCTTCGCGGACCGTCCGATCGCCGCCTGCCAGCGGATGCACGCGGCCGGCCGGCAGCGCGCAGCTGAACGGAAGCTCCCGCTTCACCCACCGCGCCCGGCAGAGCCGCATGCCCAATTCGCTCGCGAAGAATGACGCGATCGACGCGGCGTCAACCGCCTCGGCCTGCGCCCGAGTCAGCAGCTTACGCTCGATCATGCCGTCCACCAGCGAACGGACAGCCTCCGCGTCCAGCGAACCGTCAAGCGGCATATGCTGCATGACGAGATGGCTGACCGTGCCGCGCTCGGCTGGCGTCAGCGTCTTCTCTTCCATGAAGCGCGGCCGCCGGAGCCGGAACGCGTAAGGACTGCGGGCAGCTGACGGCACGGCGAACGCTCCGCCCGGATTCGTCATCCCGGAAGCAGCGGTCGTAGCTTCACCGTCGGCGTCATGGCCGCCAGTCTGTCGATCCGACACCTGATCGGCATCTGCAATCGATGCGTCGGCTTCGTGCAGCAGCCGTACCTCCGCCTCCTCATAAGGCTCCGCTTCCGCGCTATGCGGCGCATCGGCAAGCATCCGCTTCATCTCGGTGACGGACGTTTTGGCCGCGATGGCTGTCGCTGATTGGTAGGGATAGCGCCACGACATGCGCGCCGCAATTTCCTCGGCTGCATCCGACTGCGGCTGATCCTCGACAGGCTCCATCGCGGCAAGGACCGCTAGACGGGCTGCCCGATGCGCAGCTTCCTCCTCGTCCATCTCGACGACGGCGGCTGCTGCCGCTTCCATGCCCAGCATGGCAGCCGGAAGCATGCCGAACCGCCAGCCGCGAATGATAGCCGCATTGGTGCCGGCATCAGCGCCACTGTCCGGTCCTGATGCCTCCGCGTCATGCGCGCTGACCGCTCGATCGTCGGCTCGCACCTGACCCGTTACCTCTCCGGCAGTCGCACCCTCCGCTGCCCGATCGGCCGATTCGATCGCAAGCGATTCCTCGAACGCTGCGGCACCCGCGATGCCGCCAGCCGTGACGAGCGGCATGATCCAGTCCAGGAATCGTCGGCCGGCCGCGATCCGGTGGTCCGGCATTCGCCTTGCCGCAAGATCGACGCCTCCGGACCAGCGCTCCAGCGCCTTGCCGGCATCCGGCACGGTGCCGATCAGGAACATTTTCTCCTTGGGCCTCGTCATCGCCACGTACAGCACCCGCATCTCCTCTGCCAAGAGCTCCATCCGGATCCGCTTGCGCACGGCCAGATACGGCAGCGTCGGATAGCTGACCCGAAGTTCGCTGTCGACAAGCTTCGGACCGAAGCCGAGCTGCTTATGCAACAGGAACGAGCGATTCAAGTCCTGCTGGTTGAACAGCTTGCCGAGTCCCGCCACGAATACGACCGGGAACTCGAGTCCCTTGCTCTTGTGGATCGACATGATGCGCACGACATCCTCCTGCTCGCCCAGCGCGCGGGCCGTGCCGAGATCCCCGCCGCTATCCCGCATCCGTTCGACGAATCGAAGGAAGCGGAACAAGCCGCGGAACGATGTCGCTTCGTATTGGCGCGCGCGGTCGTGCAGCGCCCGCAGGTTCGCCTGCCGCTGCACGCCGCCCGGCAAGCCGCCGACAAGATCATAGTAGCCGGTCTCCCGGCAGATGCGCCAGATCAGGTCGCTGAGCGACCCCTGCCGCGCTTCGACGCGCCATTGCTCGAGCTTGTCGAAGAACGCGCGCAGCTTCTCTCGCAGCCGCTCGTCGACAGTTGCATCCGAGGCTGCCCGCAATACGGCTTCATAATAAGGCCCTTGCTTGGCGGCAAGGCGCACGATCGCCAACTCCTCGGCCGACAAGCCGACGATCGGCGAACGCAGCGCGCCGGCGAGCGGAATGTCTTGGTACGGATTGTCGATCACGCGCAGGACCGACAGCATCGTCACGACCTCCGTCGCTTCGAAGTACCCCGAGTTCAGCTCTGCATAAGCCGGAATGCCATGCGACCGAAGCTCCTCGACGAGGATCGGCGTCCATTGCGCCGTTGCGCGCAGCAGCACGACAAAGTCCCGCCAAGCCGGCTTGCGGTAAATGCCTCGCTTGCCGTCGTACACGAGCCATGGCTTCTCGCCCGCCGGCCCGCCGTCCATCATCGCCCGTATGCGCCGCGCGATGAACCGCGCTTCGAGCTGCGCCGTCTGCATGTCGGCCGCAGCTTCCGCGGCCGCCTGCCGTTCTGCCGATTCCGCGTCGTCATCCGCGCCTTCTCCGGCGAATGAAGCCGATTCCTCCTCGCCGCCAGCACCCTCGGCAGGTCCGGCACCTCCGCGGTCGAGCAACACGCACTCGACGGCTAGACGATCGGCCTCCTCCTCATCGGCTGCATCCGGATACGGCGCGCCGAGGACGAGTTCGGCATCCCGATCATAATTCATCTCGGCTACCGTCTCATGCATGATGCCGCGGAACACGTCATTGACCCCGTCCACGACCTCGCGCCGGCTGCGGAAATTGCGCGCCAGATCGATGCGCAGCCCCGGAATGCCGTTCCCGATAGCCGCAGTTGCGCCTGAATCGGCATCTACATCCGCAATTCCATTTGCATCTGCACCGATCCCGGTCCCTGAGCCCGTGCCGAATGCCTTGTACTTCGCCAAGAACAGATTCGGTTCCGCCAAGCGAAAACGATAAATGCTCTGCTTCACGTCGCCGACCATGAATCGGTTGCCCGCTCCCGGCCGCGCGATCAGCTCGACGATCGCTTCCTGTACCATATTCGTATCCTGGTACTCGTCGAGCAGAATCTCGTCGAATTGTCTGCGGTATTCCAGCGCTGCAGAGGAGGGCTTCGATTCCCCCGGCTCTCCGCCAGGCTCCCGAAGAATGCGCAGGCAATAGTGTTCGAGGTCGCCGAAGTCCAGGAGACCTTTGTCCCGCTTCGCGGTCTCGTACCGCTCGCCGAAAGCGATCACGAGCTCGGCCAGCGCGTCCATCAGCGGCGCCAGCTCCTGCATCTCCGCCGCGTAGTCGTCCGGCGTTCGGCGAAACAGCTCCTCGGTCAGGCCGGCTATTGCCTTCTTCGCCTGCTCGCGAAGCCCCTTGGCCCGCTCCTGCAGCGCCTTGTCGTATTCGTCGCCGCGCATCGCCTTCAGCTTGCCGAAGGCAGCCGCCTGGAACGGCTCGAACCAGCGTTCCCACTCCGGCTCCGCGATCGCCGCGAGCAGACCGCGCACGAGCAGCAGGTCGTCCTCGAACGTCTCGGCATACGGAGCCGGCCCGGCAGGCATGCGAGTAAGATCGAGCGCCTGCAGCAGCACCGCTTCCGCTCCTTGGAGCGTCAGCCGAATGTCGGCGCGCAGGCCGCGCACCCAGTCGCTGCCGCCGAGCGCTTCGGCATTCGCCGTCCGGAATGCCCCGGCAGCCTCCCGCAGCCACAGCTCCGGCCACGGATGGCTGCGCGAGAAGTCGTACAGCTCTTGCACGAGACGCGCTAACGGCTCGTCGCCGCGCTCGCCCCCGAATGCGTCCGCGAGCCGAATGAAGATGCCTTCCGCGCCGGCATAGCGCTCCTCGAACAGATCGTCCAGCACTTCGATCCGAAGCAGCTCCGCTTCCGTCTCGTTCGCGATCCGGAAGCCCGGGTCCAGCCCGATCAGCGGGTAATAGCGTCGAATGACATCCAGACAGAAGGAGTGCAGGGTCGTGATCGACGCACGGTTCATGAGCGCCAGCTGGCGGCGCAGATGGTCGGAATCCGGCGTGTTGTCGAGCGCCTTCTCGAGCGCGATCCGAATCCGCTCCTTCATCTCGGAGGCCGCTGCCTTCGTGAAGGTCGCGACGAGCAGCCGATCGACGTCCGTATCGTTCGATATTTTCCGAATGATGCGCTCGACGAGCACCGCCGTCTTGCCGGAGCCCGCGGCTGCCGCGACGAGCACGTTCGTCCCCGACGTGACGACCGCCTTCCACTG
>JAEZCJ010000064.1 GCA_023433615.1 Bacillota bacterium | reverse complement strand
TGAATTTTTCTACAACCGCAAGCGGATCCACGGCTCACTTGGATACCTAACGCCGGCCCGGTTCGCTGCGAAGTTTGATAAGAGAAAAACGGCATAAGTGGTGTCCACTTTCTTGACAGAGGTCCATATGCACCATTATATCCGCCCGACTCGGGCATTTCGGCAAGATGGCCGTAAACAGCTGCAGGTTTTTGCCGCTAATCAGGGTAAAACCTTCAAACCTGGAATAATAGCTGTACTTTTTGACCTTGTAGTTCCTCGACCTGTTGCCGGATCGATAGAAAAAGGGCTGCGGCCGGTTAGCGAATGATGCGCTAACCGGCTGCAGCCTTTTTGTGCTTCAGCTCTTGATCACATACGGCATTGCCTTGAGGCGCTGCTCGTCCGGCGTGATGAACAGCGTCTTCTGGTGGTCGTAGATGACGAAGCCGGGCTTGGCGCCGCTCGGCTTGCGCACGTGACGAACGAGCGTATAGTCGACCGGCACCATGCTCGAGGAACGTGCTTGGCTATAGTGCGCGGCCAGCATCGCCGCTTCCTCCAGGGTCGGATCGCCGAAGTCCGCGCCTCGGATGACGACATGGGAACCCGGAATGTCTTTCGTATGCAGCCAAGTGTCGCTCGGCGAGGCCAAGCGGTTCGTTAAGTACTCGTTCTGGGTGTTGTTCTTGCCGACGAACATCTGTACGTTCTCCGAAGAGGTGTAGCACAGCAGGGCGGGCTTGGCGTTCTTTTTCTTCTTCGGTCCCCGGCGTCCACGCGCGCGCATATATCCTTGCTCGACCAGCTCTTCGCGGATTTCCTCGATGTCCTGAAGCGACGCGCTGTCGAGCTGCTGCAGCAAGGATTCGAAATATCGGATCTCCTCGCGGGCGGACTCGATCTGCTCCAAGACGACGGCCAGACTGTTCTTCGCCTTCGTGTAGCGCCGGAAGTAGCGCTGCGCATTCTCTGACGGAGTCAGCTGCGGATCGAGCGCGATACGGATCGTCTTCTGTTCTTCATCGTAGTAGTCGACGGCCTCGATCGCCTCGTCGCCCCGCTGAATCTGATGCAGGTATGCCGTCACGAGCTCGCCGAGCTTGCGGTGCTTGTCCGCATCCTTCGCTTCGTCGAGCGTCTCCGCCAGCTTCTCCAGCTTCTTAACATTCTTGGCCTTCTCGTTCTGCAGAAATTTGTACAGATCGGCTGCGCGCTGCTTGACCGAATCCCGTTCGGCCTTGTCTCCGTAATAGGCTTCCAGGCAGCTGCTGACCGTCGGGTAGGCGGTCGACTCGCCGTTCAGATGCGTCAAGGCCGTCACGGAGAAGAAGGTCTTGCCTCTATCATCCTCGACGATGACCGGCTCGTAATTATGACCCTCGAAGGCGGCCATCATCGATCGGAAGGGCTCCCAGCAAACGGCAAGCGATCCGTCTGCAGCCGGGCCTCCTGCGCGGTGCACGATTTCCTTGGCCAGTAGCGGGCTCAGCCCGGCGAATGCGGCGACCAGCCGCTTATCTGCAGGCGCGTCGGAAGGCGCAGCCTCCAGCGCGCTGATGAATGCGGCTTCGTCTTGTATCGTCAGCGGATCGGCCTTCGTCTGCTCGGGCGGTGCCGTATACTTGCTTCCCGGCATGACGATCCGGAAGCTGCTGATGGCAGGCGTCACGTGATGGATGCCGTCATGGATCGTGCCTGTGGCTGGATCCATCAGAATAATGTTGCTGTGCCGGCCCATGAGCTCCACGATGACCGTCTTGACCGACAGGTCCCCGAGCTCGTCCCGCTGCCGGATATCGAATTCGATTACCCGCTCGCCGGATGGCTGTCGGACGGTTTCGATGACGCCGCCTTCGCAATGCTTGCGCATGAGCATGCAGAACATCGGCGCCTCGAGCGGGTTGCTCTGCGGCTGCGACGTCCAGTGAATGCGCGGGTAGGTCGGGTTCGCGGAGAGCAAGAGCCGTCCCTGGACGCTCGCTGCGCGAATGGAGAAGACGAGCGTATGCTCATCCGGTTGATGAATTTTATGAATGCGGGCGCCTGTGAGCTGCTTCAGCTCATGCGCCAGCGCGCGGGCTACGATTCCGTCGAGTGCCATGCGAATGCGATACCACCTTTGCGATGTCAATTCCATTGACCGATTGATTCATCCTCTTATCATGCCATAGTTCGGTGCTAGGCGGCAATGTTCGCGGGAGGTAGAGAATGGTTTAACTTATCCTTGCGCGGACAACTGTTGGGATATTCCGCAGTTTGTCCGAATACATTGATCTTGATAAGGCTGTCCGCGCGGCGAAAAGCCGGCCCGCATGTACCGCAGCATGGCTGCAGGCGGCAGACGGATGGCGGATAACGGGAGGGAGACAGATGGATCAGAAATTGTGGCACCAGCTTAACGAACAAGCGTTGACCGAGGCGCTGGCCTGCAATCCGAAGGAGGGGTTGACGGAGCAGGAGGCGGCAGAGCGGCTGCAAGCGCACGGGCGCAATGAGCTGTCGGAGGGCAAGCGCGTCTCGCCGATCGCGCTGCTGTTCAACCAATTTAAGGATTTCATGGTGTTGGTGCTGGTCGGCGCAACGCTGATCTCCGGTCTGCTCGGCGAATATCTGGATGCCATTACGATCGTCGCCATCATCGTGTTGAACGGCATACTGGGCTTCGTGCAGGAATACCGCGCCGAGAAGTCGCTTCGCTCGCTTAAGGAACTGACGGCGCCTACCGCCCGCGTGCTCCGCGGCGGGATCGTACGCGAGGTGCCTGCCGTGGAGCTCGTGCCCGGCGACATCGTCGTCATCGAGAGCGGCGACCGGATTCCGGCGGATATCCGACTGCTGGAATCCAACGGGCTGTACGCGGAGGAGTCGGCACTGACGGGCGAATCCGTGCCGGTCAGCAAGCATGCCATGCCGATCGCCGAAGCGGAGCTTCCGGCAGGCGACCGCAAAAATATCGGGTACATGGGTACGATGGTGACGCGCGGCACGGGTCGAGGCGCCGTCGTATTGACCGGCATGGGAACCGAGATGGGCAAAATCGCGCACTTGATCGCGGAGACGGAAGAGATGGAAACGCCGCTGCAGCACCGCCTGGAGCAGCTGGGCAAGATTCTGATCGGGGTAGCGCTTGCGCTGACGGTCATGGTTGTCGTGGCGGGGATTCTGCACGGGCAGCCGGCATACGGCATGTTCCTCGCAGGCGTTAGTCTCGCCGTCGCGGCGATTCCGGAAGGCCTGCCCGCTATCGTCACGATTGCGCTTGCCCTCGGCGTGCAGCGGATGATCAAGCGCAAAGCGATCGTCAGGAAGCTGCCTTCCGTCGAGACGCTCGGCTGCGCCTCCGTCATCTGCTCCGACAAGACCGGAACGCTGACGCAGAACAAGATGACCGTGACGAAGCTGTGGACGGGCGGCCGAACGCTCGACGTCACGGGCGAGGGCTACGAGCCGGTCGGCGAGGTGCTCGAGAACGGCGCCCACGCGGACTTGAAGCGCGACTCCGAGCTCCGCAGAATGCTGCAGGTCGCGGCGCTCTGCAACAACGCCCGTCTCGTGAAGGGGGAAGAGGAGACGGCTGCCAAGGGACGCAAGGCGAAGGATGCGGCAAGCTCGTCTGCCGAAGCCTGGCAGCTCAACGGCGATCCGACGGAGGGCGCGCTTATCGTCCTCGCGGCGAAGCTGGGTGTTACCGTCTCCTCGCTGGAAGGGCTGTACCGGCGGGAGAAGGAGTACCCGTTCGATTCGGAACGGAAGCGGATGTCCGTGCTCGTCAATCATCAGGGCGGCCGTATCGTCTGCACGAAGGGCGCGCCGGACTTGCTCATGGAGCAATGCGCGTACATTCTCTGGGAAGGGAATGTCGTGCCGTTCACGCCGACGCTGAGAAGCAAGGTCTCGGCCGCGTCGGAGGCGATGGCGCAGTCGGCGCTTCGCGTGCTGGGCCTCGCTTACCGGGATCTGCGACCGCGCGAAGCATGCGAGACCGATGCCGAGGTGGAATGCCAGCTGATCTTCGTCGGACTTACCGGCATGATCGATCCGCCGCGCAGGGAAGTGCGGGATGCGATCGCGACCTGCAGACGGGCAGGCATCAAGACGGTCATGATTACGGGCGATCACCAGCTGACCGCCGAAGCGATCGCCGGACAGCTCGGCATCGTGCCGCGCGGCGGCAAGTCGCTGACGGGCAGGCAACTGGCAGCGATGAGCGACGAGCAGCTCGACGCCGTCGTCGACGATACGTACGTATACGCGCGGGTCGCGCCGGAGCATAAGCTCCGGATCGTGAAGGCGCTGCAGAAAAAAGGCCATGTCGTGGCCATGACGGGCGACGGCGTGAACGACGCGCCGGCGATCAAGGCAGCCGATATCGGGATCGCGATGGGCATCACGGGTACCGACGTCTCGAAGGAGGCTTCGTCGCTCGTGCTGAGCGACGACAACTTCGCGACGATCGTCGCGGCGATCGAGGAAGGCCGTGGCATCTACGAGAATATCCGCAAGTTCATCCGCTATCTGCTGGCTTCCAACGTAGGCGAGATACTGACCATGTTCCTCGCGATGATGGCCGGCTTGCCGCTGCCGCTCGTGCCGATCCAGATTCTATGGGTCAATCTCGTCACGGACGGCCTGCCGGCGATGGCGCTCGGCGTCGACCAGGCCGAGAAGGACCTCATGCAGCACAAGCCGCGCAGCGCGAAGGAGAACATTTTCGCGCGGCGGCTGGGCTGGAAAATCATCAGCCGAGGCATCCTGATCGGTCTTTGCACGTTAGGCGCGTTCTGGATCACGCTTCGGACGAACGGCGGCAACCTGATCGAAGCCCAGACGGTCGCGTTCGTCACGCTCGTCATGGCGCAGCTGATCCATGTGTTCGACTGCCGGAGCTCGCGCTCGATTTTTCACCGCAACATCCTGCAGAACCGCTATCTCGTGCTGGCCGTGCTGTCCTCGCTGGCCCTGATGTTCCCGGTGCTGTACGTGGATGCGCTTCAGCCGATCTTCAAGACGGTGCCGATCGGTTTGCGCGAATGGTGTCTCGTGCTCGTCGCTGCGGGCATCCCGACGTTCGTCATGGGCATCGGCAGCGTGCTCAGCAAGCCGGGAAGCAGCAAGAAGAGCCGCATCGCGTTCGGCGCGTCGGCCAGGTAGCAGTGTCCTGCCCCACTAGGCTATGCAAAGACATATAGGCGTAATAGTGCAAATAAATGAACAATTGGTGAATACCGTTTCGTGAGGCATCGAGCTATGCTTGCACTAGAGAGAAAGGAGTGCAAGCATAGATGAATTTCACGAAAATGAACGGACTGGGCAATGACTTTATCGTCGTGGCGGGCGAGCGGGAGCTGCCGGAGCAAGCATCGCAGCTGGCAGTCGATTTGTGCAACCGGTATTTCGGCATCGGGGCAGACGGACTGGTCTACATCCTGCCCTCGGAGAAGGCCGATTTCCGGATGCGGATCATCAATTCCGACGGCACGGAGGCTGAGCAGTGCGGCAACGCGATTCGCTGCGTCGCGAAATATGTGTACGATAACGGGATGACGGGCAACGAGGCGATCACGATCGAGACGCTCGGTGCCGGGGTGCAGAAGGTTCAGTTGACGACGGAGGATGGCAAGGTTCTTCAAGTGCGCGTCGACATGGGCGAGCCGATTCTTGACGGACTGCAGGTGCCGACGACAGTGGATGCCGCCGTCGTCAAGAATTACCCGATCGAGGTGGACGGCCGCAGCTTCGCTTTCACGGCTGTTTCGATGGGCAACCCGCATTGCGTCATCCAAGTCGAAGACGCGAAGAGCTTCGATCTGTGGGCTTGGGGGCCGAAGCTAGAGACGCATACCATGTTCCCCCGCAAGGTCAACGTGGAGTTCGTCACCGTCCATTCCCGGTCGCATGTCGATATGCGCGTCTGGGAGCGGGGCGCAGGCCCGACGCTCGCTTGCGGCACCGGCGCATGCGCGACGGTCGTCGCTTCCGCGCTGAACGGCTTGACCGATCGTACGGCAACCGTCTCGCTTAAGGGCGGCGATCTGCTCATCGAATGGAGCGAGGCCGACAATCATGTGTACATGACAGGCCCTGCAGCAGAAGTATTCCGCGGCCAGTTGTGATCGCGAAGCCAATGCTTCGTAGCTTATTCGACGTCGAATCTTGAACGCTGGCGAAAATTCCGGTATTCACGTAGGTCTGCCTACGAGCGTATGCTTCCGAAGTGCGTTTCCTACGGAAACGCTGGAGTTCCTCAATTTCTACCATCGTCCAACCTTCGAAGGTAGCGACAATTGGCCATTTAATCAAGTACGATAGAAATCCGGTCGTTCGGGAGAGATCCTGGCGGGCGGATTTTTGATATCCGGGGTGAAATCGGCAATGTCTGCGGCGATATGCGCGAACCTTAGTGAAATTCATGTCGATTTACGGTATAGTTTGATAGAATGGCCTTGCCCGATAGGAGTAAGAGAGGGTTCGCACTAGGGGGAGAATCGATTGAAACTGGATTTAAGGGAAGCGCTGCGCACAACCCTGCTGACCGGGGACGGCGCGATGGGGACTTACTTATACCAGCAGGGATTCCCTGTCGGTATCTCATACGAAGAATTCAATGTCACGCGACCGGACGTAATCGCCAGCGTCCATCGTCGCTATTACGAGGCCGGCGCCCGCGTAATCGAGACGAATACGTTCTCCGCGAACGCCGCGAAGCTGTCGCGCTACGGATTGGAAAGCGAGGCGGCACGCATTAACCGCGAAGCGGTGCGCATCGCGCGCGGCGCTGTCGGTCCGGACAGCTATGTCGTCGGCGCGATCGGCTCGACGCGCGCCGGCAGGCGAGGCACGCTCGATGCCGCGGAAACCGAGATCGTGCTCGGCGAGCAGATCGGGCATCTGCTCGCCGAAGGCGTAGACGGCATGTTGCTGGAGACGTTCTACGATTTGGAAGAACTTCTGCTGGCGCTGCGCACGATCCGGCGGGAATCGCAGCTGCCGGTTATCTGCCAACTGGCCGTCGAGGATTCGGGACGGACGCAGGACGGCTTTCCATTAGATGAAGCGTTCCGCCTGCTCGAGGCCGAGGGCGCGGATGTGGCGGGTTTCAACTGCGTCAGCGGACCGAACGGCATTCTGCGTGCCATCGACGCGATCGACGGCCCCGTCCCGCTGCCGCTGTCCGTCTTCCCGAACGCGGGCGTGCCGGACTACGTGGACGGCATGATCACGTATTCCGCCGGCGCCGATTACTTCGGCGAGTCGGCCAGACGGTTCGCGGATCGCGGCGCCGTTCTGATCGGCGGCTGCTGCGGCACGACGCCGGCCCATATCGAAGCGATCGCCAATTCGCTTGCCGGCTATGTGCCGGTCCCGGCTCCCTCCGAGTCGCAAGCTGAAGCGGCCGCGCGCGATCGTGTCGTCGTGGCGGAACCCGCAGTGCAGCCAGACGCTGCCGACGCTGACCAAGACGGCGCGGGCGACGCGTTCGGCCCTTCGATCACGGAGCTTGTCCGCGAGCGCCATACCGTCATCGTCGAGCTCGATCCGCCCCGCGATCTGGATATTCGCAAGTTCATGGCAGGCGCGGAGGCGCTTAAGGCAGCAGGCGCAGACGCGGTTACGATGGCCGACAATTCGCTGGCGGTCACGCGCATGAGCAACCTTGCGCTCGGCGCGCTGGTGAAGGATCGCGTAGGCATCCGGCCGCTCGTCCATATCGCGTGCCGCGACCGGAACCTGATCGGCACGCAGTCCCATATGATGGGGCTCGACGCGCTCGGCATCGATCACGTGCTGGCCGTCACCGGCGATCCGTCCCGGTTCGGCGACCTGCCGGATTCCAGCTCCGTCTACGACTTGACGAGCTTCGACATGATCCGGATGATCAAGCAGCTGAACGAAGGGACGGCGTTCTCCGGGAAGCCGCTGAAGGAGAAAGCAAGCTTCGTAGTCGGCGCGGCATTCAACCCGAACGTCAAATATTTGGACAAGGCGGTTCAGCGCCTCGAGCGCAAAATCGAGTCGGGCGCCGATTATATCATGACGCAGCCCGTGTACGACGCGGCGCTGATCGAACGGATCGCGGACGCGACGTCGCATCTGAGCGTGCCTGTCTTCATCGGCATCATGCCGCTGGCCAGCGGCCGGAATGCCGAATACCTGCATAACGAAGTACCCGGCATTCAACTGTCGGACGAGGTCCGGGGACGAATGGCCGGGCTGGAGGGCGAGGCAGGCCGAGCCGAAGGGGTACGCATCGCGGAAGAACTGTTGGATGCGGCGATGGACCGGTTCAACGGCATCTACCTGATCACGCCGTTCCTGTTCTACGAGATGACAGCGAAGCTGACGCAATACGTATGGAGCCATGCGCGGCAGACGAAACGCTGAATCGGCGTCGGCCGGGGCAATACTCGCAGTTGCTCGCGCATGCGCATTTTCTCTTGTTCCCGCGAGCAAAATGAATTAGAATATGTAAGAATGGATAACCCTGCCGGATAAGGGCGGGAATAAAGTATGCGTCGGACGGATTCTGTCAAGAATAGTGCCATCCGGCGGCGCAGCGAGCAGCAATCATACCATTCGATCCCGAATCGGTGCGTTCATGCATAACGGCTTCGTATGTCTGACGCGCGCTCGGCCCGCTTGCGGCCGACAAGGCGCGGCGGACGGGAGGATGGAAAGGGAGACCGGAGGGGACTGTTATGGCAATCAAGCTCATTAATATCGGCTTCGGCAATATCGTATCGGCGAATCGGATCATCTCGATCGTCAGTCCGGAGTCCGCACCGATCAAACGGATCATTCAGGAAGCGCGCGACCGGCACATGCTGATCGACGCTACTTACGGCAGACGTACCCGTGCCGTCATCATAACGGACAGCGACCACGTCATTCTGTCGGCCGTACAGCCGGAGACCGTGGCGCACCGCCTCTCCACCAAGGATGACGACAACGACGAATAAGATGGAGCGTACCATGAGAAAAGGATTATTAATCGTATTGTCCGGACCTTCCGGCGTCGGCAAGGGCTCGGTATGCACCGTGCTGCGCAAACGGATGCCGGAATTGATCTATTCCGTATCCGCCACGACCCGCCAGCCGCGTCAGGGCGAGACGGACGGCGTGAACTACTTCTTCAAATCCCGGGAGCAGTTCCAGGATATGATTGCCCGCGACGCTTTGCTCGAGCATGCGGAATACGTAGGCAACTACTACGGAACGCCGCGTGATTTTGTCGAGAAGACGATCGCGGAGGGCAAGGACATCATACTCGAGATCGAAGTGCAGGGCGCGCTCAAAGTGAAAGACAAATTCCCGGAAGGCGTCTTCATCTTCTTGCTGCCGCCTTCGCTGGATGAGCTGAAGCAGCGCATTATCGGGCGCGGCACGGAGTCGGAGTCGGTCATCGACAACCGGATGTCCGTGGCGGCGCAGGAGATGGGTCTCTTGAGGCATTATGATTACGCGGTCATCAACGACGAGATCGAGTCCGCCTGCGAGCGGATTCAGAGCATCGTCACAGCAGAACACTGCAGACGCGAGCGTTTCTTGTCCGATTATGCGGACTTGCTCGCCGTCATCGAGAAAGCCTAGAGAGGGGATTGGACATTGTTATACCCATCCATTGACGAAATGATGAAGAAGGTCGACAGCAAGTACTCGCTGGTCGTCGCCGCTTCCCGCCGTGCGCGAATGCTGAGGGACGGCTTGAAGACGGACCTGAAGAATCCGAAGTCGCATAAGTACGTCGGCGTTGCGCTCGAAGAGATTTACGGCGACCTGCTGGTAGTCGAATCGGATCCAGACGCGAAATAAGCTTGTTCGTGACAACCCTCGAATGTGGGTTGTTTCTTTTTTATATACAGAAGGGGGATGGCAGCGAGTATGAAGGGGAAAACGATCGTGCTCGGCATTACGGGAGGTATCGCGGCTTACAAGGCAGCGGCGCTGTGCAGCAAGCTGAAGCAGGCGGGCGCGGAAGTACACGTGATCATGACGGAGTCGGCGGCACGCTTCATCACGCCGCTGACGCTGCAGACCTTGTCGCGCCATCCGGTGCATACAGATACGTTCGACGAACGCGATCCGGCCGTCGTCTCGCATATCGACTTGGCCGACCGAGCGGATCTCGTCGTCGTCGCGCCGGCAACGGCGAATATTATCGGCAAAATGGCGCACGGCTTGGCAGACGACATGCTGAGCACGACGCTGCTGGCGACGGTGGCGCCCGTATTGCTCGCGCCGGCGATGAATGTGCATATGTACGAGCATCCGGCGGTCATCGCGAACATCGAGACGCTGGGGCAGCGCGGAGTGCGCTTCGTCGAGCCGGGCACAGGCCAGCTCGCGTGCGGCTATGTCGGCAAGGGGCGGCTCGCAGAACCGGACGAGATCGCGCATGCCGTTCGGGAGTTGCTGGCGGAGCCGCAGCTGCTCGCAGGCCGCAAGGTGCTGGTGACGGCTGGAGGCACGGTTGAGCGCATCGACCCGGTACGTTACATCACGAACGACTCTTCGGGCAGAATGGGCGTGGCGATCGCGGAAGCGGCGCGCGATCTGGGGGCAGAGGTGACGCTGATCGCCGCCCGTACGAGCGTTCCGCTGCCCGGCGGCATGACGATCGTGCGCGCCGAATCGGCGGAAGCGATGCGCGAGGCGGTCATGGCACGTTACCCATTGACGGACGTATTGATAAAATCGGCAGCGGTCGCGGATTATCGGCCGGTCGTGCAGCATGCTGCCAAGCAGAAAAAATCGGACGCGAAGCTCGTGATCGAGCTCGAGAAGACGGCCGATATTCTGGAAGAAGCGGGTCGAGCCAAGCAGCAACAATTATTGGTCGGATTCGCGGCGGAGACGGACAATCTGGCGGGTTACGCGATGGACAAGCTGCGGCGCAAAAACTGCGATCTGATCGTGGGCAACGACGTCACGGCGCCAGGAGCGGGCTTCAACGGCGATACGAACATCGTGCATGTGTTCGACGGCTTCGGGGAGGTCGCTGCCTGGCCGCAGCTGTCCAAGCGCGAGGTCGGCCTTCGTCTGATGCGGCTGATCGCGGAGCGGCTGGATGCGAGGGGTAAAGGGACGGTGGAGCGGCCATGATCGCACGCGTCATCGTCGACGTGCCGAGCCGCCAGACGGACCGGCCGTTCGATTATGCCGTACCCGAGCAGATCGCGAGCTGGATCGAGATCGGCAGCCGCGTTGCGGTGCCGTTCGGCGGCCGCACGCTGCAGGGCTTCGTCGTGGCGTTCGCCGCCGAAGCCGAGGTCGATGCCAAGCGGCTGAAGGCGATTGCCGAGCTGCTCGACCCGATGCCGCCGCTGCGGCCGGATCTGATCGATCTGGCGCGCTGGATGAGCGATGCTTACTGCTGCACATGGACGACCGCGCTGCAGGCCATGATTCCGGCCGCGCTGAAGGGCAAGGCGGAACGCTACGTGATGCTTGCGGAGCCAACCGCCGATGACGAGGACGAAGGCGAAGCTGGCGGCCGGGAAGGACAGCTGCAGCTGACATCGCCATTGCCCGAGGAGATGCGACACTATCTGGAACGCCACGCGCCGGTGAAGCTATCGGCGCTTCAGGAGCGTTATCCGGGCTGCGACGGCTTGCTCAAGGAAGCGCTGCGAGGCGGGCTGCTGGCCGAGACCGTATCGGTCAAGAGCCGCGTCGGCTTGCGCAGCGTGCTGACCGTATTCCCGCCGGACGACCGAGAGGCGGCCGAGGCGGCGCTGGCGCAGATTCCGGCCCGAGCCGCGAAGCAGCGCGAGGCGCTGGCGCATATGATGACCCGTAGCGAACCGATCGCGCTTGCGAAGCTGCTTGCGGAGAGCGGTCTTGCGGCGAGCAGCTTGCGCGCGCTGGCCGACAAGGGACTGCTGCGCATCGAAGAGCGGCAGGAGGACCGCGACCCGTATGCGGGACGGCGCTTCGAACGGACGAAGCCGCTGACGCTGACCGAGGTGCAGGAGACCGCTTACCGGCGGATCGCGGCATCCGTCGAAGCGGGGCAGCCGGAGACGCTGCTGCTGCAAGGGGTGACGGGCAGCGGCAAGACCGAGGTATACATGCAGGCGATTGACCGCTGCATCCGGCTGGGCAGGCAGGCGATCGTGCTCGTCCCCGAGATCGCGCTGACGCCGCAGATGGTCGAGCGTTTCAAGGGACGGTTCGGCGATGCGGTCGCCGTCCTCCACAGCCGCTTATCGACCGGGGAGCGCTACGACGAATGGCGGCGCATCCGCGAGAAGCGCGTGCGCGTCGCGATCGGCGCGCGTTCCGCGATCTTCGCGCCGTTCGAACGCATCGGGCTCATCATCATCGACGAGGAGCATGAATCGTCCTATAAGCAAGAGGAGAGTCCGAAGTATCACGCGCGGGACGTGGCGATCAAGCGAGCCGAGCAGCACGGCGCGGCTGTCGTGCTCGGCTCCGCGACGCCGTCGCTCGAGAGCTTCGCCGCGGCTCGATTCCGCAGGGAGCCGGCCGGCGGCGATGCGGCCGCGGCAGGCGCGGCGCTCGGCAGCGCGGTGTGGCTGCCCCTGGCAGAGCGCGTAGGCGGCAGGCCGATGCCGAAGGTCGAGGTCGTCGACATGCGAGACGAGCTCAAGGAAGGCAATCGCTCCATGTTCAGCCGCAGGCTGCACGGCGCGCTCGCCGAGCGTCTGGAGCGAGGCGAGCAAGCGGTGCTGCTCCTGAACAGGCGCGGCTATAGCACGTTCGTCATGTGCCGCTCTTGCGGCTACACGGCCGGCTGCCCGCATTGCGAGATCTCGCTGACGTTCCATCAGAAGAGCCGCATGCTGCGCTGCCATTATTGCGGCTATGCCGAGCGTTCCCCGGAGAGCTGCCCGACCTGCCAGAGCGAGCATATCCGTTATTTCGGCACCGGCACGCAGCGGGTCGAGGAGGAGCTGGCGAAGCTGTTCCCCGGCATTCGCGTCATTCGGATGGATGTCGACACGACGAGCGAGAAGGGTGCGCACGAGAAGCTGCTGACCGCCTTCGGCGCGCGCGAGGCAGACGTCCTGCTCGGTACGCAGATGGTGGCGAAAGGGCTGGATTTTCCGTATGTGACGCTCGTCGGGGTCATTGCCGCGGATACGTCGCTGCATCTGCCCGATTTTCGCTCGGCGGAGAAAACGTTCCAGCTCCTGACCCAGGTCGCGGGCCGCGCCGGCAGGCATGACCTGCCCGGCGAAGTTGTCGTGCAGACGTATGCGCCGGAGCATTATTCGATCCAGACCTCGCGCCGGCATGATTTCGACGCGTTCGTCCGCGCGGAGCTGAAGCAGCGCAGCATCTTGTCGTACCCGCCCTTCTGCAGGCTGATCCTCGTCACGCTATCGCATGAGCAGCTTCCCAAGCTCGTGCAGACGAGCGAGCGGTTCGCCGCCGAACTGCGGGACATCGCGGGGCGCGAAGGAGTGCTAAGGCCGCTGGACGATGCGTCGGACCGCGCGCTGGAATTGCTCGGGCCGGTGGCGTCGCCCATTCCGAGGCTGAAGGATCGCTACCGTTTCCAATGTATGATAAAATATCGGGGGAACATCGATGCTGCGGCGCTAGTCCGGGCCGCGATGGCGCCCTATGTGGAGGGGGCTGCGGCGGGTTCCGTGCTCTTCTCCATAGACGTAGACCCCCAAATGATCTTGTAGGGACCGCTTGTGATCATGATGTATCGCTGCGATGCCTACTCGACGTCGAATCTTGAACGCTAGCGCAATTTCCGGTGCTCACGTAGGTCTGCCTACGAGCGTATGCTTCCGATGCTGCGTTTCCTACGGAAACGCTGGAGCTCCTCAATTTCTATTATCGTTCAACCTTCTTGGCGCTGACAACCGGTCTATTATTAAGTTTAGAACCCATATTTAAGGATAAAGGTAGGGAATGCCATCATGGCGATTCGGCTGATTGTGAAGGATCCCGATCCCGTATTGCGGGAGAGGGCCAAGGAAGTGACCAAGTTCAATAGCAGCCTGCACAAGCTGCTGAAGGATATGGCGGAGACGATGTACGATGCGGAGGGCGTCGGTCTCGCGGCACCGCAGATCGCGATTCTGAAGCGCGTGATCGTCGTGGACGTCGGAGACGAGAACGGCTTGATCGAGATGGTCAATCCGGAGATGATCGAGCAGGAGGGCGAGCAATTGGGACCCGAAGGCTGCTTGAGCATTCCGGGTCAGAGCGGCGATGTCCGCCGGGCGCAGCGGATTAAAGTGCGGGGCCAGGATCGCGACGGCAAGTTCTTCGAGGTCGAGGCGACGGACTTTCTGGCGCGCGCGTTCCAGCATGAGATCGATCACCTGAACGGCGTGCTGTTCACGGACATTGCCGAGGAGCTCTACGAGACGTCGGCCAAATCGAGAAGAAACGGGGAGTGAGCAGGATGCGGATCGCGTTCATGGGAACGCCCGATTTTGCCGTCTCTTCGCTGGAGCGGCTGCTGGCCGAGGGCTACGAAATCGTCGCCGTCGTCTCGCAGCCTGACCGCCCGAAGGGGCGCAAGAAGCTGCTGGCGCCGACGCCGGTCAAGGAAGCCGCGCTTCAGCGGGGCATTCCCGTGCTGCAGCCGCAGCGCATGCGCAGCCCGGAGGCGGTGGCGGAGCTGGCCGCGTATAAGCCGGATCTGATCGTGACGGCGGCCTACGGCCAGATACTGTCGAAGGCCGTGCTCGAGCTGCCGCGTCTCGGCTGCATTAACGTGCACGGCTCGCTGCTGCCCAAGTATCGCGGCGGCGCGCCGATCCAGCGCGCGATCATGAACGGCGAGACGGTCACCGGCGTGACGATCATGTACATGGCCGAGGGACTGGATACCGGCGACATGATCAGCCGCGTCGAGGTGCCGATCGCGGAGAGCGACACGTCAGGCACGCTGTTCGAGAAGCTCAGCCTGGCAGGCGCGGAGCTGTTGATTCGGACGGTGCCGTCGATCATCGACGGCACCGCCCAAGCGGTCAAACAGCTTGACGAGGAAGCGACCTACGCGCCGAACCTGACGCGCGACGATGAACGGATCGACTGGGAGCGGAGCGCTGCCGAGCTGTATAACCAAGTGAGAGGGCTCGTGCCGATGGCCGGAGCCTTCACGTATTATAACGGCGAATTATTCAAGATATGGGCGTGCCGCGCGGAAGCCGGAGCAGCTTCGGAGGCGCTCCCCGGCACAATACTCGAGGCAGGCCCGTCCGGAATGTCCGTGCAGACCGGACAAGGCGTTCTGCGCCTGCTCGAGGTTCAGCCGGCAGGCAAGAAGGCGATGCCCGCGGCGGAATGGCTGAAGGGGACGCGCGCGGCGGCGGGCAACATGTTCGGAGCGGCTCCCGATGCGTAAGCCGATGCGCGCAACCGCGCGCGACGTTGCGCTCGAAGTGCTGCTGCGGGTCGCGAAGGAAGGCGCCTACAGCAATTTGCAGCTGAACCGCGCCTTGCAGGAGGCGAATCTGTCGAAGGCGGATGCGGGCCTTGCGACGGAAATCGTCTACGGCACGATTCAGCGGCAGCGCACGCTGGATTATTGGCTGGAGCGCTTCGTCGCGAAGGGGCTGGACAAACTTCAGCCTTGGGTGCATCTGCTCCTGCGGCTCAGTCTGTATCAGATTGCCTTCCTGGACCGGATCCCGCCGCATGCCGTCGTGAACGAAGCGGTCGGCATCGCCAAGCGCCGCGGCCATGCCGGCATATCCGGCATGGTGAACGGCGTGCTGCGCGCCGTCATCCGGCGGCAGGAGGAGCTTGCCGTGCCTGCCGAGGGATCGGCGTCCGAGCGGCTGTCGCTGTCGCATTCCTACCCGGAATGGCTCGCTGCGCGCTGGATCGATACATACGGGCCGGAGACGGCCGCATTGATGATGGAAGCGGGCAACGAGCCGCCCAAGAGCAGCATCCGCGTCAATCGGCTGAAGAACGGCCGGTCGGCCGTGCTGGAACGGCTGAAGGCCGAGGCGTACGTGGCCGAGCCTTCGCCGTTGTCGCAGGCGGGCATCGTCGTCGGCCGCGGCGGGCACCTCGCGGATACGGAAGGTTTCCGGAGCGGCGAGTGGACGGTACAGGACGAGAGCTCGATGCTGGTAGCGGAAGTCGCCGATCCGGATCCCGGCATGCAGGTGCTCGATTGCTGCGCAGCTCCTGGGGGCAAGTCGTCCCATCTGGCCGAGCTGATGGGCGATCAAGGCGTCGTCTGGTCGAACGATGTCCATCCGCACAAGGAGAAGCTGATTGCCGATCAGGCCGCAAGGCTGGAGCTGAGCTGCATCCGGACGACCGTCATGGATGCCGGAGAGCTGCATCGGCTGCATCCGCCGGAGTCGATGGACATCGTGCTGCTGGATGCCCCTTGCAGCGGCTTCGGGGTTATCCGGCGGAAGCCGGAAATCAAGTGGACGAAGTCGCCGAGCGACGTCGACGAGATCGCGGCCGTGCAGTACAGGCTGCTCGCATCCGCGCAAGGGCTCGTGAAGCCCGGCGGCCTTCTCGTCTACAGCACCTGCACGATCGAACGGCGGGAGAATGAGGAGCAGATTCAACGCTTCCTCGAGCGCCATCCGGACTTCGCGCTCGATGCGGAGTGGCCTGCGCATACGCTCGAGGCGCTGCGACAGGCGGGCGTCATCGGAGCGGACGGGTTCGACGGCGCCGTCCAGCTGCTGCCGCAGCACTTCGGCAGCGACGGATTCTTCATCGCGCGCATGCGGAAGCGGCACCGGTTGTAGTGTCGGCATGGTGCGATATGGTACAATATAGGGATATTACGAGGAGTAGAGCGTTCAACCTCTGAAAGAAATGCGGTGAGATCGACTGTGACAGAGAACATCAAACAGACAGTGCCGGAGAAACCTTTTATATACGACTATACGCTGGAGCAGCTGCAGCACTGGATGAAAGCGAACGGAGAACCAGCCTTCCGCGCGGGACAGCTGTTCGATTGGCTCTACGTGAAGCGCGTGCGCGCCTTCGAAGAGATGTCGAACCTGCCGAAGCCGCTGCGCGCGAAGCTGGAGGAGCAGTTCGCCTTCGTCACGCTGAGCGAAATTACGCGCTTCGAATCCAAGGACGGCACGATCAAATATTTGTTCGAGCTCCAAGACAAGAACGCGATCGAGACGGTCGTCATGCGCCATAACTACGGGAACAGCATCTGCGTGACGACGCAGGTCGGCTGCCGGGTGGGCTGCACGTTCTGCGCTTCCACGCTGGGCGGGCTGAAGCGAAGCCTGACGCCGGGCGAGATCGTCGCGCAGGTAGTCGTCGCGCAGCAGATGCTGGATGCGACGAACGAGCGGATTTCGAGCATCGTCATCATGGGCATCGGCGAGCCGTTCGAGAATTACGACGCGACGATGAATTTTTTGCGCATCATGATTCACGAGAAGGGCCTGAATATCGGCCAGCGCCACATCACGGTCTCGACGAGCGGCATCGTGCCTAGCATCTACCAATTCGCGGACGAGAACACGCAGATCAATCTCGCGATCTCGATCCATGCGCCGAACGATGCGCTGCGGTCGAAGCTGATGCCGGTGAATCGGCGGTTCCCGTTCAAGGACGTCATGGAAGCGATCCGCTTCTATATCGCCAAGACGGGCCGGCGCGTCACGTTCGAGTACGCGCTGATCGGCGGCGTGAACGACCGTCCGGAGCATGCGGAGGAGTTGGCTGACGTGCTGAGCGGGATGCTCTGCCACGTCAATCTGATTCCGGTCAACTACGTGCCGGAGCGGGACTACGTGCGGACGCCGCGCGAGGACATCTTCGAGTTCCAGCGCATTCTGGAGCGCAAGAAGATCAATGCGACGATTCGCAGGGAGCAAGGTCACGACATTGCCGCCGCATGCGGCCAATTGCGTGCGAAGCATATGGAATCCGCGAGGTGATAGCGATTGAGAACGGCATACCGAAGTGATATCGGCCGGATTCGGCTCGTGAATGAAGATCGCGCATGGACGGCCGCCTTCGATGGCGGCCGGGTGCTCGCGATCGTAGCGGACGGCATGGGCGGCCATCAAGCGGGCGACGTGGCGAGCCGGCTTGCCGTGGACACGTTCCGGGAAGCGCTTAAGGAGCTGCCGGCCGGGCTTCCCTTGGAAGAGGCGAAGACGCTGCTGCGGCAGGCGATTCTGGAGGCGAACGAGGTCGTATTCGAGCTTGCGGCGCAGAACGATCATTACCACAATATGGGGACGACCGTCGTGGCTGCCCTGCTCACGGACGGCTACGGCGTCATTGCCCATATCGGAGACAGCCGCGCCTATAAGCTGCGCGACGGCGACCTTCGGCAGATGACGGAGGATCACACGCTCGTCAACGAATTGGCGAAGACGGGGCAGATCAGCGCGGAAGAAGCCGCTAACCATCCGCGCCGCAACGTGCTGACCCGCGCGCTGGGCACGGATGCCCAGGTGGAGGTCGACGTGAAGGGCTTCGCGTGGAAATCCGGGGATATGCTTCTCCTGTGCAGCGACGGGCTCTACTCCATGGTCGACAACGAAGAATTGCTGGCTACGCTGCAGGCGGAAGCGCTCGATCTGGAAGGCAAGGCCGACCGGCTGATCGAGCTCGCGCTCGAGGCGGGCGGCGACGATAATGTTACCGTCCTGTTGATCGACAACAACGATGCAGGTAGCGAGAGCGGGGGTGAGGAAGCATGATCGGACACGAGCTGGGCGGACGCTACGAGATTATCGAACGGATCGGCAGCGGCGGCATGGCGCTCGTCTATAAGGCGCATGACATTCTGCTGAACCGCAAGGTTGCGGTCAAGATACTGCGTCAGCAGTTCGTTCATGACGAGGAGTTCGTGCGCCGCTTCCGCCGGGAAGCCCAGTCTGCCGCCTCGCTGTCGCATTCCAACATCGTGAGCGTGTACGATGTCGGTCAAGAGGACGATACGCATTACATCGTCATGGAATACGTCGAAGGGCGCAACCTGAACGACATCATCAAGGAACGCGCGCCGATGCAGTCGGAAGAAGCGGTCCGCATCGCGGCCCAGATCTGCGATGCGCTCGAGCACGCCCATCAGAACCAGATCATTCATCGGGATATTAAGCCCCATAACATTCTCATCGGCAAGAACGGCCGCGTGAAGGTAACGGACTTCGGCATCGCGAGGGCGGTAACGTCGTCCACGATCACGCAGACCGGCTCCGTCGTCGGCTCGGTCCATTACTTCTCTCCCGAGCACGCGAAGGGCGTCATCACAGGCGAAAAATCGGACTTATACTCGCTAGGCATTGTATTGTACCAGATGGTGACGGCGCGTCTGCCTTTTCTGGGCGAGAGTCCGATCAGCGTCGCGCTGAAGCATCTGCAGGAGGACTTCGAGGAGCCGCGCGTCGCCAACCCGCATATCCCGCAGAGCGTGGAGAACGTCATCGTCCGCTCCATGCGCAAAAATCCCGGCGAACGCTATGCGTCCGCGCGCGAGATGCTGCAGGATCTGGAGACCTGCTTGGCGCCGGAGCGGCTGAACGAGCCGAAGCTCAGCTTCACGGGCGATATGGATGAGACCCGCGTCATGCCTGCGATCCGCGGCAGCGTCGAACCTGCGCCCGCGCTGTCCGGCTCCAAAGGCTCCGCCGTGGAGGAAACGGACACGAATCGATGGATCGACGAACCGAGCGGCAAACGCCGTTGGGTGAAGCCGACGGTAACGGTGCTCGTTACGCTGCTCGTCATCGCGCTCATCTATTGGGGGGCTCGCACGTTCCTGAACTTCATCGACACGGATGAGGTGGATGTGCCGTACGTGGTCGGCGAGCAGGAGGAGGAGGCCAGGCGCATGCTTACGGAGGCAGGCCTTAAGGTGTTCGATCCGGTTACTTACGAGCAGCATGACGATATCCCGTCCGGACAGGTCGTCGAGCAGAGCGATCGGAACATGAAGGTGAAGGTAGGTTCCTACATCGAGCTCACGGTCAGCTCCGGGCCGAAGATGGAGAAGATGATCGACTTCAAGGGAATGAATTACAATGAAGCTGTCGAGACGCTGGTCAATCTCGGCATGACTGCCGAGCAGATCACGAAGGATGACGTGTTCGACGACGCGAAGCCGGGCAATATTCTGGCTCAGTCGCTCGAGAGCGAGGAAGAGTTCAACCCGAAGACGGCGAAGATCATGTTCACGGTGAGCAAAGGGCGCGAGACGTTCCCGATGGCGAAGCTGATCGGCCTGACCGAGCAGCAAGCGAGGACGGAGCTGCAGAAGCTTGGGCTGAAGCTGGGACCGGATACCGGGATCGTGCAGGCGCCGAGCTACGAAGCGGAAGGCACAGTGATCGACCAATTCCCTTATAAGGAGGGCGATCCGGTCGCCAAGGACAGCGAGCTCACGCTGACGATCAGCGCAGGCTTGCCGGAGGACGCGCTGCGCTATACGTTCAACATTCTGATCTCGCCGGCGGTAGCGGGTCAATCGAGCAGCATCCAGATCAAATATTCGGATGCGCGAGGCGCCGATATCGATTGGGGAACGAGCAAGATCGACACGACCAAGACGTTCCCGGTTGAGGTCGTCCTGGCGCCGAATACGGAGGCGATCGTCACGGTGTACCGCGACGGGCAGTTCACCGACTCCTTCCCGGTAACGTACGACGATGCCAAGAACGGCGGCAGCAAGACGCCGCAGTCGGTGCCGGGCACGGAGCCGCCGGCGAACATCGACCAAGACGAGGAACAGCCGGACGGCCGCACGGAGACAGACGACGAACCGGCATTCGAGCCGGCACAGACAGAAGAGGACGGTGGCCAGAGCGATGAGCAGCAAGAACAGCAGTAACGCGCTCACCGGACGCATCGTCAAGGCACTAAGCGGCTATTATTACGTTGCGCCTTCGGACCCTGCCCTTGCAGGGTCCGATCCCGTGCAATGCCGGGGACGCGGCATCTTCAAGAAACGCGGGGAGTCGCCGCTGGTCGGAGACAGCGTCGTCTACAGCTTGACGGAGAACGGCGAGGGCACGGTGGACGAAATTTTGCCCCGCGTGTCGGAGCTGATCAGGCCGCCCGTCGCCAATATCGAGCTTGCCGTGCTGGTCTTCTCCCTTACGGAGCCGGCCCTTAGCTTCAACCTGCTGGACAAGTTCCTGGCCCATATCGAGCATGCCGAGATCGAGGCGGTGCTCTGTCTGAGCAAGCGCGACCTGACCGCCGGTGCCGACGGGCCGGAGGCCGAGGCGGCGCTTGCCGCGGTGCAGCGCATCTATCCGCCGATCGGCTATGACACGATCGTGACGAGCTCAGAGAGCGGGGACGGATTGGGCGAGCTGCGCGAACGGCTGCGCGGCCGCACGGCCGTGTTCTGCGGCCAGTCGGGCGTGGGCAAGTCCTCGCTGCTCAATAGCTTGGTGCCGGGGCTGACGCTTGAGACGAACGCCATCAGCTCGAGGCTGGGTCGGGGCAAGCATACGACGCGGCACTGCGAGCTGATCGCGATCGGAGACGGCGGTTACGTAGCCGATACGCCGGGCTTCAGCCAGCTGGACTTTCAGGAGCTGGGCATCGAGGAACTCGGCTTCTGCTTCCGCGAATTCCGCGCGCTGGCGCCGGATTGCAAGTTCCGGGGCTGCACGCATACGCATGAGCCGGGGTGCGCCGTGCTGGAGGCGCTGGAAGAGGGCCGCGTCGAGCAGATCCGGCACGACAACTACGTACAATTCCTGGCGGAGATGAAAGAGAAGAAGCGGAGGTACTGACATGACGATTATCGCCCCATCGATCCTGTCCGCCGACTTCGGAAGGCTGGCGGCAGAGATCGCCGATGCCGACCGGAGCGGCGGGGATTGGATCCATATCGACGTGATGGACGGCCGATTCGTGCCGAACATCACGTTCGGGCCGGTCGTGATCAAGGCGGTTCGACAGGCGACTGCGCTGCCGTTCGACGTCCATCTCATGATCGCGGAGCCGGAGCGCTACATCGAGGATTTCGTCGACGCCGGCGCGGACCGCATCACGGTGCACGCAGAGGCATGCACCCATCTGCACCGCGTCGTCCACATGATCAAGGAACGCGGACTGCCGGCAGGCATCGCGCTGAATCCGGCCACGCCGGTCTCGGCCGTCGAGCATATGCTGGGCGATGTCGATCTGCTGCTGTGCATGACGGTCAATCCGGGCTTCGGCGGACAGGCGTTCATTCCGTCCGTGCTGCCGAAGATCCGCGAGCTGCGGCAGAAGCTTATCGCGCTCGGCCGACCCGACGTGCACATCCAGGTGGACGGCGGCATCCATCGCGAGACGGCTCCGTTGGTCGCGGAAGCAGGCGCGGACGTGCTGGTCGCGGGCAATGCCGTGTTCGGGCGTCCCGACCGAGCCGCTGCCATCCAGGAGCTAAGGGAACGTTTGTGATCGCGAAGTAACTCGGGAAGCTTATTCGACGTCGAATCTTGAACGCTGGCGAAAATTCCGGTGCTCACGTAGGTTTGCCTACGCTCCGCTCCTCACTTTCTACCATCGTCCAACCTAAGCTTATGCTTCCGATGTGCGTTTCCTTCGGAAACACTTGAGGCGCTGACAACCGTTCTTTTGAATAAGGGACTGCTTGTGATCGCGAAGCGCTGACAACCGTTCTTTGAACAAGTTATAAAGGAGCTTGCATCTTATGAGCAAAGACGCGTTAGACGATTATGAGGAGAATCAGAGCCGAGCCAAGATCGTGATGTGGATCTTGCTGTACAGCGCGGCGATCGGTCTGATGCTCATGCTGTTCACGTCGATCTCGATCATCGTGCGGTATGTTTTCTCGCTTGGCGCCATCTTCGTCGGCATTCGGTTTTTCGGCAAGTTCGATAAATTGTCGCATCGCGTATGGTTTATCGTGCTCAGCTTATTCTTCTTCATGTTCTTCACGCTGCTGTCCGTTATCTTCCTGATCATGTCCGGACGCATCGATCTGGAGACGTATTCGCCTTAAGCGATCGGTCCTCTGTGTCGGCACTTAAGAATAGGACAAATTCCATACGCATAGGATGGTTACATGAGTGCGATCTCGTGTAACCATTTTTGTCGTCCGCGAATATGCTGGACGGAAGTGCCTAGACTTATAAGCCGATGAGCGCGCCTAAGGAGGGAGAGGAGCATGAAATTTTATACGATCAAGCTGCCGAAATTTTTGGGTGGTTTTGTCAAAGCGATCCTGAATACATTCCAAAAGAACTAACCGCTCGCTGCCCCCGGCCGCCGCCCATCCAATCGTGGAGGACACGCATGGACGCAAGCCGCGCTGCCGGTATCCGAGCAGCGGGCGCGGCATTTCCTCGTGACCATCCCGTATAACGGTCCAACAAAAAAAGCACCTGAACATGTTCAGGTGCTTTTTGCTCTCGCAAGCCGTACGCTTGCAGCCGGCTAATGCCGATACAGCCGATTATACGCGAGTGATTTTGCCGGATTTCAGCGCGCGGGTGCTGACCCATACGCGTTTCGGTTTGCCGTCGACGAGAATGCGCACTTTCTGAACGTTAACGCCCCACGTGCGGCGGTTTTTGTTGTTCGCGTGCGATACGTGATTGCCTTTACCAGGCGCTTTGCCCGTTACATAACATTTGCGAGACATGGACTACACCTCCTTCAAAGCATTGCGGAAATGCGATGCTGCCTATAGAGCCAACCTGCATCTCTCGAATAAACACACTTGAATATCATAGCATAGCGGCAGGCGAAAATCCACTAATTATTATTGCGCGGCAGGGGTCGCGTTCCCGTTGCCCGCTCTTGTTAACATATTTACGCAATAACTACATATTATAGGGTGACTTTAGCAAGACTTTAAGCAAATGAGCAGTCAATAATCGACATTCTAATTGAGTTATTGACCTGATAACTCTATAATTGACTTAGTCCGTAATACGAAGCAGTAGGGAGTGATTCTGCCATGTCAATTCAAATGTCAACCGAAATGGGAAACATACTCGTAGCAGACAACGTACTTGCAGTCATCGCCGGATCTGCGGCCATGGAGTGTTATGGACTTGTCGGAATGGCTTCGCGCAAGCAGCTGAAAGACGGGATCGCCGAGTTGCTCGGCCGTGAGAATCTGACGCGGGGCGTGGAAGTCCGCCGAGAGAAAGAAGAAACGCACATTGATCTATACATCATCGTAAGCTATGGCACCAAAATATCGGAAGTGGCGCACAATATTCAGTCCAAGGTAAAGTACGTGCTGAATGACGTCATCGGCTTGTCGGTCGATCAGGTCCATATTTTCGTCCAAGGCGTACGTGTATCTCGGTAGGGGGGTCTCCGGTGAGCAAGCGATTGTTGAACGGTACTGATTTTATGCAAATGGCCCTCGTGGGCGCAGAGCATCTGGAGCGGGGCGCGGAGCATGTGAATGCGCTGAACGTATTCCCGGTTCCGGATGGCGACACGGGTACGAATATGAACTTAACGATGAGATCCGGCGTGAAGGAGCTGGCAAGCCGTCCTTCCGCTTCCGTGGGCAAAGCAGCAGAAGCGCTTTCAAAAGGGCTGCTGATGGGGGCGCGGGGCAATTCCGGCGTCATTCTGTCCCAGCTGTTCCGCGGCTTCTCGCGCAGCGCGGGCAGCTCGGACGAAATCAATGCGGTGCAGTTCGCGGCTGCGCTTCAGCTTGGGGTCGATACGGCCTACAAGTCGGTCGTGAAGCCGGTTGAAGGCACCATTCTGACGGTTGCCCGCGAAGCGGCCAAGCATGCCGTCCAGATCGCGCGCAGAACGCCCGATCTGGAGGTGCTGATGCACGAGGTGCTGGCCAAGGCGCAGGAGACGCTGCTGCGTACGCCCGATATGCTGCCTGTGCTGAAGCAGGTAGGCGTCGTCGATTCGGGCGGGCAAGGGCTCGTGTTCATTTATGAAGGCTTCCTGCAGAGCTTGACCGGGACGCTTCCTGCGTCTCAGCCTGCTGCCGTACAGGCTGCTCCGGCTCAGCCGCGGCCGTCCGTGAACGCCGCCGGCGCCGCTAAGGCGGGAGTCGGCGCGCAGTCTCGGCTGTCCACGGAATCCATCGAGTTCCTGTACGACATGGAGTTCTTCATCAATAAGGAACTGGGCAGCGGCAAGCCGCTGAAGTTCGACGAAGCCTGGTTCTCGAAAGCGCTCGCGAAGGACGGCGATTCGATCATCGTCATCGAGGGCGACGATATTATTAAGGTGCATGTCCACTCGCGTAAGCCTGGGGACGTGCTGAATTTGGCGCTTCCGTACGGCGAATTGACGGATATCCGCATTCTGAACATGCGGGAGCAGCACCGCGACTTGCTGGACCATGAAGAATATGCCGTAACGGCAGGCGACGGGACGGGGCTTGCGGCGCCGGAGGTGCTGACCGGCGGCGTGCCGGTGCAGGATGCTCCGCCCGAGCACGAAGTTGCGCCGTTCGGCATTATTGCTGTCGCAATGGGCGACGGCATCGCGGACATATTCCGCGGCAACGAAGTGGATGTCGTCTTGTCCGGCGGTCAGACGATGAACCCGAGCACCGAGGATTTCGTGTCGGCCATCGCGTCGCTCAGCGCCGCGCATATCTACCTGCTGCCGAACAACTCGAATATCGTCCTGACCGCGCAGCAGGCAGCGGAGCTGAGCGAGCGCAGCGTGACGGTCATTCCGACGAAGACGATTCCGCAAGGCATGGCTGCCCTTCTGGCCTTCAGCGAATCGGAGAGCGCGGAGCGCAATGCCGAACGCATGGTGCAAGCGGCCGAATCCGTGCAGTCCGGGCAAGTTACGCTGGCCGTGCGCGACACCGTCATGGACGGCCTCTCGATCCGCGAGGGCGACTACATCGGCATCATGGAGAAGGCGATCGTCGCTTCCTCGGGCAGCCTGCAGGACACATGCCGGGAGCTGCTGAAGCGGATGCTGGATGACGGCGGCGAACTCGTGACGCTGCTGACCGGCGAGGACGCGATCGACGGGGATACGGAAGCGATCGCGGCCTGGCTGTCGGAGGCTTATCCGGACGCAGAGCTCGAGGTTCACCCAGGCGGTCAGCCTCTCTATCCTTACCTAATCGCAGTCGAGTAGTATAACTAACGAGAGTTCTCTTAGTACTCTAATATCACAATGTCGTGGGAGGCGTTATCGTCATGGCCCTGGTCAAAATCGTAGTAGACAGTACATCGGATATTCCCGCAGCAACGCGGGAAAAGCTCGGCATCGAGATGGTACCTCTTCAAGTCTTGTTCGGCGAAGAGGCTTTCCAGGACGGCATCACGATCGGTCCGGATGACTTTTACGACAAATTGGCCGCGTCTCCGGTCATGCCGACGACGTCGCAGCCTTCGCCCGTCGAGTTCCATACGTTGTACGAGCGTCTGCTGCAAGAGAACCCGGGCACCCACATCATCTCGCTGCACCTCAGCTCGAAGGTGAGCGGTACGTACCAGTCCGCCACGATCGGCCGGTCCATGCTGGAATCGGAGGAGGACGTGACCGTAATCGATACGGGCTCCGCTTCCTACGGCTTCGGCTCGCTCGCGATCCGGGCGGCGGAGATGGCGCTGGAAGGGCGAGGCTACGCGGAGATTATGGCCGAGATCGATCGGATCCAGCGGGATCTGCGTCTCTACTTCCTGGTCGATACGCTGGAGTACCTGCAGCGCGGCGGACGCATCGGCAAGGCCGCTGCGCTGTTCGGGTCGATTCTGAACATTAAGCCGATCCTGACGCTGGACGACGGCTTGGTGGCGCCCGTGGACAAGGTACGGGGAAGCAAGAAGGCGATGCAGCGCATCATCGAGCTGCTCGAGCGCGATTTTGGCAGCGATCCGGTGAACGTGGCGATCGCATGGAGCAAGTTCGACGCGCCTGCCATGGAACTGCTTGAGCTGGTGAAGGCGAAGTTCGACGTTCGGAGCGTGAACCACACGCTGCTAGGCGCCGTTATCGGCACGCATGTCGGACCCGGGACGGCTGCCGTATTCATGTATAGGGTGTGATAATCGGCATGATAGCAGATGCTAATCTTAATCTTGAGCATATACCGGTCAAGCAGATCAAAGGCGTGAGCGCTCAGAAGGAACAAGAGCTTCACGCCTTTGGCGTTGTCACGGTAGCTGACTTATTGGGTTACTTCCCGTTCCGTTACGAGGATTACCGGCTGCGCGAGCTGGCCGACGTGAAGAACGGGGAGAAGGCCACGATTCAAGGGAAAATCATGAGCGTGCCGTCGCTTCAGCGCTACGGCCGCGGCAAGACGAGGCTGACCTGCCGCATCGCGGCGGGGGACATGCTGATTACGGCCGTCTGGTTCAACCGGCATTTCCTTCAGGATCAACTCGCTCCGGGCCGCGAGGTGACGCTGACCGGCAAGTGGGACCAGCAGCGCAGGCATCTGACGGTATCCGACTCGGAGTTCCCGGATCGCGGCACGGCGAAGACAGGCACGCTGCAGCCGGTCTATTCGGTCGGCGGCGCGATTACGCAGTCCTGGATTCGCAAGATCATCCAGCAAGCGCTCGCGCAGTATGGCGCATTGGTTCCGGAGGTGCTGCCCGCCGTGCTGACAGAGCGGCACGCGCTTATCCCGCGCAGGGAAGCGGTCATGCGCATGCATGTGCCGGGCGACACGGCGGAAGGGCTGGCAGCTCGCAAGCGGATGGCATACGAGGAGCTGTTCCTGTTCCAATTGAAGCTGCAGGCCTTTCGAACGCTGACGCGGGACAAAATGGACGGCGTCCAGCATACGGCAGACAATGAGGCGGTCCGTTCGTTCGTGAAGGGGCTGCCGTTCGAGCTGACGGAGTCGCAGAAGAAGGTCATTAACGAGATCATGCTCGACATGCGCAGCCCGTCCTGCATGAATCGGCTGCTGCAGGGCGACGTCGGCGCCGGCAAGACGGTCGTCGCAGCCGTTGCCCTGCATGCGACGGTCAAGTCCGGGCATCAGGGCGCGCTTATGGTGCCGACGGAAATTCTGGCAGAGCAGCATGCCCGCACGCTCGAGAAGCTGTTCGCCCCGTACGGCGTGCAGATCGGCCTCTTAACCGGCAGCTTGACGGAACGCCGGCGCCGCGACGTGCTGGCAGGGCTGCAGATGGGGCTGATCGACATCGTCGTCGGCACGCATGCGCTCATCCAAGAGGATGTCTTCTTCCGGAGTCTGGGGCTTGTCGTGACCGACGAGCAGCATCGGTTCGGCGTCAATCAGCGCAGCGTGCTGCGGCGCAAGGGGATGAATCCCGATGTCTTGACGATGACGGCCACGCCGATTCCGCGCACGCTGGCGATCACCGCCTTCGGCGATATGGATGTATCGACGCTGCGCGAGCGGCCGAAGGGCCGCGTGCCGATCAAGACGTACTGGGTCAAGCACGCGATGATGGACCGCGTGCTGGGCTTCGTTCGGCGCGAAGTCGGCGAAGGGAGGCAGGCCTATGTCATCTGCCCGCTGATCGAGGAGTCCGAGAAGCTCGACGTGCAGAACGCGATCGACCTGCACGTGCAGATGCAGCAGGCGTTCCCCGACCTGCGGGTAGCGCTGCTGCACGGCCGGCTGTCTGCGGCAGAGAAGGAATCGGTTATGCGGGCCTTCGGCGAGGGAGAGACGCATGTGCTGGTCGCCACGACCGTCATCGAGGTCGGCGTCGACGTGCCGAACGCGACGCTGATGGTCATCATGGATGCCGAGCGATTCGGACTGTCGCAGCTGCATCAGTTGCGCGGGCGGGTCGGGCGCGGCGGCCATCAATCGTACTGCGTGCTGGTCGCCGATCCGAAGTCGGAGACGGGCCAAGAGCGCATGAAGGTCATGACGGAGACGGACGACGGCTTCGAGGTGGCGCGGCGCGATCTGGAGCTGCGCGGCCCGGGCGACTTCTTCGGCACGAAGCAGAGCGGCGTGCCGGACTTCAAGGTCGCGGATATGGCAGCCGACTTCGCGCTGCTCGAAGCGGCCCGCGACGATGCGGCCGAGCTGGTGTCGGACGCGTCGTTCTGGAAGGAGCACGCCTATGCCGGCCTGCGGCAGTACCTGATGCGGGAACAGATTTTTCAGGGCGATCTGCTCGATTAGTCATCCGCGTAGCAACTTACGGACACGGGCGGCATATCCTTTACAGATTGCGGTGCAGGTCAGATGGGCTGCATCGGCCACATTCTCGTAAACGGAGGTGCTCCAGCAGAGTGAGCTACCAGAAATATGGAATCCGTCCGGAGCTGGTCGGACGCGTGAAGACGAAGATGAAGAATCCGGCAGCCAAGGAACGGATCAAGGCCATGCTGAACGGCGTGACGAAGTCGGATCTGCAGGACCGTCAGAAGGTGAGACGGCTGGTCAAGTCCGCGTCAAGCATTCTGAACGAGCCGCTCTCGGACGCGCAGGAAGAGCAGCTCGTCCAGTTCGTGATCGGGCAGAAGATCGACCCGAACAATACGCTGCATCTGATCCGGCTGTGGGGAATGTTCCGCTAGCTTAGCCGTCAGGGAACAAGAAAGGGCCTTCGAGGCACCGGCTGCGTCCGGT
>JAEZCJ010000223.1 GCA_023433615.1 Bacillota bacterium | reverse complement strand
TTCAACTCGTATTGAAAATCCGCTTGATGATGCCGGATATAATTCACTCTCTGATAGACCGACTTCACGATATTCCGAATGCCTGGCGCAGCGTCCAGCGCCCTCGCCAACCTCTTCTCCAGAAGTCCGTAACCGCTCATGCATTTCCCTCTTTCTTCGTTTCTAGTTGCATTATCGGGGCAGCGGATCTCTCCCGCACGACGAACGAACGCGCCCACTTGATCAAGCCTGGGGGAGACAACAGCAGTACGCTTTTCACTTTCGGATAAGCCAGTAAACTCCGCATGATCCAAGGCAGCGCGGACCAATACCCGTGTCTTTGCCTCGTCTTCGCGATATAGAAATAGTTCGCCGCATAGATGCGCCGTTTGCCCAGCCAGCCTTGCTCGTCGATCGCCTGCTTGTATTTCTCGAACAATCGCGCAACGGCTTCGGTATGGAGGTTTTTGCGGCCGCTGATCTGCTTGTTCGGGTTAGAAGCGACCGTATAGCGGACGTTGCAGCTCCCGTCATGGCCGACGGTCGTGCGCTGGAGGCAACGAATCCACAGGTCATAGTCCTGCCGTGCAGGGAACTTCGGGTCGAAGCCTCCGGCTTCCTCGAACAACGTCCGCTTCAGCGCGACGGATGACGTAATGCCGATCATGTTATCGTATAGAATGGCGGGATACAGCTTTCCCTTGGCCTTGGGCATGATCCGGCCGATCACCTTGTCCCGGTTCGCGTCGCTGACGACCAGCCTGCCGCCGTACACGAGCCCCACCTCCGGATTCGCGCGGAAGACGGCCAATTGGCGCTCGATTTTGCCCGGCTCCCAGGTGTCGTCGTCGTCGAGGAACATCAGAATGTCCCCGGTCGCCCGTGCAGCGCCCGCGTTGCGGACGGCACAAGCGCCTTGCGAAGTCTCGAACCGAACATAGCGGATCGCGACGCCGTTATTCTCATAGGCTCGCAGCGCAGCTTCGAACGGCTCCCGGGACGCATCGTCGACGACGATGATCTCCTTCGGCGGCACGGTCTGGCGGCAAGCGCTCTCTACGGCCTGCAGCAGCATCTCTTGGCGGTCGCGCGTCGGTATGATGACAGATACATTCATGCTCTCTTCCCTCCCTGTTCACGCTGTAGCAATTCCCAAGCCACGATGCTGATCGCGATGGCGCCGATCGGCGTGTATGCGCCCGTCAGATTGAAGGAGACGTTCCACGTCAGCAGCAGGTACGTCGCCAGCATGCAGCAAGGGATCAGATACGTGCGCGTCTTCACGCTCCGGCCGATCACATGCACGAACATCGCGATCAGCCCAAGCAGCAGCAATAAGGAACCGATTCCGCCGGATATCATCGTTTCTAACAGGATGTTGTGCGGGTATATCCCGATATAAGCATCCGAAGCGTTCATGCCGTACCCGAACGGATTGCGCGCGATCATCTCGAACGCCGTCCGGTAGATCGTCATCCGCGATTCCTCGCCGACGTTCTGGAGCTTCTCGAATCGGTACAGCCAGTAGTCCGATACATTCTGCTTCAGAATGAGGTACACGGCCACCCCCGTACCGAGGAGCAGGAGCAGCTGGGCGATCTTCTTCGGCAGCGAGCCGTGCTTCCAGATGACCATCAGCCAGAAGACGATGATCGTCCCGGTCGAGAACAGGATCGGGGCGCGCCCGAAAAGCGTCGCAAGTCCCATCGTGATCACGGCGGCAGGCGCGAGAAGGACGATCTTCGCCAGAACCCGCTCTGCCGGCAAAATATAGCCGAATATAGACACCAGTCCGGCGGCCAGCGGCACGCCCAGCGTCAGGTAATGTTGGTTCTCCGCGCGATCCAGCTCAATGCCGACCGTCAATTGCACGATGGCAAGCAGGACCGCCCAGACGATCTGCCAGAGGAGGAACATCCGGATCTCCTCCGACCGCGTCACGAATAGCAGGAGGCCGACCACGGCTCCGAATACGCCGGCGTACTGCAGGAACAGCCGCAGCGAGGCTTCCGAATCCGGCGCCAGGCTTCCGTACAGCATGAGCAGGATCCACAGCGAGGCGAACAGCAGGATGAACCAGGCTCTGAGCTTGCCGAACAGCATGCGGCCGTCCGACATCACGAGCAGCTTGTACAACCCGGCGCCCCAGAGGCAGCATACCGCCGCCACGTTAATCAGTTCGGATCGATAGATAATCTTGATGCTGGGCGTGTTGATGATGAAAAAAGCCAGCAAAGAAACGATCAGCGTCATGATCAGCGGCGCGCGCGTCTGTGTCATCCTGCATTCCCTCCCTTCCCTGCACCTTGCGCTTCAATTCCCGCAGCCGGAGCCTGCCTAGAGCGGCCTCGCTTCAGCTTGGACAGGGCCGAAGCCGTCAGCGTCTTCACGCCGTCCACGCGCAGCAGCCATGCGGCGGCGACGAATGCGATACCGCCGCAGATCACTTGCACCGCCAGCATCGGCACGCCCGTGTAAGCGCGCAACGGCAGCAGCACGAGCGACATGGCGGTGGCGGCGAGAACGATTTTCGCAGCGTCCAGCATCGGGAACGGCAGCTTGAACAGCTTCTGCCCCAATCCGATGCTCATCGCCGTGCCGATGGCGTAGGACACCAGGGCAGCGTAGGCCGCGCCCATGATTCCCCAGCTCGGGATCCACCACAGGTTGAGCAGAATATTCGCCGCTACGGCAGCCAGCACGGGAATCATCTGCTTGTTGGTCTGGCGCGACATCTGGAACGATAAGTCGAAGTAGAACGTCTTGATTCCCTGGATAAAAGCGGCCAGCGCGACGATCGGGAATACGACGGCTGCGGTATCCCGGTACGCTTCCCCGAGGAGAACGTAGGCAATGTTCGGCGTCAGCACGATCAGCCCGGCCGTAGCCGGTACGGATAAGAGCAGCAGCAAGACGGCATTCTGCTTCAGCTGCGACCGTGCGGCCTCTTCGCCGTGTTTCTCCAGCTTCTTCACGACCAGCGGATAAGCCGCGAGGTTGACGATCGTCATCAAGAGCAGGACCGACTGCTGCGTGAAGTCGTAGGAGACCGCGTACAGTCCCGTCGCCGCGACGCTGTCCATCCAGCCCAGCATGACGCGTCCCGCAGAGAAGATGATGAAGCTCATCGTGAAGGAGACGGTCAGCGGCGCGCCGTACTTGACGAGGCTGGCCATCAGCTTGTAATCGACCTGCGAGAAGCGAACCTCCCGCCATTGCTTGACGGCCATGATCGCGACCGGCACCAGGGTACCCCCGATCATGCCGATCATAACGCCGTGTATGCCGTAGCCGAGCGCGACGAGCAAGACGGCGATCGAGAGCGTCAAGATGTTCTTCGAGAGGAACAGCTTGCCGTACGGACCCGGCTGCAGCTGCGCCCGATACAATGTCAGGCTGAGCTCGAACCAGGCAAACAACCATAGATAAGCGAACGTCTCGACGATGACCCACCCGGTTGCCCGAAAATCTGCCCACAATACCGCCGCCAGCACGCAGAGCGCGAGCGAAGCCAGCATGATGAGATGAAACCCGACGCAGATCGTGCTGAGCAGCTTGACGCGGTCCTCGTTCGATTCGTAGTACCGCAGCAAGCTCATGCGCAGCCACTGGAAGAACACGGCGTTCACGAGCATGATCGAGGTGATCATCAGCGTATAGACGCCGTAGTCGGAGGGCGGCAGGAGACGCGTCAGCGCCATGATCGCCACGATGTTGAAGACGCCTGCCAGCCCGCGGGATAACGAATAGATAAGCGTATGTCGCATTAGCATGTTGTGTACCTCTTCAGCTGACCGCTGCTTGCGCCAAGCGCAAGCGGTCAGTTCCTCGTCAAGAAAGAAGCGCCTGCGCGATCCTTGGGATTATACCGGTTCAAGACCGTGCCGATCACGGTCGTTTCGACTTGCGTCAGCTGGGCGAGCGCTCTGTGCACCGCCCCCTTCTTCGTCCGTCCGGCATGGACGACGAACAGCGCGGCGTCGCATCCTCGCGAGATGAACAGCGGGTCTGCGCAGTAGAGCACGGCCGGCGTATCGATCAGCACGATATCGTAGGCCGACCGAATGTCCCGCAGCAATGCGGGTACTTGTTCGGATGCCAGCTCATGCGCGGCATTCGCGCTTGCGTCGCTCGCCGCCATAATGTCCATGTTCGGAACGAGCGTGCTCTGCATCGCGCCGATCGCGGTCTTCCTGCCGGACAACGCTTCGCTGAGGCCTGTCCGGCTCTGCAGATTGAACAGCCGATGCAGCTCGGCATTGCGGACGTTCATGTCGATCAAGGCCGTGCGCCGTCCGCTTCTGGCGTACGTCATTGCGAGATTGGCCGCCACGGTCGTCTTGCCCTCGCCGCGCTCAGCCGACGTGACCATCAGCACGCCCGCCTGCGAAGTCCGCGAGATCGTGTCGAGCTGCGCTTGCAGCATCCGGTACACTTCAGCCGTCTGCGGATTGCCGCCGCCAATGATCTGATGCTCAAGAGTTGATCGTGACATGCTTCGTCTCACCTGCCCTGTTAGGAATTCGGGCCGAGCCGCCGGACTTCGACTTGCCGTTCGGAATGGCCGCCAGTACGGGAACGCCGGAGATCCGCTCCATCTCTTCTTCCGTCCGAATCGTGTCATTGAAGAATTCCAGCAGCGTCACGATGCCGATGCCGATCAAGAGAGACGCGACGAAGCTGAGTACGAGCGCGATCGTCATGCTTATATTGGTTGGCGATGGTTGGTTGTTCGGATCCACTTCGTTCAAGACCTGTACTTGGAGGACGCCGAGCATGGCAGACACTCGCTCGCTGAACACTTCCGTGACCGTTCTGACGATCGCCGAAGCGCGTTCGTAATTCTCGTCCGTCGCATAGATGCTGAGCACCTGCGTCTCCGGCACCGTGCCGACCAGCACTTTGCTGTCCAGCTCGTCGCTTGTCAGATTCCATTCCGGCAGGCGAGCCGATACTTCGTTCATCACGTTGGAGCTCTTGATGATCTCCATGTAGGTGCCGATCAAGGCTACGTTGGCGCGGACGGCTTCATAGTCGAGACTGCTCGAAGCCCGCGCGCCGTCTTGTCCATCCTGGACCGTGGATATAATCAGCTTGGACGATGCCTCGTATTCCGGGGCGATAAGATTCGATTGCACATAGATGGTCGCCGCACACGCGATACAGACAACAGCCGCGATGATCCACCAACGGCGCAGCAGCACTTGCACATACGCTTTGACATGGATTTGCATCCAGATCCTCCTTTGGAATATCCGACAAGATTATGTAACATTCTGTATCTCGTATACCTAGATTATGATACATAATGTATCAATGTCAAGTAATTTGTTGAACCGAATAACGGGCGCGGCGCGCCCGCCATCCGACGAATTGACAGAATCCTGCATCGCGACAGCATAGTAAGCGCTCTCGCGACAACCTTCTGATTTATCGCGACTTGACATTCATCCCGCATACCAGACGCTGCGTGACGATGTCCGAATAGAGCACCATTCCTGTCGTGCGAGCGACATGAATGACATCCAGCATGGCCGAGCTGTCAGGCACGATCTCGGGCAGCCGATTAGGCAGGCCCGTGATCCGCTCGGGACGGTACATGACGTCCGGTTCGCCGTCGAAGAGCGCAACATAGAAGATGCCCGACTCGACGAGGTCTTGGAAGAAGTGGCTGCCGTACGACAGCTCCGGCTTCAGTCCCGCTTCTTGCGAGGCCACCTCGCAGAGGACCGACATATGGCACAGCTCCGCCCAATGCACCGGCACGCCGAGCGAAGGCGTCGTCGTCCCCCAACGGCCCGGACCGACGAGCATGACCGGCTGCCCCTTCAATGCCGCATTGAGCCGGCCGATGTGCCTGGCGACGGCATATTTCTCCTGCTCGCTGCTCGCAAGGTACGCCTTCGGCTCCACATAGACGACATATTCGATCGGCAGCCGCACGTTTCCGCCCATGAAGTTCCCCTTCGACGCGAAGAAGCCCTGCCGCTGCTCCTCCTCGCTCGGGAATGCGACCGAACGCCCTAATCCCCGCGTCTGCAGCGGGCGGCATTGGAGCAGGTTCACCTTGAAGCTGCCGTCCGGCTTGAAGTTGGCGGTGAATTCGATATCGACGGGATAGGCATACACCTTCGACAAGAGCGCCAGAATTTCGCGCATGAGCTGCGGGAATTCCGTCTGCTGCAGCATCGCGCGGAAATCGACGATATGCGGCGCTTGGCCGTCGGAGTAGCCCAGCTCGCGCAGCCGGTTCGCGGCCTGCTGATCCACCGAAGCGAACAGGTCGGTCGCCGCGCGCAGGTCACGGGAGACGACCGCCTCCACGCTGCGGCTGATGAGCGCGTTATCCTGCAGCGACAACAGGTCGACGTCATGCTGGGAGAACTTCTTCGCGTCCTCGGCGTTCATCAGCGGCAGGCGCAGCGGATCGTCGAGGCAGACGATTCTGGCGTAATCGAGCGCCGCGCGGTCGACCGCCCGCGTCCCGAGCCCGAAGACGAGCCGCAGCATGCCGGCATCCATGTCGACGCCGGGATCCCAGACGTACAAGTTCGACGAATTGCCGACCCCCGCGACATGCGGGAAGAAGTCCTCGCCGTAATGGTCGCCCGAGACGCGCTGGACCAGGATGGCCATCTGCTCGTCTTCCTCGGACAGCCCCCTGTGAAGCCGGTACGCCAGCGCATCCTCGTTCATCGTGCTGGCATAGACGGCGCGGATCGCCTGCTCGAATGCCTCGTACCGCTGCTCCGGCGTCCCTTGGTTCACGCAGAATACGCTGTCGTACTTGCCCGCGAAGGCGTTCCCGAAGTTATCCTCGAGCAGCGAGCTAGAACGGACGATGATCGGGGACTGGCCGAAATACTCCAGAATCTGCATGAACTTCTCCTGGATCGTCTCCGGGAATCGGCCGGTGAGCAGCTTCTCCCGCAGCTCCGGCGCATAGGTCCAATAGCCCTCCTGCGTCTTCTGCTTCGTGCGCAGCTTCCACCAGCCGTTCTGCACGATATAGGTATAGAACACGTCGGAGCCGAGATAGAACGAATCATGCGGCTCCAGGCAAGGCACGAACTTCGCGCCGCCCTCCCGCTCCACGATTTTCCTCGCCAGGAGCATGCCGACGCTTTTGCCCCCGATGAAGCCCGTCCCCACCTCGCGCGAAGCGATCATGAGAATGTCCTGCAGCGTGAAGTACTTGTCGCACAGCTCGAACATCCGGGACTCATGCCCGATGAGCATCGACATCAGCAGCCGCTTCGTCGGCTCCTGCTCCTCGGGCTCGAGGAGCAGCGCTTCCTTCGCCTTGTTGAACAGAACGTCCCAATAATCGAACCGTTCCTCCCCGCGCATAATCGTCGAGAACAGCTCGGCCGCCTCCGCGCTTGCCGTAATGCAGATTGCCTCTTGCCCGCGGACGAGATGCGGGAAGAACATCGTCGGCGAATACCGATTCCACACTTTTAGCGGATGGATGTACGTGTTGGCATTCACCTGATAGATGTCGAGCAAGAGCTGCGTCGTCTCCCGGATGCCCGCGATCGTGCTGTACGTATGGACGTTGCGAATAATGGCAAAATAGGCGATCGTATCGAGCTCATACAGATAGGGGCACGCGACCTTGAAGAAGTTGCCGATCATCAGGTCGGAATGCCAGTAGGCGAGCAGGTCCGTCAAGCAGTCGAACACGTAAAAAGCGCGCTTGCCCTCCCGTTCGACCAGCAGATGGACGGCCGTCGCGAAGCTCTCGAATCCGCGGCTCGGGTCGAGCTCGTGCATCGCGATGTCCGGATGCGGTTCAAGCAGCGGCTCGTGGCTGCCGAAGCGGACATAGATCAGCTTGCGGTTATCGCGCAGCGCTTGCGCGGCGTATGGCTCCACCATCGCCTTGTAGTCGGCTACCGCATTCACCTGCCACACGACATTGTCGCCCAGACGCAGCCGATCGATCGCCTGGTCCACCCCGGCCAGCCCCGTGCTCACCCGGTCATGCAGGTCCATCACCATTGGGAACGCCCCCTCCGATCGTTATTGGAAATATCGTACAACAAAGAGAGGCGCGCTGCACGCACGCCTCGCTGTCCACTGACCGTATTCTTACTAACTCATTCCCACGCTCTTGCTCTTGTTCTTGCTCGGCGCTAGTTCACCGATATCGTCGCCGCGTCCGTCCTAATTCGGAATAGTCGACTTACAGACGACTGCCCTTTTATAGAAGGCAGCTGTAGTGCTGATTCGCCGAACTAATGAGGATATATAGGCGCCGCCGATTCGAAAGATGCGCTCCAATTCGGTAAATCCGGACTACAGGCAAGCCGCGGTACGCTCAATGCATGCAAGTTGGCATATCCGAACCAGAGGCGGGTTCACTGCGGAGAAACTGGAAAGGATATCCACTGTTAAATGTCGTTCATTTTCGCCCATTTTCGACACTTTTCGTGTTATATTGCACTTGAGGCTAGATATCCTACTCCAAGAGGTGCATACGACACATGAAGAAGAATCGGAAAGCTTCCGGCCGTAAGCTGCTATCGACTGCGATCGCGGCAACCTTGATCGTCTCGCTGCCGTTCCAAGCGCAAGCCGCAGTGAGCGTGTCAACTGCATTAAGCGCAGTGAAGCAGGCAACTGCCGATGCCGTCATCGGGAACGGAACCGTCTACTACGTCTCGCCGAGCGGCAGCGATTCGAACAAAGGCACTTCGCTCGAGTCTCCCTTCAAGACGGTTAACAAAGCGGTCGCTTCGGTCAAAGCCGGCGATACGATCTATGTTCGCGGCGGCACCTACCAGCTGACGGCGGCCGTTAACCCCAAGGTCAGCGGCACTTCCGGCAATCCGATTACGCTTGCCAACTACAAGAACGAGAAGGTTACGCTGGACGGCTCTAAGGCCGGCAGCACAGGCACGAAGGTGCTGCGCTTCAGCAATATATCGTATTGGAACGTATCGGGCATCGACGTCACGAAGGCGCAAGGGATCGCGATCGGCATTCAGGATAACGCCCATCATATCCGCATCGCGAACCTGAATACCCATCATAACCGCGGCACGGGGCTCAGCTTCGAAGACGGCGCGTACAACAATACGGTCGTAAACGTCAATTCGTACTTCAATTACGATGATCAAGCCGGAGGCGAGAATGCGGACGGCTTCGCGAGCAAGCACGGTTCTCATCACAATACATTCATCAATTGCCAAGCATGGAACAACTCGGACGACGGGTGGGACTTCTGGGAAGCGACCGACAACGTCATCTCCGGCAGCGCCGCGTTCAATAACGGGCTGAAGGCGCCGGGACAGCCGTGGACTTCGAGCTCGGACGGCAACGGTTACAAGCTCGGCGGTTCCAAATCCGGCAAGAAGAGCGGCGACAATCTCGTCATCAACTCCGTCGCCTACAACAACCATTCGAGAGGCTTCGACTGGAACGCGGCTTCCTTGAAAAATACGCTGTACAATACCACGGCGTACAACAACAAGACGAATTACCGCATGCAGAACAGCGGCGACGTCATCCGCAACTCCATCTCCGCCGGCACAGGCACCGTCAGCCTGGCCGCAAGCGTCGACGATAAGAATAACAGCTGGAACCTGAACGTTGCGGATCCGCGGTTCAGCAGCACGGATCCATCGTCCGCCAGCTTCCTGCGCCTGTCGAGCAGCAGTCCGCTCGTGGACAAAGGCGCGAACGTCGGGCTTCCGTACGCCGGACAAGCTCCGGACATCGGCGCATATGAGGTGAATGTCGCTCCGCCGGCTCCGAAACCGACGCCTGCGCCGACACCGGCTCCGGCGCCAGCTCCTGCGGACGATGCGCTGAACTTGAAGAAGTTCGCGGCCGAGTGGGAAATCAAGGAGCAGGCAACTGCCGTCAGCATGCTGCACAGCCTGATCGAACGCGAGCTGGGGGTCAACGTTCATGACGCTACGATGACCGTGACGCCGCCTAGCTACAAGGCGAACGCCAAGGGCAGGCTCGTGGACTTGGACGAGTTCGTCAAGTCCTGGTCCATCAAGGACAAGAAGGAAGCCGTGCGCATGATGCATAACATGATCGAGAAGAAGTTCAAGATCAACGTCACGGATGCGACAATGCAATTCCGTGTCCCGACGTTCAAGCAGTAAACATACTAACGTTAGCGCAATAAATGAGCCGGCGGCAGCCTAAGACCTATATGTCTTAGGCTGCCGCCGGTTATTCGTACGCTCATTCGGTTGCTTGCCGTCAGGTTTCATAACCTTCGCCGAACACCGCCAGATCGAGTTCGTGGATGCGTAAGCGGTCCGAGATGAGGTCGACCTCGGCGATCAATCCGTCCCGGATCGTGAATCGGAGCACATAGAGCAGTTGTCCGCCAGGAGCGGCGATCGCCCCGATCGAACCGTTCACGAGCGCGGACTGAGCCGCTTGCGCACGACCCGCGATCTGCTGCGCTAACGCTCTCGCTCCGTGCGATACGCTGGACGGGGCCGGCTTCCGGTCGTCCCTTACGACAACGTCCGGATCGAGTGCAGCCACCAGCGCGTCGAAATCTCCCCTCCGTGCCGCAGATAGGAATGCATCGACGACCTTCCGATGCCCTGCAAGGTTCGCGTCCAGTTCACCCTTCCCGACCTGGACGCGGCGGCGGGCGCGGCTGGCGAGTTGTCTGGCTGCTTGCTCGGATCGTCCGACGACAGGCGCAATCTCCGTGAACGGCATGCCGAATATATCGTGCAGCACGAACGCGACGCGTTCAGCCGGATTCAGCGTGCCCAGCACGACGAGCAGCGCAATGCCGACCGAATCGGCAAGCAGCGCCTCCTGCTCCGGGTCGCTGGCGCTGCCGTCCGCTTCGCTCGCGAATTGCGCCCGAGCTGCATGCACTTCCATCGACTCTTCGCGTCTTGATCGGCGAGAACGCAGCATATCGAGACACAGCCTCGAGACGACTGTCGTCAGCCATCCTCCGAGGTTAGCAATGGCGCTCGGCTCCATGCGGCTCAGGCGCAGCCACGATTCCTGCACCGCATCCTCCGCCTCGACCCAAGATCCCAATAACCGGTATGCTACAGCCAGCAGGTGACGCCGATTCGCTTCGAACTGCTCTGCCAGCCACTCCTGTTCGCTCATCCTCCCGCCTCCCTTCTCACTATATTGACGATTTCGCGCCATAGGAAGTGACAACCTGTTCGAACGAATGTTCAGCCTCTGCCTCGATGGTCTGCCTTCTGTCACATGCGCAGCGGCCCCGTTCGTCATAGTAGCGAAGGGCCGCATGAACGGCTCGACTATACGATCGAAGGAGTGTTCAAGATGGAATCCAGAATGGCTAATCCCGCTGTGATCGTACCCGAAGCAATGCCGGCACTGCAAGCGCTGGGACAATCGCTATTCGCGTCTGCAGCCGCAGCCGGCGTATCGACGCGAACGTTGTATCTGATGTATTACCGCGTCAGCCAGATCAATGGAGACAGCGTATGCGTCGACCTGCATTCGCGCAATGCGCTAGCCGCAGGAGAGTCGGCCGACCGGCTGTTTGCCGTGTCGGCTTGGCGCGAGTCGCCGATTTTCGAAGATGCCGAGCGTGCCGCGCTGGCGCTAAGCGAAACGACTACCCGGATCAGCGACCGGCCGGATCCTGTGCCGGACGAGATTTATGACGAGGCCGCCCGACACTATGGCGAACAGGCGATCGCCACGCTGATCGCCGGCATCGCGACCGCCAACTTGTGGAACCGGCTGAATGTCGCCACGAGACAAGTTGTCCGCACGACAACAGCTTGAGCCTAAGGCAAGGATATGGCCGTCAGATGTTTTCTGACGGTCTTTTTTTCATCGCAAGTTGTAACGCACGGCGATTCCAAGCCGTACCTCTCAAGTACCACACCCTCCATCTTTAATTCCCACAGCCATATCTATAGTTTCTAAGGTTTGATCGGCATCGCGGCATTGCTATAATGGATAGGTATGAGTACGAACTGACACTATTTACACAAGGGGTGCATCACAGATGGCTAAACAGAACGAACCGTTAGTTAAGCATATTTACACTGCCGACCCTTCCGCCCATGTATTCGAAGGCAAGATCTACATCTACCCGTCTCACGATCTTGACCACGACATGGAGAGCAACGATAACGGCGATCAATACGCGATGGAAGATTACCATATCCTGTCCATGGACGGCCCTGACGCAGAAGTCGTCGATCACGGCGAAGCGCTTCACGTGCGCGACGTGCCGTGGGCGAGCAAGCAGATGTGGGCGCCGGACGCCGCTTATAAGAATAACACGTACTATCTGTTCTTCCCGGCTCGCGACCATGACGGCATCTTCCGGATCGGCGTCGCGACAAGCGGCAAGCCGGCAGGCCCGTTCAAGGCTGAGCCGAACTATATGGACGGCAGCTTCAGCATCGATCCAGCCGTACTCGTCGACGACGACGGCAAGTCGTATATGTACTTCGGCGGCCTATGGGGCGGCCAGCTCGAGAAATGGCAGACCGGTAGCTTCCTCCCTGACGCCGAAGGGCCTGCACCCGATGCGCCTGCACTCGGGCCGCGCGTGGCTGAACTGACGGACGACATGCTCCAGATGGCCGAAGCGCCGCAAGAAATCTCGATCGTGGACGAGAACGGCAAGCCGATCGTCGCTGGCGACGAGGACCGCCGTTACTTCGAAGGCCCTTGGATGCACAAGTACAACGGCAAGTACTACCTGTCGTACTCGACCGGCACGACGCACAAGCTTGTCTATGCCGTAGGCGACAGCCCTAAGGGACCGTTCGAATTCAAAGGTACGATCCTGACACCTGTCCTTGGCTGGACAACCCATCACTCGATCGTCGAATTCGACGGCAAGTGGTATCTGTTCTACCATGACTGCTCCATGTCGGACGGCATCAACCATAAGCGCAGCGTGAAGTTCACGGAGCTGCACTATAACGCAGACGGCACGATCCAGACGATTGACCCTTATAAGGCATAAGACGGCACAGCCCCTGACTCTCCTACCGGAGTGACAGGGGCTGTTATTATTGCCTTCACATCAAGCAATGCCTTTTCATTTTGTTTAGCCCAGCACACGCGATTTAGACTGACAATTGCATTCCTCCCGTGCCTCAGTTAAACAATTCTTGTATGTATTCTTTGTTTAAGCAATTCCTAAACTCCGGATCGATTACTTCATGTTCATCTCGATTGAGCCACTTGAATCTAAAAACGATTCCATCATCGCCGCCGCCACCAGTTACTGTGTGTTCCCAACTTTCCGGCAAGGTACGATTAGGAGTCAAAAGATAATCATGTCTTTCGACATTGGCATCAATATATTCCTTATAGTACTTCTGAATGCCAAGTTTCCTTACTATCGTTAGATCCTTCAATCCTGATTCCTCGACGATTTCTCGTACCAATGCCTCTTCGAGATTTTCCCCGCGGTCTACATTCCCGCCGACTAACCGATATGGCACGCCTGGTACGCTTAAAAAGCCAAGAATATCATACGCCCCTGATTCATTTGGCTGAATAATGAAACCTATGACTTTTACTACAAGTTCTTTATCTCGCATCATCGCTATCCCCTACCCTAAATCGATGGTTTCCTTAACGTATTGCATTGTGCCATCATCCCTAGAGTGACCATAGAAATAATCCAAATGATCCAGACCGATCCAGACATGAAAGGTGTTTTCTAAGACATCGAAATCACGCATAGAACTGTCGTTTTGCATACAATCCCTTTCCCGATTCCCCGCTATATGTAATTCGATCGGCGGTTACGCCGCGCAGACATTCCGCGAGCAAGTAACCGGTCGGAAAGCCGGAATCGCTTCTGTCGAACGCAATCAATCTTGCGCATGGAATCTGATGCTCAATCAACTTATGGTTGATGAACGCAAGTTTCCCGTCTTCAAGCCAATCGTTACTTCCTCAACCTTCGCTCGTATATGGAGCATTGATGCTTCCATGACGGCGGACCTCCCTATACCCCATTATTGCTCAACGCATCCAGCATAAGCACGCCGAATATCAGATTGCAAGCGAAACAACGATTATAGTCGTATGTCGCATCCATCAAAAGGCAAGTCTTGCTGAATGAGCGAGGCAGCGTAAGCAATCGCACGCTTCTGGACTTCCGAGAGCCGTCCTTCTTCGCCGTCCCAGCCGCTCAACCACCAGAAGTAAGAGCTAATATTTCTGTAATCCATGAACACGGGAATCTGTTGGATCCAGAACGGGTCCAGGGCATTCTCCTTCAAGTAGCCTGTTAGGAACGCATCCATAAACCGCTCTGCGAATGCACGCTTGGAATGTCGATCCTGTTCCGGTGAACCCCACCAGACGGCATGCGCGGCCGCGATTCCGATATCCAGCGCGAACCAGCCGTATATTGCGTCATCGAAGTCGAACACCGTCATACTGCCCTGTTCGATATGAAAGTTATAGGGGTGGAAATCATGATGAATCAGCCCATAGGATCGATCGTCTATAGGGAGATTCGCTAGGTTGCGCTCATGAGAACGCAAGCGATCCAGCAGAATGCGATAATCCCCTTCACGCAGATAAGGATTATCGATCTGCGCAGGACTCCAACCGGCCCTCATCCGATCGGAATCCCAGGGGGTATACGATTTCGTGAGCCGATGCATCTTCCCCATCAATGCTCCCCACTGCCTGAACAGCGAGGGCCCCCACAATTGCGGCGCTTGATTAAAAGTGACTCCCGGCGCCCATTCGAATGCCGTCGCAATCGCACAATGCTCTTTGTCCTTGCATATCGCGGTTAATCGGCCATCCGTCGTTAGAATCGGCAACGAAGCCTGCACGCCGTTCTCGGCTAAGTAGCGTATCCAGCGAACCTCTGCTTCGATGTTATTCGCATCCTCAGCCGGCTTCGCGGACAGTCGTAAGATGTATGGCTTGGCATCCTTGGCAAATCGGTACACTTCGTTCGTGGTATGGCTAATCCAAGTTAAAGTTTCAACATCAAAGCCGTAGGATGAAGCAGCCTTAGACAATATTTCATGAGATGCCAAGTTAATCCCCCACTCGCATTGGATCCCTGCCAGGTCATCAACAACTTTACATGGTATTGCAATAATTTTATAGACTTATGTTTTACCCTCCGCTAGACTAACAATAGCGCTCGAAATCATTTTCCCATCTATCGAACACTAGCGCCGCAACGCGGCACGAAGCAAGAATAAGGCCAAATCATACATTTATTTTTCAGCGATTACGCCTTTTTCGTCTATAGTGTAAAAAAGTACAACTATTTTCGGCCTTTTTCCCGATAATGCTTCTATCGCTCGAATTAGCGGTATTTATTTACACTAATTCCCAGAATGGGAGAAAACGGCCAAAAATAATGGTAGGAAATGCAGCTAAATGCGCACGCTAGGCGAGACTGCGATTTCCCCAATCATTCAACAAGAGGCTGCCGAATCCGGCAGCCTCTATTATTTCACTCGATCATCCATCGATGATTGCGAGATGATGTGCTGCAGCAATCCCACCGCTCGATCCGAAAAGGCAGTCGACCCGAACAAGCTTGCCGTATGCTCCAGATGACTGATGATGTCCCGGATCATCTGGATGTCCGACGCTGTCAGCATAAGCGCGGGCAGCGCATAGGTTCGATCCGCGTACTGGTAACCACGCCGCTTGGCGTTATACGCCAACGGCGCGCGAAGCGAATCCGTCATATACTCGATATCCCTGCAAGCCTGTCGAACGGATATTTCGAACCGCTCCGCAAGATGGCCGCTGTTCGGGTATTTGCCATAACGGATTTGTTCGTCGAACCATAGAATCCGATGCATATTCCCCATTATGTCCACCACACCTTCTCGCTTCTAATGGCTGTCGTCGTACGCTCTGGCGATGCGGCCGAGCCGTTCTTCCACGTTGATCCTGCTTTCGCGGAGAATCCATTCTTGAAACACGTCATTGTTCCAATAATCCCACAAGCGAAGGCCCGATACATCGAAGGCCCCCTGCTTGGCATGCTGCAGCGACTCCAGGAATGGCCGGTACAACGGATCGGCTTGCTGCCCGCTTGCTACAGCCACAGTGCGCGACACCGCGAGATTATGCTTGGCCCACTCTTGGCCCGATTCGGTGTGCGGGGAAGCGGCTTCCTGAAGGAATGCCCAAGCTAACGGCACATTCCGGCATTGGGCGGAGATCGCGTAGCCGTAGACTTGCACAATGTTGCAGAGCGGCTCCTCTCCCATGCGCGGCGGCATGACGACGCCGAATCGCTCCCGGTGCTCCGTTCCCATCGGCTTGATCGCCCAGCTCGCATCATAGTACATCGCCATGCGCTGCTGCCTGAAACACGCCATCCACGTGTCCGCGCCGACATCCTCGAACGGCGTCACTTCAAGCGGGTGATACATCTCCAGATACCTTCGAATCGTCTCCGCTGTCTCCGGGGAATCCAGATAACCGCCGGCCTTCTTCCCATCCTCGGATAAAAAGGAACCGCCGCGGCTCCACGCCAGCGGTTCGACCGGAAGCAGCCTCGGAACCAAATACGCCCCATAGCGCACCACTTCGCCATCCGCATCATAACTGTTCAGCATCCGGGCTTTTTTCACAAAATCGTCCCAAGTCCAATTCGGCTGCGGGTACGCGATACCGTGCTGATCGAACAGGGATTTGTTATAGAAGACCCCCGGCACCTCCGCCATGACCGGAATCGCGCCGATCCGCCCTTTATCCGATACGGCATTCTGTGCGGACGGATAAAAGTCCGATAGGTCGAAGGATCCGTCTTCCATAAGCGGAGCGAGATCCCGCACAACCTCCCGATCAAGCAGGCTTCCGATATTAAGCCCGTCCCAGTCAAGCAAGTCGGGGGGATTGCCCGCTTGTATGGCTCGTGCAATGATTTCTCTCGGCAGCGCCACGATTTCGATCTCCGCTCCGCTGTGCTTCTCCTCGAAACGCTTTTTCGCCAGCTCAAGCACTGCCTGATTCTTATCGTCACTTGCGGCGACTGTTAATCTCATCTTCCTACACTCCCTTCATGTCCTGCGTCCATCATAATCGAACTGGTATGACATATCGTGTCATGCCCCGCGCATACATTCAAAATCTATCTGTTTGTTCGATGAACCTTAGGAGCTCTGCGTAGAACAATTGAATCGTTTCCTCGTTCACTTCATCGTTATAGAGTCCCCATCCGTGTTGCAAGCCATTGGCGAACCCTATTGCGTAAGATGTTCCTCGTTCATATGCATGTGGTCGAAAATCGATTTCCGCTGATAAAAATGGGGTTAAGCTGTTGGCGCCGATGAAGATTGCGGGAAATCCCAATCGCGAATAAACCTTCGAGTACTTACTGCTCGCGGCTTCTGCCAGCCGTTCGTTCATAATCCATATCGCGTCATACCTGTCGGGCGTTATACGAACCATATCTTCAAAGTCTATGGAGACAAACGTGACCTTATCAGACTCTTCTATGTAAGGTGGCACACCGATGACACCGATACTCAAATGGCGTCCAGTATATGGTTGATTAGGGTAGTCGGTACTGCAGCTCGTCATCGTTATGCAACATGCGATTAGTAACAACAGCATTGTAATGCGTTGGTTGTGCAATGCTCTCAACCTCCCTCACAGCCCTTCGAAGAAACGAGCATCCTCTGTGGGATGCCCGTTCTGCTATCGACTCTGCTCATTCACGTAACTTCATCGGGTAAAACATCGATGGCATGCCTTGCTTTGCGTATGAGTCTGCGAACGAGATCGGCATTAATGTCATATTGATTTCCTTCCCCTACTTATCGCTGATCTTCTGCAGCAACCGGATGACCTCTGCCAGGCCGATCAACAGCATGCCGGTCACGATCCCGCCGATCAAGATCGGGAAGAAAGTCCCCGGCGCAAATCCGCTATCATACGCACCGATTCGGAAGCCCAGCGCAATTGCCAGAATGACGCTTGCCGCAATCTCCGCGACGCCGATATAGAACAGAACTCTGCCTACGAAGTTATCGCCCTCAACCTTGTATCTCGCGTTCTCCTGCTGAATATGCGCCGCGCATAAGGTTGCGCCCTCGTAGTAGACCGGCTGATCGCAGCCGTAATGCACGCATTTTTTCTTCATCTCGGTCAACTCCTCGCATGTTCGTGTTGTCTAATTCGAATTAGACGACTTGCGGCAGCTTATGATTACGCTGACGATGCGATAATGCGGATTCGTCGAATTAGAGTGGTACTTCGCACACATGGATAGCCAGTTCTGTGCTCCAATTCGGCAGAATCGAACTACAGTCAGGTGATGCGAACTTCGACTCCTGCAAGCAGGCAGATCCGAACTGCGTGCGCGCTCCCTAGCATGAATTCCTTAATTCGATAGTTCGACGCGGCAGGCATGAATCCTCTCGGATGAAGCGAGGCGCTGCCGTCGAACGCAGCAGTGGATTCCGCGCAACATACGTCTGCAGATCTCATCAATATCCCCCACGCATCGCGAGCCAATACCGCCTAATAGACTATCGAATCGTGCAGGACGAATAGCTATTAATCTTGATTGCGTCCGTAACCCGCTCTTTTGTAGTATAGGAGTAATCTTTCGAATGAAGAGAGAATGGATCATGAAGCGCTGCGGGCGTTGAAGTTGGGAAGGCCGGCGATCAACTGCTATAATGGCAGAAGAGAGGAGTCGGTCATAGATGGCACGATACATCGATACCTATATCCGCAATGAGGAAGAACGGGCTCGCGTCCTTCAGGCAGAGGGGCTGGCTGCACGGTTCGCGGAACGGGCAGCCGCGCATGATCTGGGGGCGTGATTTACCTTCGATAATTTAGCTGACCTGCGCGAAGCAGGATTGTTGAAGCTCACGACGCCCCGCGCATACGGCGGCGATGAAGCAAGCTTATATGAGCTAGTCCAGCTGCAGGAGCGGCTTGCTTACGGCGACGGCTCGACCGCGCTGGCATTCGGCTGGCACATCGGGCAGATGCTGCATCTGCGCACGACGCGCAAATGGCCGGAGGAGCTCTTCGCCGAGCTCTGCCGTGCCGTCGTGACGGACGGCGCGATGATCAATACGTTCGCCAGCGAAGCGGCATCCGGAAGTCCGAGCCGCGGAGGCAAGCCCGAGACGACGGCAATCGCCGATAACGGCGGGTGGCGGATTACGGGACGCAAGACGTTCAGCACGCTCTCGCCGATCCTTGACCGCTTCGTCGTGTCGGCCTTTGTGCCGGATGAGGATCGCGCGGATGATTTTCTGATTCATCGGACGGACGGGGTAACGATCGTGGAGACGTGGGATACGCTCGGCATGCGGGCGACCGGCAGCCATGACGTTGTGCTGGATGGCGTCTGGGTAGATGCGCGTATGCGGCTGGGCGGCAGACAGGGCATCGATGACGGCGGCGGATGGCTGCTGCACATCCCGGCGTGCTACATGGGCATCGCGCTCGCGGCGCGCGACTATGCGCTGGCATTTGCCCGCTCATACCAGCCCAATACGATGAAGGAGCCGATCGCGGCGCTCCCATCCGTACAGCACGCGATCGGCGAGATGGAGGCCGAGCTGCGCACCGCCCGTTCCCTGCTCTATGCGGCTGCTGATCGTTGGGACCGGGAGGCGGACAACCGGTCTTCGCTGCGGCCTGAGCTCGGACTGGCGAAATACGTCGCCACGAACAGCGCGATCCGCATCGTGGATCTGGCCATGCGGATCGTTGGCGCAGCCAGCCTGGAGCGCAAGCGGCCGCTGGAGCGGTATTACCGCGACGTCCGGGCCGGGCTGCACAACCCTCCGATGGATAACACGGTGATCCAAATGTTAGCCAGCTCGGCTCTTGCCGAGCGTTGAGTAGCGATCAACTGCTCTGTTCTGCCCGCACGCGGTTAGCCGCACAGACAGACACCCGCAGGGGCATTCGCCCTGCGGGTGTCTGTCTGTGCGCGCTTATTCGCTAATTCTGCAGGTCGCCGATGACGCAGACGACCGGCACCTTCGGCCGCCGGTCCGCGAGAAGCGGCCTGACCGACAAGCCCGCTTCCAATAGCGCCTGTCTCATCCGCCCGGCGGTCAGATCAATCCGGTCGGCGGTCGGCGGCTGATTGAACAAGAAGACAGCGCCGCCCGGCAGCAACCGGTCCTTGATCCACTCCAATTCCGCTCTTGCGGCGCCCGTCCAGAACAGATTGACATTGACGGCATACACCTTGTTGAACTTGCCGCCGCTTACATCAACATCGGCCTGCAGCAGATCGGACGCCTTGAATTCGGCATGGCCGGACGCGACTGCTTCGGCATTCAACTTCACGGCGGCCTCGATCATCGCTGCCGAACGATCGATCGCCACGATGTTGCCTTCTTGCAAATGCGGCGCGATGCATGAGACCAATGCCCCGTTGCCGCACCCGATCTCCAGCAATCGATCGGAAGGCTTCAACTCCTTACTAAGAATCTCCGCAGCCCAGCGAAGCCGATCTGCGACTGGCTTCTTCTTCATCGAAACTCCCCCCAAGCGCACAGCCCGTGCAGCGGGCTGCTAGAACAGATCCCCGTAATCCCGGGTCGGCGCTGCCGTGTTCCCTTTCGTGAAGTATTCGTACTTCCCGAACCGCGCCAGCGCTTGCTTATCCGACTGCCATACCCACTCGTCGATCTCCGTCTGGCAGCGATGCGCGCGGAACGAAGCGAGCTTTGCCTTCAGATGCGCGCTTACGTCTACCTTGATGACATCGCGCTTCGTATACCCGAACTGCTCGGGACGCTCCATCGCGTCGCCGTACGAAATGAAGTAGAGTGCACTGCCTGCGAGCCCCGCCCGGTTGAACGCCGCCGTCGTCGCCTTGCCGATCGCGCAGTGGTCGGGATGTCCGCCGTAGCGCTCGTGGAACGTGAGCACCACGTCCGGCTTCTCCTCGCGAATGATCGCTTCTACGCGCGCAGTCAACCGATCCTCGCCGTAGAATTCGACCGTCTTGTCGCGGATATCGAGGAATGCCAGCTTGCGGAACCCTAGCACTTCGCAAGCTTGCCGCAACTCCAACTCCCGCGCGCCGGCCATCGTCTCGCGATTGAGATACGGCGGATTGCCCATGCGCCTGCCCATCTCGCCGCGCGTCGCGCTAACCAGCGTCATGTCGACGCCAAGGCTAGCGTACTTCGCGAATGTGCCGCCGCAGATGAACGATTCGTCATCCGGATGGGCGAATACGGCGAGCAGCTTCTTGTTCCGATAGTCGATGCTCATTCCGAGAACGGCTCCTTTCCAAGGTGCAGGGCTGCGTTCATTCGGCCTCGGTCGTCATAGCCTGCAAGGATGAGGCGGCCCAGCTCGTCTACCTCATAATGCGTGAGTGCTTCCGTCCGCAGCCAGCCTTGGCCGTCGAAGCGCAGCGCGACCCGATAAGGGCCCTCCCCTGCTACGTATGCATCGGTAATATGAATCTTGAAATTGCGCACGAAGACGAAGGATGTCGCCTCGCTGTGCACATAGGCATCCGCACCCGTGAACGTACGAAGCGCCGCTTCGACCTGCTGCTTAGTGATCGGCTTCATGTCGCTGTCTCATCCTCTCTAGCTATTCCTGATTGCAGAACTGCTCGGCCTTCTCGCAATGAATAACCCCCAAATGATGGTATACGAGTCGGAATAATCCCAACATTCATTATACCATAATCGGGGGCTCTCTCTATACGCTGCTTAGCGCTCGCTACAATGGCAGATCACGGCGGCTGAACACCGCGATCGCAAGTCCGAATGCGGCGGTACCGATTGCGAAGAGCAGGACGGCTGGCAGCAGCATCTCTTGATTCCCGCTGACAATCTCGCTCGGGCGGTACAAGGCGAAGATCGAGAGACTGCGCATCCAAGCGATGGAATCGCTGATCTTCCCGAGCAGGTCCAGCGTGAAGAAGCCGAAGGTGATTCCCCCGGACAGGCCGAGCGCCCGCTTCTCGTCATTCGACAGCGCCGATATGAGGAAGGCGATGCCGCCGACCGCGAAGAACAACAGCAAGGCAGAGACGTTAAGCAGCACGAACTTGGCTATATCGAACGGATACTCCCCGCCGAGGAACCAGCTATTACCGATGAGACCGGCAATCGTCGTCACGGCGATGATCAGGACGAGGCCGGTCACGAGCACGCAGCCTTGTGTGAAGGCCACCTTCCCTCTGGTCGTCGGCGTCGCTAGCAGATAGGCCATGGATCCTTGGTCCACCAGCTTCGCCATTAATTGCGTGGACAATTGCACGCATACGATCGAGAGGATCAGCACCAGGATTAGCCCGTAGTATTCACCCGATATGAATGCCTCCGCACTGTCGAACCCGGTCAAGCCGAACGCTCTCCCTACGCCTTCCGGCATCGACTGCACCAGCTCGTCGATTGCCTCGGTCTTGCCGGCGATGCTCGGATACAGCCCGAATATGAGCAGGATATAGAAGGCCGATCCGATCGAATAGTTCATGAAGCTCTTCAGGTTCACCTTCATCATCTGCTTATACAACGTTCCATTCATTTCGCCGCCTCCTCCCGCTCATAGTAATTCATGAACACATCCTCGAGATTCTGCGTGTACACATCGATGTTGTGGACCTTGTAGCGAGCCGTCGTCTGGACAAAATGGTCATAATTGCCCTGCACGGCCACCCGTACGCGATTCCCTTCATGCGACTCGACTGCCAGCCCGGAATTCCGATAGGCAGCAGCATCCTCCAAGCTGTCCAACGTGACCTCGAACAGCTTGCGCTGCATCGATTGCAGCTCGCGAATGTCTTTGACTGTCAGGATAACGCCGTCCTTGATGATCGCGGCTCTGTCGCAGGTACGTTCGATCTCCGGGAAGCTGTGCGACGACATCAGGAACGTCTTCCCGCGCGCTTTCTCCTCCAGCACGAGCTCGATGAACACACGCTGCATGAGCGGGTCAAGGCCGGACGTCGGCTCATCCAGAACGATGACGGCAGGATCATGCATGAAAGCCGCGACAATGCCGACCTTCTGCTTCATGCCCTTGGACATCTTGCGAATCGGCGTATGCACGTCGAATTGCAGCCGGTCGATGAGGCGCGCCTGTCTGGTCCGGTCCTTCACGCCTTGCATATCGGCCATGAAGTCGAGGAATGCCTTGCCCGTCATGCCTTCGATGAACGCGATCTCGCCCGGCAAATACCCGACATAAGCCTGTACCTTGCCTTGCTCCTTCCAAGTATCCAGCCCGTTCACCTGCACAGATCCTTGCTCAGGCTTCATGAAGCCCATGATATGACGGATCGTTGTCGACTTCCCTGCCCCGTTCGGTCCGAGGAATCCGAACACCTCGCCCTCTCTCACCGAGAACGATACGTCAAAGATGCCCTTCCCGTTACGGAACCGCTTCGTCAGCCGTTCGACCGTTAACATAACAGCACCTCCAGCTCAATTCATGAAATATTATTAGTCATTGATTTCATATGTTATACTATACTCGAACTGACGAAACGTCAATGACTTATGAAATATTGCGTGATATATATTTCACCAATCAAGAGGGGTTCGACCGATGAACGGATTTGAGAAACGAGCCGCGATGCTCAAAGAGAAAATCATGAACGCCGCGCTGGAACTGATGCGGACTACGGAGCCGAAGCGAATCCGCATCGCAGATCTCGCCAAGGCCGCTGACGTATCGCAAGTATCGATCTACAATCACTTCGGGAGCAAGGAAGCGCTGTTCCGCGAAGTGTTCAAGGCGTATATGGACAAGTTCCGCCGCGAGTATGAGGAGCTGCTGCAGGAGAAACTCCCCATGAAGGATATGGTCGTGCGGATATTTGCGATGGAGAAGGAGTCGTTCGACTATTTTCCGCCGCGTCTGATGAAGGAACTGCTGCACGACGACCCTGAACTGGCCCGATCCATCGAGCAGGAATATACCGCGCGGTCCCTTCCTCTGTTAATCGGCATGCTCCAGGATTGGAAGGATCGGGGGGAAATCTCGGCGGCCATCGAGGTCGACCATGTCCTCGCCTTCATGCAGCTGTTCCAACTTCAGCAGGACTTGATCCTGCGGATGGCGGAGCAGAGCGGAGATATGGAAAAATTCTTGGACGCCATGGCTCACCTGTTCTTCTACGGGATCAGCGGCAAGCCCTGATTCGAGCCGGATAAGAGTCGCCCGAACCGAAGCATTCGCATAGACTATCCCGACTGCACTGCAGCAATCAGGAGAGGATGTGTTGCTGATGGAAATCCCGGTTACCGGGTTCGTCTATCATTCGGATGACCAGCACGGCCAGCACGCGCACGGCTTATATATTACGACATGGAACGGAAGGCCCGTTCATATTCACGCAATCGCAGGCGTGACCACCGTCGATGTCGGACATCGCCATCGGTATGCGGGCGAGACAGCGCCGGCCCCCAGCGGCGTTCCGCATACGCACGAGTATTATACGAGCACCTCGTTCGACGACGGCCACACGCATGTGATCAGGGGCACGACCGGGCCAGCGATCCCGTTCCCCCAAGGGGGACACTATCATCTTTTCCAAGGAATGACGACCGTGAACGGCACGATCCCGCACTCGCATGCGTACAGCGGCAGAACCGGACAGGAACTCTAATCATCCATACGCGCGAAGAAAAAGCTCCATACCTGCCGAAGCTGCAGCAGCGTATAGAGCTTTTTGGGTTGCGTTCGCTAGCGCTTAGAAACCTTTGTACTGCGGTTCTTCGTTCTCCAATTGTTGAACCCGGCTTTGCACCTGATCAATGATGTGCTGCGTATCTTGGGCAGCGTTCTCGAACAGCGTCTTCGCTTCCTGATTCTGCGTGCTGAGCGCGAACTGCTCCAGACTCGCCTGCGCGCTTTTCAGAGAAGCTACGCATGTTTTCACTTGAGATGCCACGGTCATCCATCCTCACCTCCTTCGTTATCGCCGCTTGCTTGCGATCTAGCACATTTTCTCCAAGATCAATGTCCGCAATACGAATCCGAATCCATCTCGGGACGCCATGAATAAGAGAAGGCTCTCTGACGAATCCTGCTATAGTGTAGCGTGGCTGCCATCAACTGGAAAAGGGGCTGTGAGGATGCCGGACTGGGTATTGACCGTTTTGCGAACATTGTTAGCGGTAGCCGTCCTATTCGTGATGACGAAGCTGCTGGGCAAGAGACAAGTCTCTCAGCTCTCCTTGTTCGAATACATAACAGGGATCACTATCGGCAGCATGGCAGCTTACATCTCATTGGACCTGGAAGCGAACTGGTATCTGGGAATCGTCTCCTTAGCGGTGTGGGTGCTCGTGACGCTGGGCATCGAACTGTTGACGCTCAAGAGTAAGAAGGCTAGGGACTTCATCGACAACAGGGCAACCATACTGATTAAAGACGGCAAAATTCTGGAGGACAACCTCAAGAAGGAACGGCTTACCGCTGACGAGCTTTTGGAAAATCTAAGGGGGAAAAACATATTCCGCACGGCGGATGTGGAATTCGCGGTCATGGAGCAGAACGGGTTAATCAATGTGCTGCTCACCAAAGAGAACCAGCCCTTGACCCCCAGGGACTTAAACATCCGGACCGTCAATGAGCAAGAACCTCAGGCCGTCATCATGGACGGCGTTATCTTGGATGAACCCTTGGCTACGATGGGACTGAACCGGGAGTGGCTGCATACGGAGCTGGAGAAAATCGGCGTCACGGTCGACAATGTATTTCTTGGCCAGATTGACGCGTACGGGCAGCTGTATGTCGATCTGTTCGATGACAAGCTCCAAGTACCCAAGCCCCAGAAGAAGGCTGCGCTGCTGGCGGTCTTGAAAAAATGCGAAGCGGATCTTGAACTGTTCAGCCTGTCCACTAGGGAACCGACGGCCAAAAAGATGTACGAAGCCTGCTCGCAAGAGCTGGAACGTGTCATTGCGGAAATCAAGCCGCTGCTTAAAAGCTAACTGAAGCGAATCTGGAGGCTGCGAACCATGGCGAACAACAAGTTGAAAAATACGACGCCCATTCAATTGGAATATCAAGCGCTCGCCAAGCAAGCCGAACCCAAGCGGCCGATCGTCAAGAACTGCATTCGCGCATTCCTGGTCGGGGGAACGATCTGCGCAATCGGACAGGCGATTCAAGAAATGTTCATACATTGGGGCGGTTTCGACCCGAAGAAGGCATCCAACCCTACCGTAGCGGTGTTGATCCTCCTATCCGTCATCCTCACGAGCCTCGGCGTATACGATAAGTTGGCCCAATGGGCGGGTGCCGGATCGGCCGTTCCCGTCACGGGATTCGCGAATTCGATGGCTTCCGCAGCCATCTAACACCGCAGCGAAGGGATCGTCCTCGGTGTTGGGGGCAAAATGTTCGAGCTTGCAGGGCCGGTCATCGTATTCGGCACGACGGCGGCATTCATCGTCGGCATCGTTACGATGGTATTCAAAGGCACGGGGGGAGCGCACTGAGATGCTGACAGGACACCAGAGCTGGGTCTTCGAGCGTAAACCGGTCATTCGTTCATCCGCCTCCGTCGTCGGTCCCTTCGAAGGAAGAGGGCCGCTCGCCCGCGATTTCGATATCATACACGGCGATTCGATGCTGGAGGAGAAGAGCTGGGAGAAAGCAGAGAAGGTGCTGCTCGAGGAAGCGGCGGAATTGGCAATAGAGAATGCAGGCTTGACCAAGGAGCAGGTTCAATTCTATATCGGCGGCGATCTGATGAATCAGATCATCAGCAGCAGCTTCGCCGCCCGCACCTTGTCGATCCCCTATCTCGGCGTATTCGGCGCCTGCTCGACTTCGATGGAGAGCTTGGCTCTTGCTGCCGCGCTCGTCAACGGCGGAGCTGCCGACTATATACTGGCAGGCACCTGCAGCCATAATGCCAGCGTCGAGAAACAGTTCCGCTACCCGACGGAGTACGGTTCGCAGAAGCCGCCGACCGCCCAATACACCGTGACCGGCGCCGGCGCGGCAATCGTCTCGAAGGAAGGGGACGGACCCGTTGTCGCGTCGGCGACCGTCGGACGAGTCGTCGATATGGGGCTTACGGACCCGTTCAACATGGGGGCTGCCATGGCACCTGCGGCGGTTGACACGATCGAGGCCCACTTCCGCGACCTGCGGATCGATCCCGGCCATTACGATCTTATCGTGACAGGCGACCTGTCTAAGATCGGCCATGAGCTTGCCTGCAAGCTGTTCGAGAAGCACGGCATCCCGATTCATCGGACGACGTATGCCGACTGCGGCATGATGATCTACGACTATGACCGCCAGATGGTGCAGGCGGGAGCGAGCGGCTGCGGCTGTTCGGCCGTCGTCACTTACGGGCATCTGCTCAAGCGCATGAAGAGGGGCGAAATCAGGCGCATGCTTGTCGTTGCGACAGGGGCGCTCTTATCGCCGCTGTCATTCCAGCAAGGAGAGAGTATCCCCTGTATCGCGCATGCAGTAGCCATCGAGGCAGGAGGGAATCCAGCATGATATTCGTATGGGCATTTCTCGTAGGCGGCGCCATATGCGTATTCGGGCAAGTATGCTTCGATGCATTCAAGCTCACTCCCGCGCATACGATGACGCTGCTCGTGGTGTTGGGGGCCATTGCCGACGGGCTTGGCTTGTACGACCCATTGGTCAATTTTGCAGGAGCCGGCGCTTCCGTACCGATTACCAGCTTCGGCAACGCCCTGGTACACGGCGCGCTGGAGGAATTGAAGACGAGCGGCTGGATCGGGGTCATTACCGGAATATTCAAGGTGACCAGCGCGGGCATCTCGGCTGCCATCGTGTTCTCCTTGCTGGCCGCCCTGCTGGTTAGGCCGAAGGGGTAATCATTGAAGCCGCACGGCCCTTGGAGGCTGTGCGGCTTCAATGTCATGCTTATCGTTCGAATCGGAACCAGCCGAAATCGAAGTTGCTGCCCGGCAGGAAGATGAACGTCACCTTCCGAACGCCTGTCACGCGCTCCAGCTCGAACGCACGCTCCGCATAGCCGTCGGAATGGGTGAACTCGACGAGCTGGCTGCTCTCGCCTTCTGTGCCTTCGAACCGAATCTGGATCGTGTTCTTATCGATCGGGGATCGACCGAAGATAACGATTCTCGAAGCGCCTCCCGCCGCAAAATCCATCTCCGCATACGACAGCGACACGTTGTTGCCGATGCCCTCTACGCCGCGATCCTTCCGCATGAACGTATCGCCGTAGAGCTGGTCGCAGTCTAAGGCTTGATTCTGTTCGAACGCTCGATTCTGCCGCTCGAACGAAAAGCCCTTGATATGGATCTTCTGCTGCAGGACGAAGCAGATCGAGCTTATGCCGGAGAGCCGCTTGGACAGCCTGTACGTCTCCGCCTGGTACACGTTCCAGCGGGATTCCTTCTGGTAGACGACGTCCGCCAACAGCTCGCTGCCTGCTTCATCGGGCATGCCCTCCCAGATCTGCAGCGCATACGGCTCGCTCGACAGCGCGAAGATCGGAATCGTGATCGTGTCCGATCCGTACGGCCCGAAGTCGATGGCGCGGTAGCCGACATGCGTCTCGCCGTCCCGGCTCGTCGCCACGCCGCGTTCGTTGCCGTTGCCGACCTCGCCCTTCGTGCAGTCGTAGAGACCGCCCGAGATGAAGCCGTACGCATCCTTATACGCCGTGCCTAGTCCGGTTGCCTTGAACTCCAGCTGCGCGATCATCTTCGTCTTGTCCGTGCCGTTCTTGCTCATGCAGCGGACGAGGAACTCGCCGTCGCCCAGCGCGGTAACCTTCGCTTCGAGGCCTGAAGCCTCCACGCGCGCGATATTCGACTCGATGCCGGCCGCATTCACGACGCGCCATTCTACATCGCGATAGGAGGCGTCAGCCGGGTATAGCTCCGCGCGGACGATCATCTCCTGCCTGGCCTCGTCGAACAGCTGGCCATTCTCGCTCAAGATCGCGATCTTCCGCAGCGGCAGCTCGTCCGCGCTTCCGCTCACGATCGGCAGCTCGCGATTCGCCGTGCGTGCCGTTACCCCCTGGACCGGTCCGCCCTCGACCGCCGCCGCTTGCAGCACCGCCGATTGGCTCGCCATCCCGCGAGAAGACACGTCCACGCGGATCTCGCCCGGCTCGAGCGTCGCGCCGATGATCGCCATCAGCTTGCCGCTGAACAGCCTCCGGCTCAGCCCCTTGTACGGGTCGTAGTCCGTGCTGTCGCCGTTATCGAGCCCGATCAGCCGTCCCGCTCCCGACACCACGACATGCACGCGGTTGTTCGCGTTCGCGACCGGATTGCCGTCCGCATCCTCCATGCCGATCTCGACATAGATCACGTCCGTGCCGTTCGCCGTCAGCACCTTCTTATCCGGCTGAAGGTGAAGGTTCGCCGCATCGCCGAACGAACGTACCGTATCCGTCGCGATGACCTGCCCCGCCTCGTCGTAGGCGATGGCCTTCAGCTCGCCCGGCGCGTACGGCAGCTTCCACCAGCCGACCAGCTGCGTGCCGTGCGCATGGTCAATGTCGTACGTGCCGACCGTGTCCCCGTTGAATTGCAGCTCGATCTTCGGCGCATTCGACGCGACGCGCACGTCGATCATCTGCCCCGGGCTGAAATCCCAGTACGGGAAAATATGCACCATCGGCTTCGCCTTGTAGTCCGTCCATCCGGCCTGATAGATGTAGTACGAATCCTTCGGGAACGTCGCCGTATCGAGCTGGCCGAAGTACGAGTTCTTCGTATGATACGGCGTCGGCTCTCCGATGTAGTCGAAGCCGGTCCACAGGAATTGCCCGAGAGAGAACGGCGCATCCCGCTCCGCCATGATGCACGCTTCCGCGGACTTCGCGCCCCAGCTCGTCGTGCTGTTGCCGAGTGCCGAGCACTGCTCGTCGTCATCGGCCAGAATCGGCTGCTCGAACGGGAAGTGGTAGACGCCCCGGCTCTGCACGACTGAAGCGGTCTCGCTGCCGTAGATGACCCAGTCCGGATGCTCCTTATGATGCTTATGGTAATATTTCTCCGCGTAGTTATAGCCCGCGATCTTCACGATGTCCGCGCATTGCTGGGCATTCTCCCACGGCATGTAGTTCGACCCGATCGTGACAAGCCCATTGCGCTTCGGATCATGCTTGTACACCTCGTCCATGAGCATGCGCGTTACTTCCTGCCCTCTCGCATCCGCATGGGTGTCATAGATCTCGTTGCCGATGCTCCACAGGATGAGGCTCGGATGGTTGCGATCCCGCTTGACCCAGCTCTTCACGTCGGCCGGCATCCATTCCTTGAAGAAGCGGGCATAATCGTGCGGCGTCTTGGAGCGTTCCCACATGTCAAAAGCTTCCGACACGACGAGCATCCCCATCTCGTCCGCCAAATCCATCAGTTCGGCCGCAGGCATGTTGTGGGCCGTGCGGATCGCGTTGACGCCCATCGCTTGCAGCAGTTCGAACCTTCTGCGAAGCGCGGATGCGTTGAATGCTGCCCCTAGCGCACCTAAGTCATGATGCTCGCAGACGCCGTTAAGCTTCAACCTCTTGCCGTTCAAGAGGAAGCCCTGCTGCGGGTCGAGCACGACCGTGCGGAAGCCGACGTTGTGGGTGACGGTCTCGATGGCCTCGCCGGCAGGTCCGGCATTCCCGTCCGATTGCGTCCCGGCTGGTAGAAGCTCGGTCACAAGCCGGTACAAGTGCGGCTCGTCCGTGCTCCATAAATGCGGATGTTCGATCACGAGCGATTGTCGGCTGTATGCGCCGACGCCCGGTCTTGCGGTTATATTTTCCGCTGCGGCGGCGATTGTCTGTCCCTGGTAGAGCAGCGTGTGGGCGAGTCGAACGTCTTGGGCGGCGCGGAGCTCCGTATCGATCTCGACCTGCCAGCCGGCATCCGTCTGCTTGGTCGCGATATACACGCCGTCCGTCTCGATATGGCTCTGCGCACGGGTCTTCAGCCACACGTTCCGGTAGATGCCTGCTCCCGAATACCAGCGGCTGTTCGGGCTCTGGTGAACGACCTTCACGAGGATCTCGTTGATGCCGTTGACCAACGCATCCGTGATGTCATGCTCGAACGCGGAGTAGCCGTACTTCCATTCTCCGACGGATTGTCCGTTCACGTACACCGTGGAATCCATATAGACGCCGTCGAATGCCAGCAGCCACCGCGTTGCGCCCGCCGTCGTCGCGTCCATCCGCTTGCGATACCAGCCGATGCTGTTCTCGTACAGATTCAGCGTATCGTAGATGAGCCAATCATGGGGAAGGTCGACCGGCTCGAACGTAAGGCCCGCGTGGTCCGAGGCCTCCAGACCGCTCTTGGCGAACTCCCATCCGTCATTAAACAGCGTCTTCGTATTCTTGTTCATGTGCGCCTTATGCCCTCGCTTTCGTCCATTGTGGCACTAGCATAGCATATGCGGGAGCGGGATTCTGCCCTAGTAATTAGTGATGTCCTCAGTGGAAACTTGCAGTTTCGCTTCTAGAGAGGACATGAAGAAGAGGCTGAGGCGAGGGGATTTGACCCCTTGTCCGAAGCACGCCACATGTGCTTCAACGGGTGTAATCACGATTTGAATGTCACCCTGGCAAGCACCTCGTAATGATCCATCCCCAACTTCACGCACTGACTGTATAATTGTTATAACGGATGAATATTGCAGTAGAAGATACTACCAGCGGGGAAGTGTCTGAAATGGAACGAATAGTGACGAAGATCGGGAACAGCCTTGGTATTACGATGACGGAAGCCCTTAAACAGATTGGCCTTGAGCAAGGGGATTCTGTTCACGTCGACGTGAAGGAAGAAGAAGGTACAATTATCATTCGCAGAGCGCACAAAATCGAGCTGCCTGCTGGTATCGGTCCTGACTTCCTCGATACTCTGTCGCAAGTCATGGATCAATACAACGATACACTTAAGGGACTAAAGGATCGTTGAAATGGAGATTCGTTATCTTACGGTTCAAGAAGTGATTGCCATTATTATTGCGATGATTCAGAAGTATAGCCTTGGCGAGCAAATACGTGTTAAAGACAGCGGTTTACTGGAATCCGCCGTGTTACTTCCACAATCTTCAACGTTCGGTGAGGATGCATATTCTAGCCTCCATGACAAGGTAGCAGCGCTGTTCGAGTCTCTTGGGCAGAATCACCCATTCCAGAACGCAAACAAACGAACAGCATTCACGGCGCTAGTCATGTTTCTCCAATTGAACGGACAGTTGTTTGTCATGGATCAGAAGGCGGCGGAAGATATGACCGTGGACATGGTCAATCATAAGTACGCGTTTCAAAAACTTGTTGCCGTGATTCAGACACAATGCAGGCTTATAGAAGACTAGCAAAGAGGGTGTCCCTCAGTCATCGTAAATGGCTGAGGGACACCCTCTCCTTTCGTTCTATTACACCATACGGCTTGACACTCTGCAGCGATATTGACGCAATACACGCTGAAGCCGCACGCCCTAAGGGCATGCGGCTCATCGCACCTACAGCCTACAATGGCTTCTTCCACAGCTTGCCCGGCCAGTAGGACCACTTGCCGAACACCGTGATCAAGGCCGGCACGAGCAGCGGACGGACGATGAACGTGTCCAGCAGGATTCCGATGGCGGTCACGATGCCGAATTGGACGAGTACCTGAATCGGCAAGGAAGCCAGGACGGCGAACGTCCCTGCCAGAATCAAGCCCGCCGACGTGATGACGGCACCCGTCGATGCGACGCCGCCTGCAATCGATTCCCGATGGCCTTGCCCACGCTTCCGGTTCTTCCAGATATCCGAGATCATGAAGATGTTGTAATCGTTCCCCAGCGCGATAATGAACACGAAGCTGTAGAGCGGAATCGTGCCGGACATCGCTTCATGCCCGAGTACGCCCGTAATGACCAGCCAGCCGCCTCCCAGTGCAGCCAGATAAGACACGAGCACGGTGGCCATCAGCTGGATCGAAGTCACGACGGCGCGAAGATACAGCAGCAGAACCAAGAATATGATCAAAATAATGACGGGCTGAATGCGCATCTCATCCGCCTTCTGCACATTACGCTCATCAATCTGCTTGCTGGTCTCTCCGCCGATCCAGAACGCCTCGTCGGACAGCTCGTGTTCAGCCAGCAATCCTGTTACGTCCGCTTTCATCTGCTCGACATCTTCCATAGCCTCGTTCGAGTATGGATTACGCTTCAGATCGACCTCATACAATTGGAAGTCGGGATTCGTCTTGCCGGACTGCACCTCGCCTACAGCGCCAACATACGGCAATGCGGCTAGTTCGGCGGACAGATCGACTGCCTTGCCGTCCGTATCCACGATCAGCTTGACCGGCGCCAGCTCGCCGGCCGTGAAATTCTCCTCGATAAGGGCGAAGCCTTCCAAGGAATCCATCTCATCCGGGAACGCCGACAGCAAGTCGTAATTGTAACGGATCCCTGTCGAGGCGATTGCCAGCCCGACTAAGATGATGCTTGTTGCCGCGACGACCCGCCAAGGGTTGTTCGTCGCGAAATCGCCGACCGCGCGCATGATTCGGTGACTCGGCTTCGGCTCCTTGTAGGGCTTATTCTTCTTGCGTGCGTGAGCTTGCGCCATCACTGCCGTACGCGGCACGAACGGCCAGAACGCGGCGCGTCCCAGTACCGACAGCATAGCCGGCAACAACGTAATAACGGCGATTCCGGTAATCAGGATGCCGAGGCTGAACGGAACGGCGAACCGTTGGAATGCCCCGTAGTCGGCCAAGCCCAGCGCGGCCAAGCCGACGACGACCGTCAATCCGCTCATGACGATCGCGCCGATCGACTCGCGTACGGCCGTTGCGAGCGCTTCGTATTTATTGTCCTCGACCTGCAGAATATCGCGGTAACGCGCGATGAGGAATAGACAATAGTCCGTCCCTGCGCCGAACAGCAGCACGATCATGATCGAGATCGCCTGCCCGTCCTTCGCGATCCATCCGCTCTCGACCATCCAGCCGAGCAGCGGGCTGACGACCATATAGGCGAGTCCTACCGCAACCAACGGGATGACTGCGAGAATCGGCGAGCGATAGATCGCCAGCAGGATGACGAGAATGATGAGAACCGTCGCGATCATGAGTCGAAAATCGGCGGACTCGAACAGGCGCGTCGCGTCGACCGATATGCCGGAGGGGCCGGAAAAGCGGGCCTGCAAGCCTTCGCCGTCCAAGCCGACCGTATCGTACGGATTCGTCCCCATAGCGGATTCCGTTCGTTCGCGGATCAGCTCGAAATTGCCTTCGAGCGTCTCGGTCGCGGTCCCGGGATCGAAGAACACCGGCGTGACGAGCGACTTGCCGTTCTCGGAGAGCGAAGCAGCCAGCGCTTGGGCAGGCAGCTCATGGAGCGGCGGCACCGATTGCTGCCCGGCGAGGGGATCCGCCTGCAGTTCGGCATACAACGCCTGAATGCCTTCGAGCTCGGACATCGGAATGCCGGCCTCGTTGTACCAGACGATGAGCAGCGGCAGACCCGAATCGGACGCGAATTGTTCGTCGAGAATCGCATTCGCTTCCATGGACATCGTCGATTCCGGCAGGTCTGCGCCTGTATAATTGTCGACCTCATTCACTTGCGGCAGCATGAACGACAAGACCAGCACCAGTGCGATCCAGGCGCCGATCACGGCCCACTTGGACTTGGGCCCGCCCATATAGTTCCCCCACCGTTCCAATCCTCGTTGTTTCATCTCGGTTCCTCCTAATGAATTGCCTCTACCAAGGTTATACAATGATTATATAAAGATTATACATACATTATACAACAGTTGCAAACCATTCCTTGCATGACTTGGAAATCGGTACGACGAAGCTTATCCATCGAGGCGCCTGATTGATGATTATCCCACTAGTGCCACGCTTTACCGGCTCTAACTATAAAATTCCCATCCCTTAGGCGTCATAGCCTCCGCAGCTGCGGTCCTCGATCGAATGATTCGTACCTAACCGAAGAAGAGGCCGTCCCAGGCATCGTCATGGATGACTACGGGACAGCCCCTCAGCTCCAAGGAACGTGTGCGGATCGCCGAAGGGCGAAAGTAGAGCCGAATACGCCTTTCTTTGGGTGGTCTAGCAGGTGCGATCTGCGAAGTAGTGCCTTATGGGCCTTAGTTCTGCTCCAATGCATTTGTGCCGGCGGCTAGATGGCGAAAGTAGAGCCGAATTGGGCCTACTTTGAGTGCTCTAGCTAGTGCGATTCGCAAACTAAGGCTTTATGGGCCATACTTCTGCTCTTAAGCACGTTTACGGATCGCCGAAGGGCGAAAGTAGAGCCGAATAGGCCTTACTTTGGGTGTTGATGCAGGCGTGAGCGGCACACTGTGCTACCTGCGGCCTCCGCTATTCCGCCACATCGCCGTACACGATCCCTCTCGTGCCCGTCGCCACGTAGATTCGTCCGAACACGCGGGGATCGCCGGAGATCGAACGAATGTCGCCGTACTGGTGGTTATCGTCGTTGATCCGCAGCCAGGACGCGCCGCCGTCATGCGAACGGTAGAAGCCGTATACGCCCCGGATCGTGCCGCTGGTGAAGAGCGTCTTGACGTCGCTCCCCTCGGCAGGCTTGCCGAGTCCGATCCGCTTGATCGAATCGCCCTCCCGAGACACTCTGCTGCCGACGAAAGCGTTCCTCGCGCGATCATGACAGATGCGCCACAGCCCATGCTGCTGCATCGCCAGCCAGACGACGCCTTCGCGTTCGGATTCGACCCGAATCTCGTAGATCTGCCTGCCGTCGATCCCGGCGAGGTCGACCTCGGGGAACCCGTCCGGCGCCTCCGCCTGACGGAACGTCATGCCCTTATCCAGGCTTACGTAGAAGCCTAGGCCGTCGACATTCGCGCTGAAGCCGTAGAACACGTCCGGATTCACGCGGTCTGCCATTACCTTGAACGGCAGCGAATCTCCGTCGAGCTGCTTCCCGCTCCGATCGTAGACGAGCGCCCGGTTCCACGTCTGCCCCCTATCATGCGTGCAGACGGCTCGCGAAGCATAGACCGGAATCCCGAGCACCCACACGATCGCTTCGCCGTCCGCGCTGATCGCCGCCCAGCCCGACGTCACGTTCGGCTTCACCAATTCCGCCAGCCACTCGTCCACGGCATCGCTCACGCCGACAGGGCTCGCCAGCTGCTCCCATGTGCGCCCCTGATCCCGCGACAGAATCAGTCCGCCCTTGGTCTTGCCCGTCCAATTCCCGCGAGGAGTCACGACCAGCAAGCTCGGATCGCTGTCCGGATAATCCGCATTCATCGCCGTGACCCAGCGGTCGCCGTCGGCATTGGCGAACGTATTGTCTGCAGGCTTGTCCAGATCGGTGAAAATAAAACCGCCATAGTCGCCGATAATATCGATCAATTGCACGTCCCCGGCAGGCGGCGAATAGATGTTGAGATGCACCGTCTCCTCGACGCCGTCGTTGCAGCCTGCCCACATGACCGGCTCCCCGCGATCCGCAGCGGTCAAATTCCTCGTCATGAAAATGCCTGCTCCTGTAGTGAAGAGCGCCATGTCGCTGTCGAACGGATTGATCCGGACATCGGACATCCAATGGACCAGCGAACCGTTCCCGTTATGCTCCGGCTTATGGTAGGGCACGTTGAAGTCGATCGCGCCGACATCAAGACCATGCAAGATGGGCTTCCACGTCAAGCCGTAGTCGGTCGAGCGGTAGATCGTGTCCGTAGGCGCGTTGATCGTCGAACAGACCAACGTGCCCGGCAGCCGCGGATCCTCGCAGATCCCGCCGATCCCGTAGCCGACGCGCCGCTCCGGCGCGGACGGGTCACGGAAGTCGGGATCGATGACGCTCGGCGGCGTCATATCGAGCGCTTCTCTGACAGCGCCTTGACCGTCCAGTTCATAGCGAATAAGCGCGCCGTCGTAGCACCTTCCCGTATCGCAGCCGTAAGTATGCCATTGCGACCAGCCGATGTTATAGGCCGCATAAGAGATGTAGAGGTAGCTGCCCGCGAAGGCAGCCCGCTGCCCGACGTAGCCCGGATAATCCGCTGGACCGCCCAGCACGGGCGAAGGCTCTCCCGCCAACGGCTCGAACGTCGCACCCGCATCATGGCTAATGTATACGCTCTGTCCGCGAACGTTGCCTCCCGGAGACCCTTGCTGCCCGTTCGTCGCTGCGATCAGCCGCTTGGAGGGAACGCCCTCGCCGCCGCTGGAGGGATCGATGGCGACGAACGCGATGTTCGTCTCGGCGTCATGCCCAGGTGCAGCCACGGCAAGACGCGTCCAGCTCCTGCAGCGGTCGACGGTCTTCCATAAACCGTGCGCCATGGTGCCCATATAGAGAACATTCGAATCGTGCGGATCGACGACGAGCCGTTCCCCCGTGGAGCGCCCCGGGGCATTGCCGTGTATGGACGCCGTGTTGCCCGTATCATCAATAATCGGGGCATCGCGATACGTCCAAGACGCGCCGTAATCTTCGGATATCGCGATCTTATGTACGGGGGATCGCCCGACCATCGCGTAGACATAGCTTGGATTGTGCCGATCCAGCGCGAGGGAGAGCGGGTACGTCTCCCATACATCCGGATCCGTCGCGTGATCGATCAGCGAAATCCACGCCTCCTTCTCGAAGTCATAGCGGTACGCGCCGCCGATATCGGTCCTGCAATAGAGAATATCGGAGACGGTCGGGTGGAACACGTACCCGGTTACGAAGCCGCCTCCGGGCACGGGAATGGATCGATACTTGTACTTGATGTTCGTTTCAACCATGTTAGCTGAACCTCCTGATGCAGTAGTCTTAGTAGTCCCGCCGTTCGATCATGCTCGATGCCGCTTCCAGTCGCCGGACGCGATCGGCGTGAGCCCCGCCGCCTTCGCGTCCGGGTACACATAGACATAGGCCTCTATACGGCTCCGGCTTGCATCGGAATAGATCGGCTGGACGACGCGCCAATATTCATTGTCGCGACCTCCGGCTGCGATCTCTTCCATGTCCTCGATTATGGCGCCGTTCTCGTCTTCGCCGTCATAATCCTCCAGTTCATCCAAGAGGCGCAGCACGGCCGGCGTTACGCGGTACAGCTCGCCGTGCACCCTGCCCCCGCTTTCCAACGTCATCGCCGGATAGCCGAGGCCGGTGTCGTAGAGCCTGCCTACCGCATAGCAAGCGCCGCCAAGCCGGTCGGAACCGGCCAGCCAATGATGATTGCGCTCGTGCTCGCGCAGCGTGCCGTAGACGAATACGACAATCGAAGTTTGTACCATTCCTTCGGACACCTCCTGTGTATGATATCAAATATTGGGATGCTTGTCCGATAACTACGTATGAGGAACCATAATTCCAGCATGAGAGAGAAGGAGTCCCGCAACCATCATGAAAAGAATCGCCATCACTGCAGCATTAGCGGCATTCCTGCTAGGCACCGTCCTGGCAGAGCCGAGCTTCGCCAAGGAGAAGCAGATCGCCTACATCGACGCCGGATCGAGCACCACGTTCGTCCCGTTGCGGTTCGTCAGCGGCTACATCGGCGCCAAGGTCCAATGGTCGCAAGCAACCGGCCGAATAGAGATCCAGCATCAGGGCAAAACCGTTACGATCGACGTCGGCGAATCCAGCGCCGAGACGAAGGACGGCACGCTGATTCCGCTCCCCGCGCCTTCGTTCAGCGAGAGCGGCGTGACCTACGTGCCCTTGAAGCTGCTCAGCGCCGCGTTCGGCGTCCAGCTCGATTGGCAGGCGAATTCTTCGTCCGTGCTGCTCACGTTGCCGGACAAGTCGATTACCCTGCCTGCCGTTCCGCGCGGCTCCCTCACCGCCGGCAAGCCCGCGATTACGAATCAGCAGAAGACGTTCGTCGTCGGCAAGAAGGCGTTCACCGTCCAGATGGTCACCGTCTCCTTGCTGGACCCCCGCATCGATCTGGCTATCGCGCTGGCCGGCGATGAAGTCGGCCAAGTCGAAGAATTGAAGGGAATCGCCGCGCGCAACGATGCCGTTCTGGCGATCAACGGCACGTTCTTCGATGCCTATACCGACACGGCCTTCAAGAAACCGTACGGGTTCCTCGTGAACGATGGCGAACTGCTGTACAACAACTCCGAACGCCGCGCAACGTTCACCTTCGACACCAATTATCATGCGGAGATCATCGGCGGAGGGGACTTCTCCGAGCGGTACCGGACAGGCACGATGGACGGGGCGCTGCAGGCGGGCCCTCGTCTGATCGAGAACGGCAAGGTCGCGCTGAATGTCGAGGACGAAGGATTCCGGGATCCGAAAATATTAACCGGGGGCGGCGCGAGAAGCGCGCTCGGCATCACGAGGGATCACAAGCTCATCCTGCTGACGACGGGCGGCGCGACGATCCCGCAGCTGGCCGACATCATGAAGCAGGCCGGCGCTTATCAGGCGATGAACCTCGATGGCGGAGCATCCAGCGGCCTCTACTACAACGGCAAATATTTAACGCAGCCGGGCCGGTTGATCAGCAATGCCATCATCGTGAAGCTGAAGCCTTAACCTTAGTCACACACACAACGCAGGAAGCCCTGCTTGGAGCGCTCTCCAAGCAGGGCTTCCTGCATACAATCACTGCTTCGCGGCCTCCAGCATCCGCACGATAGCCGATACCGCCTCCGCGCGGGTTGTTAGGGCATGCGGCGCAAACTTGCCGTCCGGCAGGCCGCCGACGATGATGATGCCGGTCTCCTCCGCTGTGGATGCGGCCGGCTTCGCCCACCCGGGAATCTCCGCATCGTCCGCGAAGCCCGTCTGCTTCGCCTCGCCGAGCGTCAGGCCGGACGCGCGGACGACCATCGCGACCATCTCCGCATGCGTGATGTTCGCGTTCGGCCGGAACGTGCCGTCCGAATAACCGCCGATGATGCCGCGCTTCACCGCCTTCTGCACCGCCTCCAACGCCCAGCCTCCGATCGCCGCCTTGTCCGTGAACGTCAGCGGGTCTCCTGCATCCGTCGAGTCGACCACGCGCATGAGCATGCTCGCGAACTCGGCGCGGGTGACGCTGCCCTCCGGCCGGAACGTGCCGTCCGGGTAGCCGGTTACGATGCCGAGCGACACGGCCTTCTTCACCTCTGCCTCGGCCTTGTGTCCCGCAAGATCGTCGAACGCGATGACCGGCAATTCCGGCGGCAGCGGCGCTGCAGCGTTGTCCGCGACCACCGTCACGACGGCTGCCGCGGTGAATGCGCCGACCTCCGTCTTCGCGGTCACGGCTGCCACGCCCGGCGACTTGCCGGTCACCTTGCCTGTATGATCCACCACGGCAACCTCGTTGTTGTCGCTGCTCCAGACGACGTTCCGATTGGCTGCGTCGGCAGGCGAGACGGTTGCGGTTAACTGCTGGCTCTCCCCGGCCAACACCGCTATCGAGCGCTGGTCCAGCTTAACCCCGCTGACCGATGGCTTCAGCAGATCCCCGATACTCAGATCATATCCTTCTAAATACTTATAGATTTCGAACTCTCGAATCGGCGTGTCGGGCTTTACAATGACAAGATCGGGTTCGACAAGCACATTCTCGGTCACGATGACATCGGGCTGCTTCAAGATCGGAATATTGGGATTAATCTCGACCTTCGTCACGTCCCGAATCGGCGTCTTCGTCTTCACGGTCACCCATACGGTGCCCAGCCACAGATCGTCCGGCAAGGCATATTGATCGACGATTGGCGTCAAGGCGTACACATAGATCGTACTCTTCAAAGCATTCGTCTGTTTGTCCACGTACTGAAGCGGTCCATAATTCCCCTTCGTGTTCGTTACCTGATACGTGCGATCGCCGTCAGGCCCGGAACGGGTGATTCGGTAATACGATTCCATATTCGAATTGTCGTGCCATTGCAGCGTCACCGAACCGTCATTATTCGGCGTCGCCGTGAAGTCCGAGGCGTCGACCGCATGCAGCACCTTGTAAGGGCCCATGATTTTCTCGGAATAGGTCCTGGAGCCGAGCAGCGGGTCGAAGTACATGCTGAACCTGAGGAGAATCGTATCCAGCCCAATGTCATTCGGAAGCCGGAAGGAGCTGCTCCAGAACCCGTTCACGACCCCAGGAAGCGGAAGATTGACCCAGATCGCGCCGTTGTCGGTCGAATATTCCAGCTTCACGTTCTCGATGTAGGTCGAGAATGCCTTATCGGTATCGAACAGCACGTCGTACTGCCGGCCCGCGACCAAGTAAGTCGCCGTCGTGCCGGCATCCACGTCGTGGATGCTGACTCGGTTAATCTGAGCCGCATCCGCCTTCGGAAGCGGCCATGCCGCGCACATCGCCAGCACCATCGCGAGCAAGAGCAGCCCTGTCCGCCCTGCCCCGGTCATCGCGAAGCTTCTCCATTGTCCAAGTACGAGCTGTCCATGATGCGGGCATAGATGTACGGATTCAGATTCGGGCTCTGCACATGGATCCGAATCTTATCCAGACCCTCGACATTGTAGGTCAACTGCCTTGCCTGATCCTCGGGGCTTACGGCATGCTTCTCTAAGATCGTATCGGCGGTGCTCGCCGCCTCTTCCGATGCATTGTAGAGGGAGAACTCCACCTCGTGCTCGCCTGGGCTCACGACTGCCGCTTCCAACACAAGCCGCTTATACTGTCGGTTCAACGTCAGGACAATATCGCCGTACTGGTCGATCTTGAGTACTTGACCGTATGCCTTCCCGTTCACCAGCGTATCCTCGGGATTCTTGGAGGAGACGACATAGACGTTATCGATCTCCATCGGCATGGCGAAGATCGAAGTCTTGGCCCCCGGCTTGCCTCCGATGTAGATGATCTGGGCAGTGCCGTCATATTCGATCGGAACGCGCAGCGCCTCCGACAAGGCGCGTACCGGCAGGTAAGTCGCCCCGTTATACGTAATCGGATCCAGCGCCTTCCCGCTTCCGTCCTTCGGCTGCCAGCGCTCTCCCTGCAATACGAACGCTACGCTCTTGTTAAACCACGCATTGATGGGCTCCAGCTTCACTGCTGCATAAGCCGACCCGAGCGAGCTGCATCCGATCGCCGCAGCAACCAGCACCGCCATCGTCCACTTCTTCTTCCCTAACCGCATCGCATTCACCGCCCCTAACTCAGACTACCGATAGGGTAACACCTTATCCCATCGCCGGCTATTATCCGAAAGGAGTAATTAAGGATTATCGTGTCTCCGAATATCGGTTCATCAGTTGGACCCGGTTCTTGACCTGCAGCTTCTTGAAAATATTGCCTACGTGCTTCTTGGCCGTCGCCTCGCTCAGAATGAGCTCACCTGCGATTTCCGAGTTGGTAAGTCCCTGCCGCAGCAGCTTGACGACGTCCCTCTCGCGCCTGGACAACAGGAGCATTCGCTCATTCTCGGCCACGGCCATGGCTTCAGAATCCTTGTCCTGCGCCAATCCGTATGATGCGAGCATGCGGTCCAAGTAAGCCGGAAGCTTGCTTCCTCCCGTGTCCAGCGCGTAATACGGCGTCGGAACCCCATCGCCGTAGTCATAATGGACGACGTCCTTCACGCGTTCGAAGCCCAGGCTTATGAAGATGGAATGAAGGAACGGAATGGCTGGACTGGTGGTCACGACAAGCCCTGCCGACAGCATATAGGTAATGAAGGTGAGGCCCGCAGCTTGCCGCAGGAATGGATCGGAATAGTCGGGGACATCGATGGCGGCGATGCAATATCCGGCAGCCGATCCCCGCGGCGTCCTCAATTCCGAGCGCCTGGCCTCCGTCAGACTGGCATAGTACCCCGAAAAAGGCGGTTTTGATGCCAAATAATCCAGCGTCCCCTCATGGATCGGCACAATCTTGGCCATGCCGCAGACCTTGTCGTCAGCATCGCGAATCAGCTTGATGATGCCAGGATCCAAGTCGTACAATTCCTGCAGGTCGACGTGCCGGAACCAGGCGATGCCGGCTTCCCGAGGGATCGTATAGTCGAACCGTTCATTCGTCTCAGGATCCGTATGCAGAATCCGCGTATCCCGAGCAGTTCGGCAGCGGTGCGCGATATACCGCTCGGCTTCCTGCCAGTTGGCGGGATGCAGCGACTCCAATCGATAGGTGACGGAATGTTGGTAGAATAGCGTGCGGATCAACCGGTCTCCGATATAGTACACCCACTCCGTGCTGTCCGCGGCGGCAGATCGATTCCGAGCCGACTCCTTGATTCGACGGCAATAATGCAGCACGCATCGCCGCCAGAGCCTGTCGTAATACTCCGGCGCGCGCAGCCGCAGCTCTTGGCCGATGGCATCGCGCAGCAGATCGTGCAGCAGCCAGCCGCGATCGTCCCTGCGAATGAACGAGTGCCCGATCAACCTTAGGAATTGCTCCGTCTTCACGGGCTTATCCATCACATAGCTCAGCGACTCTTGGTTGAAGTGGCGCATCACGGCTGCAGCTTCCACCATTTCGCGAATCTCGGGATCCGGCACTTCCTTCAGCCATGTGCTGACGACCTGCGGAAAAATGTCTCGGCCGCTATTCAGCAACGATCCGGTCGGCCAACGTTCGGCAAGCGTCGCATAAGCGAACAACGATAAAGTAAGCGGATGACCATGCGTCTTGTTCCAGATCGCATGAAACGCCTCTGCTTGCCCGATGCCTGCCAGCTCCAGATACTGCCTGACCGCTTGCTGCGAGAGATCGCCCAGCGGCATGCGGATCACCATCTCCCGCCAAGCCGGCGAAGACAGCCACACGCCTTCCAAGGGATGCCTGCCCGACAAGATCGTCAGTACCTCCGGGCTCAGGCGGGTCAGGAACTCCTCGCGCAGCCATTGCTCCAATTCGCCGCATTCTTCGAAATTGTCGAGGGCGAGAACCACCCTGCCACTCCCGCAGGCCGCGGCGGCGCGAAGCGCGCTCACGCAATGTACCGTGTCCGCTGCCGCTTCCGAGCTTGCTTGCTGCGGATTCCGTGCCGCAACCCGCAGCAAGCGCATCAAGTATTCGCAGAACGCAGACGGATTCCTCAGGCAAGCCCGCGTGTCCATATACACGAACGGAACATTGGCGCTCTCGGACAGCCGCCTGAATTCATCGATCAGATAGCTCTTGCCGACGCCGCCTGTTCCGTGCAGACTTAGGATGTTCCCTGTTGTAGGCAGTTCCTTCAACAGCGCCAAGAACGTCCCGACCTCTCGTTCCCGCCCGACAAGATAGCGGTGCTCCATTCGATCGATCGTTGAGGCGATCGGTTCGATCACGGCTTTCTTCGACATGGCTGATTGCCACCTCGCTACATTTTGTATACTCGATATGAATATTCATTTCGATTACGCGCGATGAATACCTTCCTGCAAGACAAGAAAAAAACCGGCAGGTTAAGCCCCTGCCGGCCTGTCATGCCACCTTCCTATTCATGCGCGCTTCTGCGATCCGAACAGCCAATTCCCCTGCTTCGGCCTCACGCCTGCCAGTCGATTCAAGAGCATCGCGCCGGGGAACAAGAAGGCGAACGAGACCGCGGCCGCCGCCGGCGCCGTCCAGAGCAGCCGATCCCAATAAGGCGCCGTCTCCGCTAATCGGCTGAGTTCCGCAATATAGAAGTTCGCGATCTGCTCCCGTCCGAACACCGGCACGAAGATCAATAGCATAAGCGGTGCCGCGGCCTTCGGATAGGCATTGTTGATAATGGTCGAGCCCAAGAAATAACTCGTCGCCACGATGAACAGGCAGCAACCGAGCAGCAGCTCATACGCAAGCCATTCGGCGTCACCCGCAATCCCTGCCAGCGTCGCCGCCTCATCCGACATGACGCGCGCCAAGAGCCCCAGCCACATCGCCCCGAACGTGCCGACGGCGACTAGCAGCGCTAACCGCCAATGGACGAACAGCTTCGCCAGCAGCATGATCCCCCGCGGCAGAGGCAGGCTCAGCCACCAGTCCAGCTTCTTGCCCTGAATATCCTGCCCGATCGTGATCGGCAGATAGAGAATCAGGATGTAGGATACGATGCCCGTCACAGTCGTCGGCACCATCAGAATCGCATCGGAATGGCCGTAGGCATAATACCCGCCGACGGCCAGCCCGATCATGCATGCCAGAACCAGCCAGCGGACGATCAGCCTGTCCACGTACACGCCGATACGGCCGCGTTCCAACTCGCATAACGCCCGAAACGGGGTAACGGCCTGCTCCTTCCCCGCTGTACCGCTCCTAACGTTCGGCTTCGACTGCCGACTCGCATGCAGCGCATCCGGGGTCTGCACGTTGCGCGGGTCCGACAGGTTCGCCAAGCCGATGCGGGCGATCAGCTTCAGCATGCCGTACGCCAGCGGCCAGCCGATCCCGACGATGCCTAGCAGTACGAAGGCCAATACGTCCGCGCTGAGCCATGACTCGATCATCTCCATCTCCACGACGAGCAGCACGCCTAACGCGCTAGGCCCAACGACGAACGTGAATAACAGGTAGAGGAGCATGAGCAGCACCCAATTCCACCGCCTGCGGTAGAATATACTGATCAGCATTCCCCATGCCGCGATTACCGGTATGCCTGCAAGACCGACTCCTGCGATCGCCGGCAGCGCGGACAGATGAAGCGGCTCGGCTGCCGCGCCGCCCCCTCGCCACATGGCTAGGGCTGCATAGCCGAGTGCCGCGAAGACGATCGACATGGCGGCTATGATCCCCCCTATGCCGCAATAGCCTCGGAACCGCGCAGATGCCAAGGCGAACCGGTCATAAGGCAGCTGCAGCCACCATCGCTGAACCGGATCGACGCGCCGAATATTCTCCAGTATGAAAAGGATCATCGAATAGACGACGAGGGCAAAGACGACGGCAGCCGCGCATGCATACGCAAGGCCGGCTTCCGGCCGCTGCAGCAGCAGCGCGATGGCCGCTCCCATGACCGGCGCGCCATACAAGACGAGCCTCCCGAGCGCATCGCCCTTCCATCCCGGCATTGCGCTTCGGTAACGCGACCACTCCAGCTCGCTCAACGGTCGATTCATCACTCGAATACCTCCCGGTATAAACTCTCGACCGAATGCCCCTCTTCGCGCAGCCGTTCGACGTCCCGGGAGCCTACAATCGTCCCTTGCTCGATAAGCAGCAGATCGTCGAACAGATTCTCCATCTCCCGTATATCGTGCGTCGCGATCAAGAACGTTCGGCTGCTGTCTGCCATCGCGCCGACGACGGTCGAAGCGATCCGTTCGCGCGACAAGAGGTCGACGCCGGTGAACGGCTCATCCAAGATGACGAGCGGGGCCTTTCGTGCGAGGCAGGTCATGAGCTGCAGCCGCGCTTCCTCGCCTCTGGACATGGCTGCGATGCGCGATTCCCGATTCACGCCTAAGCTCTCCGTGAGCTCCGCTGCGGCTTCCTTGTCCCAGTCGGGGTACAAGCCTTCCGCGAGCCGGATCCATTCGTCGGCCGACAGCCAGCCCGGCAAGCTGCCGCGGTCCGGCAAGAGCGCCATCTGGAGCAATTGCTCCGGACCGGCGGGCTTCCCGAAGATCGACACGGTACCGGCATCCGGCCGCACGAGCCCGCTCAGCAAGCGAAACAGCGAGGATTTGCCTGCCCCGTTCGGTCCTAACAAGCCCGTCAGACGCCCCGCTCGCACGCTGCAGGTCACGTCCTTGAGAATGATTTTCTTCTTATCGCGCAACATGACACCCTGACATTCAATCGCATGGACACTCATCTATGACTCCTCCCATTCCGCTAGATCCAGAAGCTCCCGAACGCCAAGTCCGAGCGATTCCGCCACTTCTTCCATCTGCTTCACCGCTGCGCGGGCGATCGCTCGGCGCGCCGACTCGATCTGTCCCGTATCGCGCGTGACGAAGGTCCCCTGCCCCCTGAACGTCTCCAGCAGGCTCTCCCTCTCCAGCTCTTGATAGGTGCGGGATGCCGTCGTCGGATTCATGCGCATGACGGCCGCAAAATCGCGCACGGACGGCATCCGCGTGCCGGGCTCCAGCTGGCCGCAGGCAATGCGGGCACGGAGCTGCTCGACGTACTGCTCGTAGAGCGGGCGGGAAGGGTCGATGCGGAACTTATCGGGTCGAAGCATGTTCGCGGTCGAATCGTTCATAACGGACCCTCTTTCCGTGATTGGTGTGTATGATAACTCACCATACACCGTGATTGGAGTGTACCATGTCACGCCACACACTGTCAATTCCTTCAACCATGGAGCAGGCAGAACAACCGAACAGCCCGGCACAGCTATTCGCCATGCCGGGCCGTTACCCGCTCTTGCCTTCTGCTGCCGTAAGCAGCGCCGACCATCAACGCGCCGAGCACCGCGCAGATCATGAACATCGCGGAATAGGAACACAGATCCGCGAGCGGTCCCATCAGGATGCCGCCGAGCGAGACGCCCAGATCCGCCGTCGCGATGAATAGGCCGAGGAGCACGTTGCGGCCTGCCGCAGGAAGCACGAAGGTCAGATACGTCGTGAGCGTCGGATAGAGCAGCGCCTGGGCAAGCCCCATCAGCACGGCTCCCGCGTAGAAGAACGCCGCGCCGCCTGCGCTCGCATGACCGACGCTCGCCGCCGCTGCCGCGAGCATGGCCATGATGCCCATCATATAACCCGCGTGCCATTTGCCGTCCGATGGGATGTGCTTGCGAAGCGCGAACCGCGACGCAACGACGATACCGGCCTGGCCCATCAGATAGACGGCCGCGCTCCCTCCATCGATTTCATCGGCATAGAGCGGAATGAACGTCGTCGCCGACCCGAATACGACGGAAGCGGTGAGCATCAGCAGGCTGCATCGGAACAGGTGCGGATTCTTGACATACTGGCCGAACGATCGGAGCATCGCGCCGGCCTGCCCCGGCTGGCCGGGTTCCGGCGGCACGGTCTCCCGAGGGACCATCTTGGCGCCGTAACCGACGATGCCGGTTACGACCGCAATGGCAATCATCGTAATCGCAAAATAATCCATTTCCCCCGCCTGCCAGATGCCGACCGCCAGCAAAGGACCCAGGATGCCCGGCAGATAGGAGCATAACGAATACATCGAGATCCCTTGCGACCGGTCCTTCTCCGGCAGCGCGTCGATGATGCCGAGCTGCAGCGCCATCGAGAAGAACGCGGTGCATGCGCCCTGCAGCATGCGAGCTGCGAGATACCCCTCCAGACCGGTGAACGCGTACAGAATGAGCGCGAGCCCATTCACGGCGAGAATCGCGCGCAGCACTTTGATCGGCCCATGCTTATGGATCACCTGACCTGCCCAAGGCCGAAGCAGCATCGTCGTCAGCAGATAACTTCCCATAATCATGCCGACCGTCGCGTTCGAGGCGCCGAGCGACTCTCCGCGCAGCGGAATGACGACATTCAGGATCGAGTTGGCGCTAAAATAAAATAACGTCAATAAGTATAATTGCAAATAGGGCCATGACAGCGCTCCTCTCACGTACCTCTGCCCCTTTCAACCTGAGCGCCCATCACGTTATGACCGCCTGCAGCAGCTGCCTGGCATAAGCGGATTGCACGTTCCGCAGCTCGCCGACGTCGACCGTCTCTTCGATCCGACCGCCGCGGATAATCATGACGCGATCGCAGATATAGGCCGCTGCCTGGATGTCATGCGTGATGAAAATCGCGCCCATGCCGTATATGCGCCGCAAGCGCTTCAGCAGCTCCAGTACCTGCACCTGGACAGAGCCGTCCAGGGAACTGATTGCCTCATCGAGCACGAGGCACTTGGGCTCCGTCGCGACGGCTCTGGCGATGCACACCCGCTGCGCCTCCCCGCCCGACAGCTCATGCGGATACTTAGGCCGATAGGATGGATCGAGTCCAGCCTGAACGAGGAGCTGATCGATCTTGCCGTCCGCTTCCGCTCCTTCGATTCGCTTCAGGCGCAGCGGCTCCCTGATCGCCTGCTCCACGGTGCGGAACGGGTTGATCGACGACGTATAGTCCTGGAACACGGCGCTGATGTCGCCCATTCTTGCGCTGCGGTCCGCCACCGGCTTGCCCTCGAACAGCACCGTGCCCTTGTCCGGCCGCTCGATGCCGAGCAAGAGCCGGCCGAGTGTCGACTTGCCGCTGCCGCTCTCGCCGATAATGCCGAGGCATTCCCCTTGCCGCAGCTCGAAGCTGACGTTCTCCAGCACCTGCCGGCGGGCGCCGGAGAATAATCGGCCCTGGCGGTAGCTTATGGCTACGCCGTTCACGCTTAGCAGCACCATGCTCACCCTGCCCCCTCCATAATCTTCCGGTAATGCTGGCCGATCGCCTGCTTCGCCGCCAACAGATAGCGGGTATGCGCATGCTGCGCGTGCGCGAGAATCGCCTGGGTCGAGCCGCGCTCGACGATTGTCCCGTCCTGCATGACCAGCACCTCGTCCGCGATGCGGCTCACGACGCCCATGTCATGCGATACGAGAATCATCGAGCAGCCCATTCTAGCTCTCAGCTGAATCAGTTGCTCCGCCGCTTCGTATTGCGAGATCGTATCGAGCGCGGTCGTCGGTTCGTCCGCGATGATGACGTCCGGCTCCAGGACGAGCGCCAGCGCGATCATGACCCGCTGCAGCATCCCGCCCGACAGCTGATGCGGATACTTGTTCATGACCGCGACCGGGTCCTTCAGCATGACGCTGTTCATGGCCGCGCTCATCTTCTCCGTGACGACGCTCTTGCTCCAGCCGTAGTGCTCGCGCAGCGTCTCCCGAAGATGGACCCCGATCACGGAGGAGGGATCGAAAGCGCGCATGCCATGCTGCATGATCATGCACAGCTGCTTGCCTCTCCGCTTCCGCATCTCCCGCTCCGGCAGCTCGCTCAGGTTCACGCCGCCTAGCCGGATGTCGCCGGATTGCCGGGTGCCGGCCGTATTCAGACGCAGGATGGCCCTGCAGGTCAGCGACTTCCCGCTGCCGCTCTCTCCGACGATGGCGAGGCAGCTCCCCTTCTTCACATGGAAGGAGCTGTCTTGAACGAGCACCTCGCCCGTTCGTCCGTCCCATATCCGCAAGTTCGATACTTCCAGCATGTTCATGTCGGTTCAAGCCACCTCTCTGCCATGCAGCTTCACGGCGGAAGCCTCGGCTGCCGCCTGCCGCTTCGTGCCTCCGTTCGTCATCAGCCTCGGATCAAGCGTCGTCTGCAGCGCGTCAGATACGAAATTCGCTGCCATGACGACGATGACGGTAGCCAGGCCGGGCGCGAGCAGCAGCTCCGGTCTAGAGAACATCGCTTCCCTAGCCTCGTTCAGCATCATCCCCCACTCCGCTTGCGGCGCCTGAATGCCGAGTCCCAGGAAGGAGAGGCCGGAGATCTGCACGATCATCGATCCGAAGGAGCTGCTGGCCATGACCGCGATATCCGGCATGGCCGCCGGAACGATATGTCTCGCCATAATGCGGATGTCGCCTACGCCGAGCACCTTGGCGAACTTCACGTAATCGGCCTCGGCGAATTGCATGACGGCCGTCCGGATCATGCGGGCGAACCAGGCCCACTTCATCGCGACGAATGCGATCAGGATATTCGTAAGCCCCGCACCCAGCATGCCGACGATCGCCAGCGCGAGCACATAGCCCGGGAACGACAGCATTACGTCGCAGATCCGCATCAGGACCGCATCGGTTCTGCCCCGGTAATAGCCGGCCAAGAAGCCGACGACGGCGCCCAGCAGGACGGATAGCATCAGCGCGGCCAGCACCCATAGCACGCTCGGACGGATTCCGTGAATGAGTCTCGACAGGATGTCGCGCCCCAAGTGATCGTTGCCGAGCGGATGCTCCCACGAATAGGAGGCGAACCGCATCGCCATGTCGACCTCATTCGGATCATGCGGAGCGATGCACGGAGCCAGCAGGCCGGCGCCAAGCGTAATCGCAAGGACCGATAGCGAGACCGCCGCCAGCTTATCCTGCCAGATTCGCTTGATTAGCATCATCTCGCATCCTCCCTTAATCTCGGGTTCAACGCCGCATTGACGATATCCGCGACGGCGTTGAACAATACGAAGGCCGCCGCCAGCACCAGGACGTAAGCCTGGATGATCGGCAGATCCCTGCTCAGGATGGCCTTCACGCTTAGCGTCCCGAGCCCCGGCCACGCGAACAGATTTTCCACCACGACCGTGCTCCCGAGGATGATCGGGATCGCCATGCCGAACACGGATACCGCAACCTGCATCGAATTGCGCAGCAGATGCCGCGTCACGATCCGCTCCGGCAAGCCGCTGGCCCGGCCGTACAGCACGTAGTCTTCATGCAGGTTGCCGATCATCGAGGTCCGGATCATCCGGAAGTAGATGCCGGCGTAGCTGACCGTAATGACGATGACCGGCAGGACGTAGCTGGCGTACGATTCCATGCCGCTCGTCGGCAGCCAGTCGAGCTTCACCGCGAAGTACCACACCATGAACGTCGCCAGCAAGTAAGGAGGCAGGGACGTCAGCACGAAAAACGCGCCTCGAACCGACCGGTCCGTCCCGCTCCCCTCCCGCAGCGCGCAGAACGCGCCGAAAGCGACGGACAGCGCGATCATCGCGATGACCGAGACGAGCGTCAGCTTGAACGTATTCATGAAAGCGGGTGCCAGCATCGACCACACCGGCTGTCCCGTGACATACGAATCGCCGTAATCCAGCTGCAGGCTCTGCACGAGCCAATCGGCATAACGGACGAGGAAGGGGCGGTCCATCCCCAACTCCGCCCTCGTCTCCGCGATCAACTCCTGCGTAACGACCGGCACTTCCTGCGCTCGCAGCACCACCTCGGCGGGGTCCTGCGAAGAGAGCTGGTTCAGCGCGAACGCGAGGAGCGAGATCACGATGAGCAGCGGGATCGCGACCAATACTCTCCGGACGATGTATCCGAGCATACCCATCCCCTATTCCCTATTCGAAGTGCATGCGTTCGAACGGCAGTTCGAACTGCGTCTGCTTGAATCCGATACCCTGCATGTCCGCGTCGGCCACGACCGTGACGCTGCCGTTCGTCAGCGGAATGAACACCGCTTCGTCATGGACGATCGTCAGTATGTCCGCATACAGCGACTTCCGCGTCTCCTCGTCCTTGGACACCATGACGTCGTCGATTAGCTTATACAGCTCCTCCGACCGGGCGATGCCGCGCGTCGTATGGTAGTAGGATGCCTCGGACGTGAAGGCCGCGATCGTGCTCTGCGGGTCGTAAGCCAGCCCCCAGGTCTGATTGAACAGCAGGTCATAATCCCCAGATGCCCGCCTGCCGGCGATCGAGGTCGACTCTTCGCCGGTTAGCGTAAGCTGCATTCCGATCTTCTTGACGTTGCTCTGCATATATTCCGCCTGCGTCTTCTGCGAGGAAGGGTTAACGTCATAATACAGCGCCAGCTTCAGCGGATTGCCGTCCTTCGTCCGAATCTCGCTCCCGCCTTCGAGCGTCCAGCCGGCGGCTTCCAGCAGCTCCGCAGCCTTCTTCAAGTCATAACCGCGCGCCTTCAGCCCGACATCCGCGTAGTTGACGTTCGCCGAGAACAGCGTCTCCGCCGCCGTCTCCGTACCGCTGAAGATTTTCTTGCTGATCGTCTCCCGATCGATCGCGTGCCAGATCGCTTCGCGGACCGCCGTCTCATGCACGGGACTCGCCGCCCTGCTGCTGTTGGCCACGATCATTTTCGTGTTCATCGGCTCGCTTCGGATCAGCTGGTAGCCGCCCGAGTCCACCAGGGACTGCATCGCTTCTACATCCAGGCTGTCCGCGCCGCGGTCATCCGTGAAGATGAAGTTGACCTCTCCCTTCTGCAGCGCCAGCAGCGTCGTCTCCCCGGCCGGCAGCACCTTCGACTTGATCGACTTGATCTTGGGCGCGCCGCCCCAATACCGCTCGTTCGCTTCGAACACGGCATATTGGTCGGCGACATGCTCCTTGAGCTTGTATGGTCCCGTTCCGCTATACCCGTTTACGCCGTCCTTCGTCTCCCCATCGATAAAAGCCTTCGGCGAGAGAAACACAAATGGGCGCGTCATCGAGAGTTCGAGCAGTGCCGGATAGTAAGGCTCTGACAGCACAAGCTTCACCGTATGCGTATCCACTGCCTCCACGCTCACGATTTTCGTAGACAGCTTGATCCAGGCATGCTTGGCGCTGTTCCTCTGCACGGCCTCGATATTGCGCTTCACCGCGTCGGCGTTGAACGGCTCCCCGTCGTGAAAGGTAACGTCCTTGCGCAGATGGAACGTATACGCGGTCCCGTCCTCGGAGATGTCCCACGTCTCAGCCAACAGCGGCTGGATGCCGTTCGGCGTGTTCTCGACCATCGATTCGTACACCATCCCCTGTGCCGGCATCGAGCCGGCGTACAGATGGGGATTCATATCGTTAATGTCCTTCGCGGAAGCGTAAATGAGCTCTGTCGGTACAGTTGCCCCCTCCCCCGCTTGCGTATTGCCCATGCCGGCGCTGCAGCTTGCCAGCAGTAAGATTGCGGCTGTCCATGCGGTCAACCATAGGATTAATCTTCGATTCATGTCGCACGCTCCTGTACGTTGTATGTATTATTGCAAGGTCTTGCAGATCAACAGCAGATCTTCAGCGAAGCTCCGGACGGCGAATGCCTCCGACAGCCGTTGCCCTTGAAGCGCCCCTGCCGCTTCCGCCAGCTTGCGCTCGTAGACTTCGATGAACCTGTCGAGTGTCGGACAGCTTACGCCGACGAATCTTGCGATACCCTGGATGATCTTGATCCGGTAGTAATCCTCCTTGGGCATGCGGGGAATGTCATGCTCGCCGCTCGCGTTCACGAAGATCTGCCGGATCGGGACGGCGGAGAAGTCGAAATATCGGCCGTTCTCGTCCGGCTCCGAGTACGGATCGATCAGGAGCGAAGCGTAGCGGACGTAGAGCAGATACTCCTGATGGATCGGCGCAAGCTCGTGGAAGCGCTCGATATCGGCTCGCGACAGGCTCTCCGGCCGGACGGGGTAGTTGTCGTCCACCATGAACTTCAGCAGGTTCACGCCGCCGATCCCCAGCCTCTCGGCCAGCTCCGTCATCTCTTTCCAGTAAGCCAACATGTCGCGCATCGCGTGCTGCGTGATGGGGCCCTCGGGGAACATTTTATAGACGAACAGCTTGTGCGCGGCTTCGCCGAAAACGGCGCTTAACGCGCAAGGATTCATGAACAGCGGCGGGTGGACGTACAGCGAGATGTTCCGCGACTCGGCTTCGAGCGGGGTCTGCATGACTTCTGCGGCGATTCCCAGCCGATTGTATAATGCGGCTAACTCGGTAACCGCATGGGAATGCGCATGCGTGGAGCCCATGTACAGCTTGCGCTTCACGGCGGTCGTGATGACGCGATCGGACGGCGTAGCATGTGTCCAGCGCGTATCGCCCAAGTAGGTAGAGAAGCTAATCGTCTCAGCCTCGAGCTGCCGTTCCTTCATATAACTGCGCACCATGCTATTCGATCCGAATGTCGGGGACAGCAGGATCAGACGCCTGATCGGTCTCAGACAATCCTCCGGCATGACCCGCAGCACCTCGAGGTAGGCGTCCGTCGTGACCGCCGCTATGACGGTATCCCATTCCCCGGTGATCGTCCCGTAACCCTCGTAGAGTCGATCGATCGGGCAATCGCCCTCCAGCAGCCGATGCTTGCCGTTCTGGACATCCGCGCGCACGCGCAGCTTGGTTGCCCTCAGCGCCGCGAAGAACGGTTCGGAACGAGTGGACTTTCGTCCGACGATACCTACCTCGCAGCCCATTTGTTGCTTAAGCAGGACGGCCATCTGGATCGCTGCCGGTCCCGTTCCCAGAATCAACACGCGTCTCATGTCGTCGTTGCCAGCCTCCTTGGCGAACCGGATGCGCGACCATGCTCGGCCGACGCCTTCGTATACAGGGCGATGTCGAATACCTGCCCGGGATGCGGCAGCGCCTCCGCCAGACGCCACCTCGCCTGGTCGACCTCGAGCATGGGGTAGTTGAACAACGATTTGCAGCCGTTGCCGTATCGCATCGCCACGACGACGTTCGGATTCGTCAACGCATGCAGCCGGTCTAGCAGTTCATACTTAACGGCAATCGTCGAGCTGAAGATGACATGCGTCACGTCCCGGATGTCGTCCAACTGTTCGATGAAAGTGCTGCCGAGCCGAATCCGGAGCCCGTTGCCCAGCCGCTCCACGACCTGCCGACCCAGCTCGATCGCCTCGGCATCGATATCGATGCCGATAACCTCCGCGCCGGTACGCCGCGCAATGTACAAGGGCGTCATCGGGAATGCGCCGGAGCCGACCATGAGCACCTTGGACTCCGACGCGACGCGGAAGCTTCCGAATTCCTGCTCGATGCACGACTCGATGTTGCTGAAGTAGTCGGTCCCGTCCGCTTCCCCGTGCAGCAGCCGGCGGGCCCGATGCTTCTCCATGATCGCGACGCATCGCGCGGACGTCTGCCGAAGGCTGTCCGCCAGCATGGCGATCTCGGAGGACGATTCCCGTTCGAGGTAATCCCATGCCTCCGCGTTCCCTTCGTTCAAGATAGAGGCGGAATAGGCATCGATCGCTTCCGTCAGTTCCGCGCTGAGCGCGAGAGTTCCGTCATATCCGTCTGCCAGAGCCGCGAATCTCGCTTGGTACGCGGACAATTGCCGAAAAAATTGCTCCGGATTGTTCATCATTTCTCCACTATTCGTGTAATTTCGCGTATCGACTGTGCCGGCGGCTTACAAGCGAATGAACGCGGTTCCTTGCGCAACGATCCCGACATTGCCTTCGATGGCCGGGCCCGTTACTCCATCCGAATTCCAGTCGGCCGACACATGGATCGTGCCGCCGGGCTGAGCGATCGGCCTATCGACGATCGGGCGCTTATCGCGCCAAGACAAGTAGGCGCCGAGCGAAGCCGTCCCGGATCCGCAGCCTCTCTCCCAGATCAGGCTGCCTACCGGCGGCACATGGATCAATGGGGCCAGTTGCTCCGTATCGGGCTTGAACAGCATGACTCCGACCAGGCTCGCGCCCGGAACGATGCCAAGCAGCCGGGCAATGAGCTCGGCTCGTCTTCGCTCCTCTTGCCCGAATTCATCCACCTCGATCACGATATGGAAGAAGTCCCGATACTGCACGACGGCCAACTCCAGTTCGCCGTCTTCCTCCATCACGACCCTGGTCTCGATGCCGACAGGTGCAGGCATGGCGATACGGCACCGGTATGCGCCTTCTCCTTCGGCTCGCTTCACCTGACAGCGGACGAGTTGACCGGCCCCCGACGTCTCCAGCACGATGTCCACCGCTCCTTCAGGTTGGATGTCTCGTTCTGCGGCAAGATAGACAGCCAGCGCCATGCAGCCGTTGCCGCAGAATTCGCCCCCGGCCATCTGCAGGCTAGCGTCAGCCATCGGGCTGACAGGTTGTTCAATGAAGCCCACTTGCTCGGCGTAGACGCTATCGTAGGACATGATCTTGGATGCAACCCGCTTGTAGTCTTGGGCCTGTTGACGCGTCTTCACCAGGATCGTCATGTTCTGCGTGGGATTGCATTTGACATACTCGATCTCCCGCAACATCGCAGCCGCCCCTTAATCGTAATCGTAATTATTACTAATAATTACGAAATGATCATATCCGCAATTTAGGCAACCGTCAATACCTAATTTTGGCGACATCCATAATTTCAGCGAGTTACCTCGCGACATAATCGCACACAAAACCGGCATGGTTCAGCACCATGCCGGTTCACCTCTTACGGTTATCGATTAGGCAAACGGTAGATCAAGGCAGCTGCCTCATCCTGCCGTTGCTGCAAGACTACCTTTTGTACATTCTTCGCAGCGCCTGAACAGCCTCAATAATCAACAGGATGCTGAAGATCAGCATGCCATAGTAACCGACCGACGACACGATATTCAATACGTCATGCACGATCTCGCCGAATTCCCCATCGAACAGCATGAACCTAATCATCTGCGGAAAACTGATCAGTACCAATCCCAAGCTTCCGAGCAATCCATACAACAGCATCTGGCTTCTATTCACTCGCATACCTCCTATACCCGATTTCTAGTATGGTATGGAAGCTTGCAGGTGCCCGTGCTAGTTGAATTGAATAGATATGCTGGCGCCGCCAGGCAGCTTGGTATAGTCTACCTTGGCGCCCAATGTCTCGGAGATAAAGCGCAGGTTGACGAGCAACAAGCCGTCACGGTTAACTCTCGGCGCCTCGGTCAGCTCCACGGCTGCGCCGTTCACGTAGGCGGTCCGCGAGCCCAGTGTCATCGTGATGGTCAGACCGTCCTTGACAGCGGTAACCGAACGGGTCTGTTGATTCCAATCGACGTTCATGTTGAACGCTTGGAAAATCCCGCGGAACGGCACCATCGTCGTCCCGGACGGCGATCCCTCCGCTGCAAGCGCCAGCTTCTCCTGATTGACATACAACGCGATCCCTTCAGCGGCGGGGCTGCGGTCTGGCTGACTTGCCGGCTGCTGTGGCTGCGGCTTGTTGACCTCAGCCGGCGCTTGACCCCCGGCAATCGCCGGTTTATCAGTCCCGGCAGCAGCGTCAGTAGAAGGTCCGAAGCCTGCTATTGCGCTTGCCGCTGCGCGGGATGCAGCCTCGCTGCCGCCGCCCAGCTTGCCGCCGTAGTTCAGCCCCCAAGCATATAGCCTCCCCTCCGCATCGAATGCGAATACGGTTCCGTAAGCTGCGTGAATGCCCACGATAGCTTGCAAGCCGGGAACCATCACCCATTGCGAGCTTGTCGAAGGCGAATCCGACCCCAGCTGACCCTGCGCGTTGCTTCCCCAGCCCCATACTGTACCATCGTCCGACAAGGCCGCCAGCGACGGACGAGCGATCTGGTAAGTCGAGCTCTGAATGTCCACATAGCCCTGAAGCGCGGATGTCGCCACCGGGATGGAGCGGCTCGGGATTTTCCCTGCTGCCTTCGGATCCGTGTAGTTCAGTCCGGATTCGTCCAGCAATTCCAAGCCCCATTGACTTACCGTCCCGTTATGCTCGAAGGTCCACGCCGTGACCGCATTCCCGCGAAGACGTTTCACTTCGCCCACCCCGCCTACCGAACGCGGCGCGTTCAGCTGGCGCAGACTGCCGTCTGCCGCAAGCTCCAATCCCCACTCGAACACTTTCCCGCTCTTCGTTACGGCCCGGTTCAAGTAAGCGCTAGGCACCACTTCGCGAATGCCGGACAATCCCGGCACAACCGCCGGCAGAAGCTTCGCCGACTCTTGCTCGATGAATCCTTGCGGCATGGACGGATTATCCATCTGTGCCTCGCCCCAGTGCCAGACTTGACCATGCTCGTCCACCGCGTATGAGCCTCGATCGCTTGCCGCAACGGTCGCAATCTTCGGCAGCCCGGTCAACTTCAGCGGCACGCTGGATCCGTTGTCTTCCGCAACCGCGCGGCCGCCGTCGCTCTGCGGAGCACCCAGCTTGGAATACGTCCCGTTGCCCAATTGTCCTCTCAGATTGTCTCCCCACACCCATACTTGGCCGTCTCGGTCCAATGCCATACTGTGATCGTGACCGGCAGATATCGCTAGAATCGGCGGCAGCGACGCGATGGCCGCAGGCTTAGCGGCCTGCAGCTTATCGCCCTGCCCCAGCGCTCCCCTGACATGATGTCCCCATGTCCATACGCGCCCGTCCTCGGTCAGCGCCATGGCATACGATACCCCTGAAACGACTTGCACGACCTTCGCTTTACTCGTTGCGTCCGAACCCGCCGCCGCACCCGATAATGCCGGGCAGCTCAATAGCAGCATTACCGCCATTGCATACATGCCTAATGCTCGAAGCTTACGTTGCCATACTAGACTCATGATTGCCTCCCCGGATCGTCATCTTCTCTGCACGCACCCTAATATCTTCTACATTCGACATTATTCCCCTGCTAGAAGGCCTATGCATGTGGTTTATAGCTAACTAAGCTAGTCCGTGGCGTACGAGGTCTCTCCGTTGCCGTATCCGGCTCCACGCACGACAAGCCTCATTCTGCAAAAGTGCAGGCTACGCACAGCTCATAATCGTCTAATGAAAAAAGCCTGCAAATCTGCAGGCTTTTCCCTTTCCGCTCTTAATTTGCATGAAATACATGCATTTCAGCGGGATCCCCCTATACACCGACGCCTTCGGACTCGGGCTCAATCAAGTTCGGCCACGCGAGGGTCGGCGCATCCGGGATCGGGACACCTTGGTAGACGGTGCCGCCGATGATCTGCCGATAGGCAGGGAGACTGAGGCTCTTCACAAGCGAGAGGAACTCGATCCGCTCCTCCTGCACGGCGGTCGCCGCTTGGAACGATCGGGTCAGAATCGCCAGGACCTTATCCTTATTCAACATCAAAATCGTCCCTGCCCGATTCAATCGCGAGAATGCATACACGAGTTGAGTGAACGGCGTCCATAACGCGACGCGATGCAATCGTCCGGCGAATGTTCGAAGCACGGCGTCGTCGATGACTGCCATTTCGCCGCCAAGGCCAAGTCGGTCGATAACGACCAGGATATGCGCCAAGTATCCGTATTGCTGATGTGGACAACGGACCACTAACTGGCTAAGCTTGGGTCTGACCGCCGCTGCGACCGGCCGGATTCGGTTCCGTTCTTCTTCGCTGATTCGATTCGTACGAACATGCACATCGAGGAAGGCGAACCACGAACTGAGGACATATAAGTTGTTCGAGTGGAAATCGTTCAACTCAATCTTCTCCGTTAATGAGATCCGGTCGAGCATTCGCGCACGATACGCTTCGGGCAGCACGCGCATTAAGACGCATAGCTTGTGCCCATCCTTCTCGTTCGTCTCAGGAAGCAGCGTAAGGATCGCTTCGAACCACGCCTCGTCCATCAACATCGGCAGGTACGTGTCGAACGACTTCAACAACTCTGCCAATTGCTGCAGCCGGGCAACCGTCACCGTCCCGATCGTCGTTTTCACCTGATCCAAGCGCATGCTCGGGTGCCGGATCAGCAGTCCTCTGTGCGACCCCAACGCATCGAGCAGGTTCGCAAGCTGCTGGAATTTGTCCGGCGTTACCCGGCTCGCGCTGTCGGCAATTCCGCCGAAGTCGAAGCCGGGACTCGTAAGCAATGGCGCGTCGTAGGGCGCAAGTGCAGCGAGCAAGTTCGAGAGCTGCTGGAATTTATCCCGATTCGCATGCGACGCGACCGTCGCGAGACGCTCCATCGGGAACTCCCGATGCTCGAGCAGTCGGTGCTTCTCATCCCCTAACGCGCTGAGCAGTGTCGAGAACTGCTGCAGCTCATCGGTCTGCATCGCCCCTGCGCTCCTCGCAATGGCCCCGTAATCGAACTGCGCATCCTGCAGCAACCGAATCCGCATCGACGGAGACAATATTCCCAGCGTTATCCCCGCTTGATAGAAGTACCCGCTCTCCACGCTGCTGATGACGCCGGCCAAGTGCGAAATGTACTTGTCGATTCGGGAGAGCAGCGAATTCCGATAGGGGCCCAGCGCTTCGAGCAGGTTGGCGAAGCGCTGCAGGTTGCGTTGCTGAATCTGAGGAATCGTCGCTGCGATCCGGTCCCAGTCCAAGCGGCTCACGAAAGCCTGAGACCCTTTGGCAAATACCCCCTTATGAACGGAGGTCACATGGTCGAATTGGTCGGGCGTCGCTTGATTCGCCTGCGCAATGAACATACCGACCTCGAGACCGTCGTAAAGAACCGTCTGCGTCGCCGGATCAAGCATATGGTAGAAGCTTGCGAAAGCGGTGAACTGTTCCAGATTCACGCGGTTCGCCGCGCTGGCAATAGCCTGCAGCCGCAAGTCAGGGTGCTGAAGAATCCGGATGCCGCCCGGCCCGAGCGACTTGATCAGCGCGCCGACCGCCCCGAAGTGTTCCGGTTCCATCGCGTTCACGAGGTGAACGAGTTCCTCCATCCGCAGCGCGTCGACGAATTCTTGCTTCTTCTTCCCGTCGAGCAGATCCACGAAGGCGGACAACTGCCTGAAGACCGCGATCGAACCGATCGGTTGGATACGTTCAGCAACAGCGCGCACGTTCAGATTCGCCAGCAGCAGTTCGGCCTTCCGCTTGAAGCCCCGAATATAGGAGGCTGCGCTTTGCAGACGAGCCGCATCCACCGCTTCCAACCTCCGGCAGACGGCGTCTGCATCCAAGACGCGGAGGATATTGCTATAGACAGCCGGGCACAAGACTTCGATCGCATCCAGAACTTTCGGATACGCGGATAGAAGATCCGGTTCCGGCTGCCCGACATAGGCGGTCATCCAGTCCTCGCATTGCCGAAGGAACGGCTCCGCATGTCGATCCAGCACGTACAGGTAGGCATGTACGTTCTTGAACGCATACGGCGAATCTTGGATCCATTCGGCGTACGCGGACAAGAGCATGGGCGCAAGCGCCGTGTCCAGCGCGATACCGATGACGAACTTTGAGAAATTATAATGTAAGCTGTGGATGTCTCGGTTGTTAATCTTAATCAAGCCTTGCTTCTCCAAGTATGCGACCAGATTGTCGAATGAATGATGCTTCCTTCGGTTATCCGCTATGAATTCGAAACCCGGAGTCTTGGCCAACCGCTCTAAACGGCCGACGAGATCAGCCGTGCTAATCGCCTTGTCTCCCGTCATCACGCTGTAGCTGGATACCAGGTACACCGTCAGCAATTCGAGGTCGGTCAGCGTCCGTATTCGTTGTTCGAATACCTCGTTGGCCTGTGTTGCAATGAAGTTGAACTGCCAAGGATCGAGCACCTTATTCTCCTCCAATTGCCTGATTGCAAACTGCACATGCGTAAACTTCTTGTTATAGTGTTCGCGATAGTGTTGAACGAGCACCTTGCGGAAGCTGCCGAACTCCAGTCGAGTCACCGCCGTCCCGCTCTCGCTAGTGTCGAGTTCGCCGTGGAAGGTCGTCTCCACCCATAGAACTTTCATTCTGGGATTCGCCCCGCACTTCTCCAGGAGCAGTTCCTTGACCGATTCCTTGCGGGATTGAAGCAGATGCGCATCGTCGACCAGCAGCATCACATACTTATCCGACTTGCAGAGCGCATCGATTTCTTCCTCGATGAGCGAGTCTTCCTTGTCGCCGACGGCGCTTCGGGTCTTATATTGATACGTCTTGTAATTCTTGCGGCTGTAGTGATAACAGACCTGGTAAGCGGACACGCTCTTGCCATTCCCCGAATTGCCGACGAGCTCGTGGAAGTTCTGCTGCTCCAGGCGCTGGATAACCATCGCGTTCTCTTCCCGTTCCGGCATATAGTGGACGAATTCGGGCGTCGCTTTCTTCGCTTCTTTCAGCAGCTGTACGATGCCATCCTCTTTCTTCGAACCGTATGGGATGCGGACGAACCGGCGATACGGCTTCTTCTCTTGGAACTTGGATGCCATCTGTTGCACGAGCCCGGCGATCTTAGGATACAAGAGAATCAAGACCAGCATGACGAGAATATTCAATACCGTGCCCAGATGATATTCTGCGATCGTCTCGGCCGACAAGAACAAGCCGAGCAGCTTATTGCCCCATGTCGTGACGAAGTCGTTGAACGGCTTCACGTAGTCGGCTATGATGCCGTTGCCGGTATCGAAGAAGTCGATTAGCATGAAGATCCCCCATATACCCAAGAGTGGGTATTTGGCCAGCCGAAATATCGTTCTCAATGCGAAGAGCCCCTCCTACATCTTGTCAGTCGCTCCTATATTTCGACATAGCCATGACAATTCCTGCGACTCATCGCCTATGCCCTCGAGCACACAGAAAAAAGCCGGCCAGGAACAAACTCCTGACCGACCGCTATATCGCTATCTTACCCCAACCGCCAATACCGCACACGCACGATGCTCGCCGCGATCAGCAGTAGCGTCATACCGACTAGAATGGCCAACATCAGCTCCGGGCTGATCGTCTCGCCGCCCAGCTTATAGGTGACGCCGAATGCCTCTTGATAATCCGCCAGCGCACTGGCCGGCGCCCCCGCGAACACGTCCTCGAGCGGTTTCTCCATGAAGAGCTGCCGGAGCAGCGCCGCCGAATACGTCGTCGGGAAGAACAGCACCGCGCTCTGCACCGCTGCCGGCATCATGCTCATCGGCACGTACACGCCGGCGACGAAACCGATCAGCGTGCCGACGATGCTGCTGATCGTCGAGAAGGCAGACATCGAGCGCACGAACGTCGTGACGAGGAACAACAACGCAGTCGACGTCAGGCAGCTCAGCAGCGTCACGCCCAACACCTTAAGCAAGCTCACCCATCCGAGCATCTCGCCGCCCGAGATGACGATGTAGGCTTCCATCAGCACCAATCCCGCGATGCTGATGACCCCGCCGATCGTAAGCGACGACAGAATGTAGCTGACGACGATCGCTGTCCGCTTGAGGGGAGCGACCATGAAGTCGCGCAGCACCTTCTTATCCTGGTCGCGCACCATAATTGCCAGCGCCCCGAGGCTGACCGTGACCGTATTGATGGCAAGCAGACCGGCCATAATCCAAGAATCTACCAAGAACCGGATGCCTGGGACATCGCCTGCGAGTTCTTGGATTCCGCTGACTTGCATATCGGCTAGGAATAAGGCGTACAGTCCGATAATGATCAGCACGGATAAGAACGAGAAGAATACCGCTGCCCGATCCCGAAAAAACACCAGCAAATTGCGCTTTACCAAATGTCCGACTGCGCCCATCTATTCTCCACCCTCTCTCAAAGAACGTCCCGTAATGTTCAAGAATACATCGTCCATCGACCCTCGGATCATCTCGAAATGATCGATATGCGGCTCGATCGCCTTCAGCATGGCAAGCCCTTGCATGCTGTCCGCCACGGCAATGTCCAGCACCCCGGCGCCCTCGGCATATTCATTCCCTGCTGCCGTCACGGCCCGCACCACGGCTTCGCGTTCGCCGTCCTTCGGCATGACCTTCAAGTGATCGCTGCTGTGCTGAACGCGCAGCTGCGCCGGCGTGCCCTGCGCCACGATCCTGCCGTGGTCGATAATCGCGACATCGTCGGCCATCGCGGCTTCTTCCATATAATGCGTCGTCAGGAACACCGTCATCTTCTTCTCCTGCTGCAGCTGCCGGATCGTGCCCCACGCATGCATCCTGGCCTGCGGGTCCAGCCCGGTTGTCGGCTCATCCAGGAACAGTATCCTCGGATCATTGATCAGCGCCCGCGCGATGTCCGCACGGCGCCGCTGCCCGCCGGACAGCTGCCCGTACCGGCGGTCCAGAAATTCGCCCAGCCCAAGCACGTCGGCCACCTCGGTCAGGCGATTCCGGAACTCGGCCGCCGACATGCGATAGAAGCTCGCGCGCGCCTGCAGATTTTCCCGCACCGTGAGCAGTTCATCCAGCAGCGACTCCTGGAACACGACGCCGATTCGTTCCCGAATGGCTCCATCGTTCTTCCCGAGCTCGTGCCCGTCGATCCGGACGCTGCCTGCCGTCTTGCCGAGCAGCGTGCACAGCATATTGATCGTTGTCGATTTCCCCGCTCCGTTCGGCCCGAGAAAAGCGAACAACGACGATTCCCCCACCTCGAACGATACCCCATTCACTGCTGCATAGTCGGCGTATCGTTTCACTAGTCCTTCTACCTCGATAATGCTCGGCATTGTTGCACCTCCGTAATCCCTATTTGCGCTCATTATACCGCTGCGAATCGACGCCGCATATTTACTTAAGTCACAATATGGAAAACGATAGTCATATTCCTATAAGAACACGTTTATATTTCATCTATCATCTCGTGAGAAACGGGTGTATAATCACGTTGCTTGCGTTATCGACGACTGTTGCTCAACTAGATTTACATAATGAACAGAAACAGGTGATCAGAAGTGTTCGAATTGAAATGGCTGTGGAACAACTTGGAGGGCAACCGCCTGCGTTACTGCATTGCACTGCTGCTATCGGTAGTCGGCTCATCCTTAATGATCGTCAATCCGTACATCAGCCAACGGATTATCGATACGTTCATTACCGGCGAGGACGCAGCAGCGAAGCTGACCGATGAGCGGGGGCTGTTCTATCTGCTCTGCTTGGGGTTAATCGGTTTCGCCTTGCTGCGGACGGGAATCGGCTACCTCACGATGATGCAATACGAATGGGCTTCGCAGAACATGACTTACAAGGTACGAATCCATCTCTACGACAAGATTCAAGAGCAGGACAAGGAGTACTTCGACAAGCATCGCACCGGCGACCTCATGACCCGCATGACAGGCGATTTGGACATGGTCCGTCACTCGCTGTCCTGGATCATTAAGACGATCGTCGAATCGCTTTCGATCTTCATCGCGTCGATTGCATACTTCTTCTATATCGACGCTGTCTTGACGTGGTGGCTGCTCATCCTGGCGCCGCCGACTTTCGTCATCGCTTACTTATTCGCGCGGCGCGTCCGCCCGATGTACGTCAGCCTCCGGGAACGGCTCTCCCAATTGAATTCGACCACCCAGGAGAATATCGCAGCGAACCGCGTAATCAAAGCTTTCGCGCGCGAGCCGTTCGAGATTGAGAAATTCGAGGATAAGAACGCGAACTACCAGCAAGCGAACAAGGCCGCCGCGATGGTCTGGCTCGACTATTTCCCTTATCTGGAGACATTCGCGCAAGCGTTCAACGTTATTCTGATGATCGTCGGCGGCCTCTTCGTCATGGAAGGCCGGATCACGTTCGGCGAGTTCGCGGCGTTCACGGCGCTAATCTGGGCCGTCTCCCAGCCGCTGCGCAATATAGGCATGATCATCAATGACTTCCAGAGGTTCTTCGCGAGTCTGGCGAAGATCGTCGAGATTGACCACGCCAAGCCGAAAATCGCGAATGAACACGCACCAAGCGCGACGCAGCGCCGATACGAAGGCCGCATCCAATTCGATCGCGTCACCTTCAAGTACGATAGTGCCACTGTGCTCAGCGACGTCAGCTTCACGCTCAACCCCGGCGAGACGCTCGCGATCATGGGCCCGACGGGTTCAGGCAAGACAACGATCGTTAACTTGATTCCGCGGTTCTACGACGTCGATTCTGGTAGCGTATTAATCGACGGCGTCGACGTGCGGAAGCTGAAGCTCGAGGAGCTGCGCGGCAATGTCGGCATCGCGACGCAGGACGTGCTTCTCTTCTCCGACACGATCGACGGCAACGTGGCATTCGGCGATCCCGAGCTTCCGGAAGAAGAGACAGTGAAGTATGCGCGGCTTGCGGCGGCGGATGATTTTATCCGCAGGATGCCTGAAGGTTACGACACAATCATCGGGGAACGCGGCGTCGGCTTGTCCGGCGGGCAGAAGCAGCGCATCGCGCTCGCACGCGCGATGGCGGTACGCCGTCCGATCCTGATCCTCGACGATACGACGTCCGCCGTCGACCTAGAGACCGAGGAGCATATCCAGCGCAGCCTGGAGACGCTGGAACACCCGTGCACCAAAATCATTATCGCCCAGCGCGTCTCCACAACGGCGAAGGCCGACCGAATCCTCATTCTGGACAACGGCCGCGTCATCGAGGAAGGCACGCACGCCGAGCTGCTCGCGAAGCGGGGCTATTATTACGAAGTATTCATGCTGCAGAACGAAGGCATCGAGAGGCAGGTGGGCAGCAGTGGCTAGGAATAAATTCGACGTCGACGAAAATTTGGAATCCCCGTTCGATATTAAGCATTTCCGACGGGCAATGGTGTACATCAAGCGGCAGCAGAAGCCGATGATTATCGCGCTCGTGCTTAGCATCCTGTCGGCAGGCATCGGCCTGACTGCGCCGCTCATCATGAAGCATGTCATCGACGTGACGATCCCCGAGAAGGATGCACCCGGCTTATGGCTCTGGTCTGGCCTGATGCTCGCCACGATCGTTGTCAGCGTCGTGCTCGCCGCGATTCGCGGGCGGATCATGACGCGGGTCGGTCAAGATATCATCTTCGAGATTCGTTCGGACTTGTTCAAGCATCTGCAATCGCTGCCGTTCAAGTATTACGACGACCGCCCGCAAGGGAAAATCTTGATCCGCGTCGTCAACTACGTCAACTCGGTATCGGATATTCTATCTAACGGCATCATTAACTTCATCCTCGAAATTCTGAACTTGCTCTTTATCGCGGCCTTCATGTTCGCGCTCGACGTCAGGCTGTCGCTCGTCACGCTGACGGGGATCCCGATCTTCATCGGCGTCATGCTGCTGATCAAGACGAAGCAGCGGCGAGCATGGCAAGCCGTGTCCAATAAGAGCTCCAACTTGAACGCCTACACGCAGGAGAGCATCAGCGGCGTCGGCGTGACGCAGATCTTCACGCGCGAAGCACGCAACGAAGCGATCTTCGAGCGGCTGGCATTCAATTACCGCAAAGAATGGATGCGGGCAGTTACGCTCAACGGCTTGATTCCGTTCACGGTCGATAACACGGCAACGATCGTCTCCACGCTCGTCTATGTCGTCGGCCTGCTTGCGCTCGGACCGGAAGAAGTGTCGTTCGGCGTCATCCTCGCGATGGGCGCATACGTCTGGCGTTTCTGGCAGCCGATCTTGAGCTTATCGAACTTGTACAACCAATTCATTAACTCCGTGGCTTATCTGGAGCGAATCTTCGAGACGCTGGACGAGCCGGTCACGGTGAAGGACGCGCCAGGCGCGCGTCAACTTCCGCAGGTAGCAGGCGCAGTGACGTTCGACAACGTGACATTCGGCTACGATACGGGCGTGAACATTCTGGAGCGGCTGTCGTTCGACGTGAAGCCCGGCGAGAGCATCGCGCTGGTCGGACCGACGGGCGCAGGGAAGACGACGATCGTCAACTTGATCTCCCGCTTCTACGACGTGACGGGCGGGCGCATCCTGGTGGACGGCGAAGACATCGCGGAAGTGACGCTTCAATCGCTGCGGAGCCAGATGGGGATCATGCTGCAGGACAGCTTTATTTTCTCGGGGACGATCATGGACAACATCCGCTACGGGCGGCTGGACGCGACGGAGGATGAGATCATCGCCGCCGCGCGCACGGTGCGCGCCGACGACTTCATCCGCGAGTTCGAGCATGGCTACCAGACCGAGGTCAACGAGCGCGGTTCGAAGCTGTCCCAAGGCCAGCGGCAGCTCATCTCGTTCGCCCGGACGCTGCTCGCCAATCCGCGCATCCTGATCCTGGACGAGGCAACCTCGTCGATCGACGCGAAGACCGAACGGCTGCTCCAGCAGGGCTTGAACGAGCTGCTCAAGGGCCGCACGTCGTTCATCATCGCGCATCGGCTGTCGACCGTCCGGAACTGCGACAAGATCATGTACGTCTCGGATAAGGGCATCGCGGAAGCCGGCTCGCATGACGAGCTGATCGCGAAGCGCGGACTGTATTACAGGCTGTACACGGCGCAGAAGATGGAAGTCGTGTAAGATAGGCATAAGGCAGGCAAGCCCCCGATTCCTAAGCGGATTCGGGGGCTTGCCGTATTGCCTTACGTTCGTTCACAGATTGATCGCGACTACGGGCACAATGATAAGAAGGATCCAGAGCATCGGGACCAGATTGACGATCACGGAGGCGCGCCTGCGCTTCGTGCGAAACTTCCAAGCAAGGATCGTACAGGCGATTACCGCGATCGGATACAGTCCGATGCCTCCCGTGAGCATGACGCTGAACCAGTTGATGCCGTTCGCGAATCCCATGAACGTGATTCCCCATATCAAGAACCATGGGGCCAGGCACAGTACATATAGAATCTGACTTGCTATCAGATAAGCCTTCATCGGATCTTCTTCTCCCTGCCGCTAGGCGTTATTGGAATCGGCTGCAATAGCCCGCAAAAGCTTCATAACTTGTCGCGTAGACGTTGATCGGTCCATAGGGCGTATCTTGAACCTGGATGCGGTCCGCGATCTTCCCGTACAGACGGTTCGTGTACGCATTGTTCGCTGCCGTCGGAATCCGCACCTCTTGCACGTTCGGCTCGGCCTCCCTCATCTGCTCCGCCAACACCTGCAGACCTCTCATGAACGTCCGGTTGCCCTGGTACTCGTCCAGAAAATAAGAGTTGGTAAGGACCGCGATTTCTTTATGGCTGAATTTATCCTCGGACAGCCCCAGCACGAAACCTCCGATCCCGATCACGCGCCCCGCCGGATCCGTCAGAATCGCGCCTCTTCCGTGCAAAGCGTTATGCTTGACGTCGATAAGCGCCTTGATTACCGGATATCCCGGAATAATGCGATCGCGATGCGTCAGATAAAAATCCGTGAACCGCGACCATCCTGCATTATCCGTACAAATCGTAAACTGTACCATTAATTATTCACCTACTTTCTATTAAAATATTATTTATTACATATTGCATTATTGAAATAATTAGATTATATTTCTATTTAATCCATTAATAGGAGGTGAATATCGATGGGAAAACCTGAATGCAATGCGCCAATGGCTGGAACGATCGAACGGGATGAGGCCAAGGTGTAATGGAATCAATCAGCACTTCCGTTAATCAGAACGGCCGGCATATTGCCGGCCGTCCTGCATCTATGCCGGCATTTCACGACCGATAACGCTCCGCATGCTCCGACAGGTTCTCCAGCGTTACCGCATAGAAATCCAGCGGACCGCACGGCTGCTGCGAAGTATATCGCAAGGTCGCGATCTTGTTGAATAACCGTCTGTTCGCTTCGGAGTTCGAAGCATAGAACACGACCTCCCGGACTCCTGCCGGCAGTTCCAGCAAATGCTCGGTAAGCTCGCGCAACGCCTTCAGCAGCGGCCTGCCGTGACGCAGCCGTTCTTCGAAGAACAGGAGATGGATCTCGACTCTCGATCGGTCCGCGTACTTATCCTCCGTCGTGCCGAGCGTGTACGCCAGCACCGCCGCTACGCGTCCGTCCGCATCCCTGCCGATCATGAACCCGTTATCCTCCATCGGATAGATCATGGAGGACATGACGGTGACCCAGCTATAGGGAACGCCAAGCTCCCCCACATGCTGCATCAGAAGCCTGACCCCCTGTTCCTTGTCCGTCTCGCTGACGGCAAGCGACCACTCGATCATTGAACAGCGCTCCTCTCGGTACGAATTTGCAAAGATGTCTCGAGCGAATGGCGCATCGACGGGTAACGATTCAACAACGGATCGAAGTCCTCCCGGGACAGCGCCAGACACAAGCAAGGCGTCAACGCAACGATGCTAGCCGTTCGCGGAACGCTGCGCAGCAGCGCGATCTCGCCAAAGTGATCGCCGTCTTCCAGAACGGCTACACGCCTGCTTGCCCCCGAGTCCATCTTCACGATGACTTCAACCTTGCCTCTGACGATAATATAGAACTTGTCGCCCGCTCCGCCTTGCTCGACCGCGTGTACGCCAGCCTCGAATTTTTCCATGACGAACAAGCCGGTAATCTCCTGCAGCGCATCGGGATTAAGCCCCCGGAAGAAGGACAGGCGCCCCAGACGGCTCGCTTCCACGCGCACGTTGCCTCCGTTCTTGGTCATGACGAAGCCTTGCTGCTTGTCCCACATCCGCCGATAGATCCCGTCAACGTTCAACAATTCCTCGTGCGATCCGGATTCCGCCACCCTTCCGCCGTCGAGAACGACGATGCGGTCGGACATGGCCGCGTACGCGAGCCGGTGCGTGACGGAAACAACGGCCCTGTCATGGGCAAGCGATTGAATCGTCTCATTGACCGTTCTCTCCGTCTCCGGATCCAAGGCGGACGTGGCCTCATCCAGGAACAGGATCGCCGGTCTTCGAATGATGGCCCGGGCAAGCCCGATCCGCTGGCGCTGACCGCCGGACAGATTGTCGCCCTGATTGTGAATGACCGTCTCATACCCGTCCACAAGGCCGATAATCGTCTCATGGATGCCGGCTGCTCGAGCCGCTTCCTCGACTTCGCGATCGTCGGCATCCGGTTTGCCCATCCGAATATTGTCGCGAATCGTTCCGTTGAACAGAATCGAATCTTGGAAGACGACGCCGACTTGCCGGAGCAGCGAAGCGTAGTCGGCACTTCGGATATCGAGCCCGTCGTAGAGCACCGCTCCGCCGGACGGGTCCTCGAACCGAAGCAGCAATTGCAGCACCGTGCTTTTGCCCGAACCGCTGGCGCCTACGATGGACGTATAACCCGCAGCAGGAATGACGAGATCAAGATGTTCCAATACCGGCTCTCCGGGCTTGTAGGCGAACGATACGTCGCGCAGCGCAAGCTCTCGGACATCGGCGATCTCGCGCTCCCCGTCCTCCTTCACATCCGGCTGCCAGTCCAGCACTTCCCGGTAGCGGCCTAGACTCGTTCTTGCCGTCAATGCATGCGGCAGCAGCGCAGCGATGCCGAACAGCGACTGGCCGACCGTGATATAGATCGAATTAAAGGTAATGAAGCTGCCGATCGAGATCGTTTCGTTGAACGCAAGGTAGCTCCCGAGCGCAAACATAAGCGTCGTCAGCACGGACACGGCGAGCAAGGGGAGACGGCTCAGATTGGCGTTCACGAAGCTTCTTTGCACGCCGATCGCCAGCATGGACCGCAGACTATTCGCTGCGCGGGCCTGCATCGACGCGCGCAGATCGAAGCCGCGAATGACCGCATGCCCCTTGATGTTCTCATCGATCGTGCCGATGAATCCGTCTAGATGCCCGGTATAGGACTTGTTAAGCTTTAACGATCTAGCCTTGAGCAGGCGATAGGGCAGGAAGATCAGCGCTGATCCGATAACGGCGATCAAGGTTAGTCGCCACTCCAGCGAGAACATGATTGCCAGTCCGACAGGAACGCTGAGGCAGGAGATCAGACCGGACGATAAGACCATGACGACAGCGGCTTGAATATTGGGGACGTCCTCCGTATACCGGGCCATCAGGTCGCCGGTCCGGAACCGCTCGTAGAATCGGTGCGACTGCGCCTGCATGTGCGTAAACAGTCGCATGCGGTAGTCGAACACCAGCTTGCTGCCCAGCTTCGCCTTGGCGTAATCGGCAGCAATTCCCGCAAGCAAGCTTAGGCAGCCCAGCACCAACAGCGCACCTACGATTATCGCCAACATGGAAGCGTCGCGGGGGAGGAGCGCAGAATCGATGAGATATTTGTAACTGAGGGCGGCTATATAGTGGGATACAAGTTCGAACACCACCCCGATCGCGATGAGCAAGAATAAGACCGGGGATGTGCGAATCGATGTCAATATGGCCTTGAGAAGCATTCTTTCGACCTCCTTCGACTCTATTAGTCTACCGGAGGAATCTTGTTCCAGACTGAAAAGAAAGCGTTTCATGTAAGGTATGACTTGTAGAACCGCAAATTCCGACTCGCTCGACCGATGAGAAAACCACTATCGAGGCCTTTCGAAGTTGAGCGACCGCGTTAAGAGGTAGGTTTTATCGCCAATAAGAATTTCACATTCCGCTAGTCTCGGAAACAAATTCTTATATGGTTAAAAATAAGAAGCAGGGTTGGCAGAGATCCGCGAGAAATCCAATTCGGACGGTTCCTCGGGCTCATCAAGCAGATCCAGCATGAGCGCATGATAACGCTTGGCATCTTCCACCCGGTTCATGAGCAGCATGAGGGCGATCATCTTCGCATGGAGCCGTTCATCCAGCGGCAGCAAGTGAACCCCCTTCTGCAACGGTCCGAACGCGATATCATAACGCCCTTGCCTAACATAGGCATCGATCATGCTCTCCAGCAGCTCCGCATAGTTCAGCTCCAATTCTGCCTGACGCGGCGCCGCCCAACTGTAGCCGCTGCCGGACAAATACCCGTCGCCATATAGCTGTATGGCCCGCAGGACGGGCGTTAACGAGGCCGACCGCTTGTATTCGCCATAAGCTTGTTCGAACGCGACGACGTCGTCGTCGATCGGTGCCGACCACCGAACGCTGTAGCTGCCGCCCGCTGTCTTGGCTTGATCGATAATGTGGTGAAGCCCATGAACCTCAAGATCTTTCCTCAACTGGTAGACCGTAGAATGCAGCGTAACCTGCGATCGCTCCGCATCGCCGCCAGGCCATAATTCCTCCATGATCTGCGCCTTGCCGACCGGCCTGCCTCTGTAGTGGTGCAAGAGGGCCAGCAGCTCTCTGCTCTTCGAATTGCGAAACCGAACCGGCTCCTCCTTATCCGTCAGCACGGAGAAGGGACCGAAGCTGCGAACGGATAGGCTTGGATCCGCGGCATTCGCCGCATCGTTGCTCCTCGTCCGCTTGTCGTAGCGGCTCAACATTCTCGCCACATGCTCTTCGGTGATCGGCTTCAGTAGGTAATCCAGCGCCTCTACGTCAAACGCGTCCCTGGCGAACTCCTCGTACGCGGTTACGAATACGATATGAATCTCCGGACGTATCGCCTTCAAGCGGCGGGCCAGCTCCAAGCCGTGTACGCCGGGCATCTCCATATCGAGCAGAACCAATTGGAACGACACTTGCGACGTAAGCGCGAATTCCAACACTTTCTTGGCACTGTCGAACAGGCCGAGGGTCTCCACCTTATCGAACGTTTGCAGCAGCTTGCCCACTCGCCTCAGGGCAGGCAATTCGTCATCCACGGCGATCGCTCGAATCATCCTCTTCCCCTCCTTCTTCCGATGGAATCGGTATACGGAATGTCACGACGGTCCCGAATCCGATCTCGCTCTCGATATCGAGCCCGCGCCCGTACAGGCGAAGCAGGCGCTGATTGATATTGCGCAGCCCGACACCGCCCGCTTCCTCGCGTTCAGTCAGCAGGATGGCATCGGGCGTCAGGGACATCCCCGGCCCATCGTCCCTTACCGCGATAAGGGCCTCGCCTTCTTGCACCCGGACGGATACCGTCACGGTGCCCCCTTCTTCGTTCCGGGTTACGCCGTGCCTCACGGCATTCTCCACCAGAGGCTGCAGCATCGTCGGCGGAAGCCGGAACAGCGTCAATTCATCCATCTCATACCGAACCCGCAGGCGATCGCCGAATCGCGCGCGTTCGATCTGCAAGTATGCCTCCGTCAACTCCAATTCCTTGCGAAACGGGACGAGCCTTTCCCTGTTCTTGAAGTCGAAGCTGCCGCGCAGGTACCGGCTTAAATGCAGCAGGAGGTCGTGCGCCGTCTGCGGCTCGTCCAGCGCGAGCGAGACGATCGTATTCAGCGCGTTATACAGGAAGTGGGGCTTGATCTGCGCTTGCAGGAATGCCAGCTCCGATTGGACCGCAACCTCCGCGGAGCGCTTCATATCGAGAAGGGAACGAGCTCTTGCTCGGAGTTCATGCGGATGGAACGGCTTCGGCAGGAAATCGTTCGCCCCGGCCTCGAATCCCAGCATGAGGTCTTCCGGCTCCCTTCTTACGGTCGTCAACAGAACGGGGAGTTCGGACAGCGCGAACTTCCTGCGCAGGGCCAAGCAGGTCTCGTACCCTGTCAGACCCGGCATCATCACGTCCAATATGACGAGCCCGATCTTAGAGCTGCCTCTCTCCAGCAGGTCTAGCGCCTCTTGGCCGCTCTTCGCGGTCACGATCTCGTAAGGCTCGTCCGCCAGCGCAGCCTTCACGACCCGCAGATTCACCGGATCGTCATCGACCGCCAGAATCGTCATCCTGTGCTTGCCGTCCTTCTCGCCTGACACTTCCAACGCTGCTCCCACGGCGGCTGCGCCGGTCTCCGCCCGGGCCGCCGCGACATCCGCCGGCATTCGAAATTCCGGCCTTTCCGCCTCAAGGACTGCAGCGGCTGCTTCGTCGCCGATTGAAGCAATCGGTATCGTGAACGTAAAGGCGGATCCTCTGCCGACCTCCGACTGCACGTCGATCTGACCTCCGTGCAGCTCGACCAGCCGCTTGGCGATTCCAAGCCCCAGCCCTACACCTCCGTATTCCTTGGCTACCGGCGTGCCTGCTTGTTCGAACGCTTCGAATATCATATTCAGCTTGTCCGCCGGAATTCCGATGCCGTTATCCGTTACGATCATGCGCAGCATGTTACCCTCACGGAGAGCGGAGACGACAACTTCGCCTGCGGGCGTGAATTTGATGGCATTGCCGACAAGGTTATAGACAATCTGCAGCAGCCGGCTCTCATCCGCCATGGCATGCGGCATCGATTCCGGCCACTCCAGCCGCAGCGTAACCGGCTTCTCTCCGATGTAATGGCGGAATACCTCCTGCTGCGCCGATACGGCAGCGCGAATATCGACAGGCTTCAACCGAAGCTCGATGCCTCTGTTCTTCAATAACGATAGATCCAGTATGTCGTTGATGAGATTGGACATGCGGCGAGCCACCGAGATGACGACTTCAAGCAGCTCCCGCTGATCGCCGCTCAGCGGGCCCGCCTTCCCTTCGGACAGCGCCATGGACAGGTTCATGATGCCGTGCAGGGGCGTCTTCAGCTCGTGCGACGTATTGGCGAGGAATTCATCCTTCATGCGATTCATGACGACCAATTCCTCCGACATCGTCCCAATGGTCCGATAGGCGCGCGTGAACCGGCGAGCCAGCTCCATCGCCTCGACGAAGACGAGCAGAATGAACCCATACGGAACGAGCTGCAGATCGGTCCACATATAATAGCCGTTGCTGTAGGCGATATCGTGTATCGCAGTTGCGGTGAAAACGATCCATCCGGATAACTGAAGCAGCGCCCCCACGCGGCCTCTCCATAGAGCCAGCGAGAAGCCTCCAAGAATGTACAGAAGACTGAGCACCGACACGATCTTGAAGTAATCGACCAGGCTCGTATAGATCTCGGTCGGCAATACGATGATCGTCGCGACAAAGGCGCTTCCGACCCAGACGAGAAGCTTGCCCGGCATTCCCGCAAACTCCTTCGGATACAGCTGGCGCACGAACAGCAACGCCATCGTAACGCCGCCGTAATAGGTCAAGTATTCCAGGAAGATGACCACCCGAATGTTCGTCTGCGGAAGAATCTCGACCAGATACATGCCTCCCACGACCCACTGGCGAATCGCCCCGAGCAAGCAGCATATGCCGAAGTACAGCGTCGACCGTTCCTCATGGCGCAGTAAATACACGGCGATCTGATACAACCCGAGCAGCGCGCACCCGCCGAACACCGCCATATCGATCATGGATTCGCGTTCGACTCTGTCCATCATCTGACGCTCGGAGCCGAGCGTCAGGCTGTACCAGATGCCGCCTTGCGGGTAGAGGCTATTGGCGATCTGAACGGTCAGGTCGAATGTATCTGAAGGAGGATCGAATCGCACGGTCTGCGGTCTATATGCAGCCTGTACTTGAGACCGTTCTACCGAGACGGCGCCCGCCTCCGCAATGATGTCCCCACCTGCCATGACGCGGTAAGCCGGCGCAATGGCCTGGATCTTCAAGCCGAGCGGACCGGCATTGCTCTCCGTCATAATCTTCAGCCGGTACGTCGCATACCCTTGACCCTGTCCGCCATAGCGCGTCCATACGCCGGGCACCTCCGCGTACCGTTCCGGCTGCACCAGGCCCGGTTGGTCCTCGCTGTCCTTAAGCAGACGCTGCCATTGCATCGTCCAGCTTCCGTTCAACTGAACGGCCCCGTCTCGCTCCAAGCTCCAGTTCCTTAAGTCAAAGACGCCGTCCTCCGCCCGAGGCGCACTCGCTCCGGGGGACGTGCCCATGAACGGCGACACGAACATGGCGACAGTCGCAAGCAGCAGCATAGCCAACACTGCCAGCCGGGCCCGTCTCTTATGATTCCTATCGCCACTGCCAGGTCCGTCGATTAATCCGACCACGCTCATGAATGCATGTCCCCCACGTTCGTTATCGATTAGTACGTGTTCAAAAAGACCGGTTGTCAGCGCCGAGAAAGTTGGACGATGGTAGAAAATGAGGAGCGCAGTGTAGTCTAAGCTACATGAGCACCGGAAGTTTCGCCAGCGTTCAAGATTCGACGTCGAATTGGCTTCTTGTGTTACTTCGCGATCACAAATGGACTTTTTGAACAACCTCCATTACGTATATCGCCCTGAACCATTCCCGATTACTAGTATTGTATAATTAGAAGGCATATTGTAGCTATCGAAATTAACCACAAATAAATAGGAGACCCCGCAGGGCCTCCATTGTTTATACCATCATGCTAACCCTTCAACCCCGTCGTCGCGATCCCCTGCGTAAAATACTTCTGCCCGATGAAGAAGATGATCAGGCTCGGAATGATGGAGAGTACCGACATGGCGAACACCGCTCCCCAGTTAGAGCTGCCGCTGGAGTCGAGGAACAGCCGAAGCCCGAGCGACACCGTGAACTTCTTAATGTCGCTCAGATAGATCAACTGGCTGAAGAAGTCGTCCCACGTGCCCAGGAACGTGAAGATCGCCGCCGTCATCATGGCCGGCAGGGAAAGCGGCAGAATGATGCGCGTGTACAGCATCAGCCAGCCGCAGCCGTCGATCTTCGCGCTCTCATCGAGCTCGCGCGGGATGCCCCGGATGAACTGCACCATCAGGAAAATATAGAACGCCTCTCCGACGAACTTCGGCACCGTGAGCGGAAGGTACGTATCGACCCAGCTCAGCTGGTGGAACATGATATATTGCGGGATAAGCGTGACATGCCCGGGCAGCATGATCGTCCCCAGCATCAGTGCAAAGAACAGTCCGCGAAGCGGGAAGCTGATGCGGGCGAACGCGAATGCCGCCATGGACGAGCTGAGCACGACCCCGACGACGGCTACGATGCATAACAGCATCGAGTTGATGAAGAAGCGGCCGAACTGCACGTTGCGGAGGCCATACCAGCCGTTCGAATAGTGCTCGAACGTGATCGTCCTCGGCCACAAGCTCGAATCCGTGAAGATATCGGTTGTCGGCTTCAAGGAAGCGCTGACCAGCCAGAATACCGGGTACAGCATCAGGAGGCCGAAGCCGAGCACCAGCACATGGAAGACGATCGTTCCGATCTGTCTCTGAGCCGCCATCGTCTATTCCCCCCCATCCGAATAGAATACCCAGTAGCGGGAAGTGAGGAACATGATGCCGGTGATGACGGCCACGATAAGCAGCAGCAGCCAGGCCATCGCGGAAGCGTAGCCCATCTCCAGGAACGAGAAGCCCTTGATATACAAGTACAAGGAATAGAGCAGCGTCGAGTTGACAGGCCCTCCCGTTCCGCCGCTGATGATGAAAGCCTTGGTGAACGTCTGGAACGATTGGATCAGCGTAATCGTCAGGTTGAAGAAGATGACGGGCGTGAGCAGCGGGATCGTGATCCGCGCGAACTTCCGGACAATGCCCGCTCCGTCAATCGTCGCGGCTTCGTACAGTTCTTGCGGAATTTGCTTCAAGCCCGCTAGGAAGATAATCATCACCGCGCCGAACTGCCAGACCGACAAGCCGACCAGCGAGAACACGGCCGTATCCGGGTCGGCGATCCAGCTCGGACCGTCGATGCCGATGAAGCTGAGGCCTTTGTTGAACAAGCCCTCCTTGTCGAACACTTGCTTCCACAAGACCGAGATTGCCACACTGCCGCCAAGGAGCGACGGAATATAGTAAATCGTGCGGTATACGCCGAGTAACTTCATGCCTCGATTGAGCAAGACAGCCAGGCCCAGCGCGAATGCAATCCTAAGCGGTACGGACCAGAACACGTATTGGAACGTCACCGCGATCGAATCGCTGAGCCGGTAGTCGTCCGTGAACATCGTGCGATAGTTGGCGAATCCCACCCACTCCGGCGGGGTGAGCAAATCGTAATTCGTGAAAGACAGATATAACGATGCGACGATCGGGCTTAAGTAGAGGAAGAAGAACCCGACCAGCCACGGGAGCAAAAACGCGTATCCTGCAGCATAATTTTTATATTTCTGCATCTTGCCTGCACTCCTATCTTGAGACAACGGGAGCCGATCCGGCTCCCGTTGTTCCGTTGTCATGCCGCTTACGCATGATTATTGCGCTTTGGCTTTCGCGAGCAGCTTGTCGATCTCGGTCATATATTCATCGACTGCAGCTTCGATCGACTGTTGATCGAAGGCGATCTTCTCGCCGGTAAGCTGGATCAGCTTCAGCAGCTCGTTATCCAGCGGGAATTGCTCGTAGTCCACGTCCGGCGCCAGACGGCTGACCGTCGAGACGAAGTCGTAGAGCACCTTATCGACCGGCGTGGATTGTGCCGCCAGCATGTCGCGAATTTTGCTCGAGGCCGGAACGCCTCGGTCGCTGCCCAGAATGAGCGCGGCATCGGGATCGTTCACCATGAAATTCATGAACTTCGCGACTTCTTCGGGATGCTCCGTCTTCGCGTAGCCTGTCATGAACTGGCCGGGAACCGGCGAGACGAGGCCTTGATTCACGGATCCTTTGGGGAATACGATCAGTCCGAGCTTATCTTCCGTCAGCTCCTGGAAGCCGTAGATCTGGGAAGCCGCCGCCGTCTGGATGGCCACCTGGCCTTTGACAAGGAGCGACTTGTCGATCGCGCTCGGCGGGTTCGCGGCCTGTACGTCAGGCGGCGTAATGGCGTTGGCCTTGCGCAGCTCGTCCCACATCGCGTACCAGTCGATCATATCCTGCTTGTCGAAGTGACGTTCGCCGCCGCGGTACAGCTCCTTGCCCATGCTGCCTAGGTACGTGGATAATGCAGCAGAATCGTTGGCGCTGGACAAGTCGTAGGCGCCGTAGAAGCCTTCGCCGAGCTTCTCGGACAGCTGCTTGATCGTGTTCTTGAAGTCGTCATACGTCCAATCCTCGCTCGGCAGCGGTACGCCGGCCTTCTCGAACATCGTCTGGTTGTAGATCAAGCCGAACGAGCTGACGCCGAGCGTCACGCCATAGAACTTGCCATCGAAGGTCGCCTTCTTAATCAACCCTTCGCTGAAGTCTTCCTGATGGATGATCGAGCCGACATACGGCTTCAGATCGAGCAATGCATTCCGATCGACGTACTCCTTGATATTGCCGCCCATCTGGATGAGATCAGGCGCGTTGCCCGCGGCAATCTGCGTGTTAAGCTTGTCGAAATACCCGTCGAAGCCGGAATACTCCGCCGTAATCTTGATGCCCGGGTTCTTCTCCTCGAACAACTCGATGACCTTGAGCGTCTTCTCGTGTCTTGCGTCGGACCCCCACCATGCCATCCGCAGCTCGATCGTCTTGGCCGGCTCTTGTTCCGGCTCCTTGTTCTCGGCCGATTGAGCCGGTGCTTGGGTGCTGCCGCCGTTGTTGCCGGCGTTAGCGTTGTTGTTGCCGCCGGAGCTGCTGCATGCCGCGAGCATCAGCGCCAACACAAGCAGCATGGCGGATAGCGCTTTCCTATTCATCATGACCTATACCCTCCTTGATTTTGAACTGCTTCTTCATTGTAGAGGAGGGCTTCTGCCATAGACATAAACAAAAGTAAGCGGATCGTTAACAAAAGTAAGGAATTGGATGATGGCGCACAACGAAGCACAACGAAGAAGACCGCATGCCGCCTGATGGACAGGCAGCATACGGTCTTCTTCCTATATGGATTGGATGAACTGCCTACAAATCTTCCGTCGTAAGCGTGAACCCTTCGATTACGGCATCCTCGTCAACCTCAATCAGGATGCAGCGCTTGCCGCGATAGTTCACCTGCTTCACGTACTTGAGATCCTGCGGGCTGACCGAGATCGTCGCGACCTTCGTATCGATCTTGATCGACTTCGACGTGAACTTCGGAATGACGCTGCTCGCCTTTAGCTCGTAGTTCTTGTTGTCGACGACCGTCTCGAATGCGCGCTCGACCTTGTCCGTCGTAATATTTTCTACGCCGCTCACCTTCAGCACGCGTTCGACATCCTTATGATCCAGCCAAGGCACATCGTCTTCTTCATTGTTCTCGATGACTTGATGGATCTCCTCGTACACCTGTGCCAGCGTCCCCGCGTCGAGCTGCTCGCCGGCCACTTCCTTCACGATCTCTTCGAAGATGTACCTTTCCTCCTGCGCCGTTACCGTCTTCTCCGCGTTCAGCACATTCTCGATGAACAGGCGGTTCGGTTCGTTGGCCTTGCCTGCGCAGTAGAGCACACGATTAATGTCCGACGCGTTATCCGTCACGCTCGGGTAGAAGAACCCCTGCTCCGGCGCGCTCAGCTTGACGATCGGATCTACGATGACATTGTACTTGAATTGCCGCTCGACATAGTCGAACAAGAGCGTGTTGCGCGGCTGTTCCGTAATGTTGACCGCACACAGAATGAACGGATGCGCGAACATCTCGTCCTTGTCGCTCTCCTCCGATTCTTCGCTCCGCGCCCTGGTCGGGCGAAAATATTCCCCGCGAACGAACGTGATGACCGTGTCCCGCTCGTATTTTTTATCCGCCAGCATCTTGTCCACCAGCGTGAGCATGAGATTCATCCATTCCTCCGCGTCGCCGGTCACAAGCCCTTGATGAAGCAGGATCTTCGTAGGCTCGTCCGCCTCGTCCTGGAATCGCAGCTCGAACAGCTTCTGATCCAGCTCGCCGGTCAGCAGCTTCTTGAAGCTGCCCATGTACAGCTCCTGCTTCTCTCTGTCCAGCAAGGCGAATGCCTGGCATTCGTAGTGGTAAACCTCGTTGCTGTCCTTCATGATGTATACGGTCAAAATTTCGAATAGCTTGAGCATCTCGTGGTCCAGCTTGAATTGCTTGCGAATGTGCGCGATTTCTTTTTTGTTCATATTCGGTTCGGCAGCTCCTAGTAAGTATTTGGGCTTTCTCAGTATATACGATGGGAGCGAAAATTGCCTGCACGTTCGCAAACGTAATCGTGTTATTTTGTACACCTATTCGAAGCCGGAACCTGTATAATTCCCTACATAGTCCATTGGCCTTGGCATAAGTTGGAGCAACATACGGCACACTGAGTGATGCCGAGGTACGGGAATAATCGCTGCAGCAACATAATCGGAACGATCTGGAGGAACAGGGATGCGAAACTTACTAGGCAAGTGGAACCGCATAAGTCTCGTTAAGCGGATCTTGGCGGGCATTATTGCGGGGGTCGTGTTGGCATTAACGCTGCCTGACGCGGCGGAAGGCGTCGGCATTCTCGGTTCATTATTCGTATCCGCCTTGAAGGCGGCTGCGCCGGTTCTCGTCCTATTCCTCGTCCTCTCGGCCATCTCCCAGCATCGGCGCGGACACGCGACGAATATGCGAACGGTCATCCTGCTCTACGCCGTCAGCACGTTCTTGGCCGGCGCGACAGCCGTGGCAGCAAGCTTTATGTTTCCCGTGCAGTTGACGCTCACGACAAGCCCGGAACAATTAGCGGCACCGACCGGCATCGCGGAGGTGCTGCGCACGCTGCTGTTCCAGATCGTCGACAATCCCGTTAACGCGTTGATACGCGCGAATTACATCGGCATTCTCGCATGGGCGGTGCTGATCGGCATTGCTCTGCGCGGCGCTAACGACAGCACGAAGAGCATGATCGCCGACGCCGCCGACGCCGTCTCGCAGATCGTGAAGTGGGTGATCGAGCTGGCGCCGTTCGGCATTCTGGGTCTTGTCTATGTCTCCATTACGGAGAGCGGGCTCGCGTCGCTGCTCGATTACGGCAAGCTGCTGCTCGTGCTGATCGGCTGCATGCTGTTCATCGCTATAATCGTGAACCCGCTGATCGTCTATCTGAACATTCGGCGCAATCCGTATCCGCTCGTATTCCGTTGTCTCCGGGAGAGCGCGATTACCGCGTTCTTCACGCGCAGCTCGGCGGCGAACATCCCCGTCAATATGCGGCTCTGCGAGAAGCTTGGCCTTAACAAGGATACTTACGCCGTCTCCGTCCCGCTAGGGGCAACGATTAACATGGCAGGAGCCGCCATTACGATCTCGGTCTTGACGCTCGCGGCCGTCCATACGCTCGGCATCAAAGTCGACTTCGGCACGGCTTTGATACTCAGCGTGCTGTCCGCCGTGTGCGCCGCAGGCGCTTCGGGCGTCGCCGGCGGTTCGCTGCTGCTCATCCCGCTGGCATGCAGCCTGTTCGGCATCTCGAACGATATCGCGATGCAGGTCGTGAGCATCGGATTCATCATCGGCGTGCTGCAGGATTCGTTCGAGACGGCGCTCAATTCGTCGTCGGACGTGCTCTTCACGGCGACGGCCGAATATCGCGAGCAGCGCTACGCCAAGATATAAGTCCGCATGTATTCGTTCCGGAACTTCCCGTTCGGATCTTGCTGAAAGAGCAGCTTGCGGAAGTCGGGCAGCTTCTCATAGAGCGGCTGCAGCTCTTCTGCCCCCATCGTGAACAGCTTGCCCCAGTGAGGACGCGCTTCGTAGGGCGCAAGCTGCGACTCGATGACCGGCAGCAGCTGACGCACAGCCTCCCAATCCGGCTTCCATGTAAAATGAATCGCCACAGAAGGACGCTTGTAGCTGGAGCTCAGCCATAGCCGGTCCTCGGCAATCGTGCGAATCTCCGACGTGTAGAGCAGCGGCGCGATGCGCTCGCGAATCCGGTTCAAGGCGCTGAGCGCCTCGTAGGCATGCGCACGGGGCACGATGTATTCGCTCTGCAGCTCTTCTCCGGAACTCGGCGTGAACTGCAGGCGGAAGTGCGGCAGCCGTTCATGCCACGCTCCGGCCACGCCAAGCTGCTCGGTGCAATGCACCGCGTCATGGCCGAACACCGGATGCCGCTTGCCGTCTGCGCGCACGGCACCGAATAGCGTCGCTTCTGCTTGTTCGCCGCCAATCCCTTGTCCCTCTTCCGTCACGACACGCTTCCTCCACACTTGATTGATCGCATCGCTCTGCCAGTCGGTAAACAAGCTGACGCTGTAGGCGCTGGAGGCGATCGCATCGAATCGTTCCTCGAGCTGCTCGAAGGGGAGCCGTTCGAACACTTCTTGGCTGACGTCGAAGGACGGCACGATATCCAGCGTGAGCTTCGTCACGACTCCCAAGCCGCCCAGACCGACGACCGCGCCGTCGAACAGCCCGTCCGATTGGCCTCGGGTGAACGTCGTCTTCTCCCCGTCTGCACGTACGATCTCGAGCGCATGCACCGCAGTCGCCAGATTGCCGTTCCCGTCTCCCGAGCCGTGCGTTGCCGTCGCGCATGCGCCAGCCACGGAAATATGCGGCAGCGAGGCGAGGTTGTGCAGGGCATAACCGTTCGCATGCAGGTACTGACACAGCTCCCCGTAGCGGATGCCCCCCTCCACCGTCACCCGATTGTTCGCGCGATCCAGCTCGACGACAGTACTCAGCTTGCTTAGCGAGAGATGACTGGCCGTCGTGTCCGCGATTCCGTTGAACGAATGGCGCGTCCCCAGCACGCGGATGCTATCCTTGGCGGCGACCCACTCCTGCAGCTGCTCTATCGTCTCAGGCGCGTACAGCTCCGCGGCACGGTACTGATAGTTGCCTGCCCAATTGCGATGATTCTCCATCTTCGACCACTCCTATGCCGGATAATGTCGTGCAACTTATATACCTGCATTGTACCACGGCCGACGCTATACGTTGAACTTATGGATCGTTGCGCCTAGCTCATCCGCCATTTGCCGCAGCGAATGAGACGCGTGCCTGATCTCTTCCATCGAAGCCATCTGTTCCTCCGTCGCTGCCGATATCGTCTCGGAGCGCTGAACCGATTGGCTTGCGATCCGATCCAATTCCTCCAGCGAAGCATAGATCTGCTGCGAGCTCGCCGACATCTCCTCAGCGGCGGCCGAGACCTCCTGGATCTGCCCAACGACATCCTGTGCGGCCGTCACGATTCTGCCGAAGACGGCTCCGGTCTGTTCGATCGCTTGCATGCCTTGTTGGAACGATGCGATCCCCGTCACCGTCGATCGCGACGCTGCCGCTATATCGGACTGCACCTGCAGCACCAGCTGCCTGATCTGTTCGGAGGACGAGCGCGACATCTCCGCCAGCTTGTTCACTTCCGAGGCTACTACCGCGAAACCCTTCCCGTGCTCGCCTGCTCGCGCCGCTTCGATCGAGGCATTGAGGGATAAGAGGCTGGTCTGGCTGGCAATGTCCGTCATGACGGTCACGATCTCGCTGATCTCGGCAGAGCGCTGGTTCAACGTGTCCATAACAGCCGCGATCCCGTCGATCGACGCCTGAACCGCCTGCATGTCGCCGATCGATTGCCCGATCCGCTCGTGCCCTTGCTTCGCCTCCAGCTCCGATCGTACGGAGGCCTCATAAGCGCCTGAGGATGTATCGGCGATCCGTCCGATGCCTTCCGCCATCTCTCCCATCGCCTTCGAGCTCTGCTCGAGATTATGCGCCTGCGTCTCCATGCCGATCGCGATCTGCTGTACGGATTCGGCGATGCTGCGAGAAGCTTCGTTCGTCTCCTCGATCGAAGTCTGCAGGCTATGCGAAGCATCCGTAACGTTGCCGGAGCTTGCCGCGACTTGTTCGACTAGCGACTGAAGCTGCCGCTTCATCCGATTAAAGTCGCCTGCAAGGCTCCCGATCTCATCCTTATTGCCGATCACGAGATCGGCTGCAGTCAGATCCCCGTTCGACACTCTGCGCGTCTCATCCGCGATCCGCTTCACCGGCGTTGCGATATGATTGGCGAACAAGATGACGGCGACCGCGCCGACCGCAATGCAGATCAGCAGGGTGGTGACCATCGCTTCGAGAATCAGCGTCTGACCGTGGCTATAATCCTGATAATAAGAGCCCGCGACGATAATCCATCCCCATTCCGGCGCTTGAAGCGCATAGGTAATCTTCTGCGCTTCCTTCTCGCTGCCGGGCAGAGGCCAATTGTAGAACGTGAACCCGCCGCCGCTCTTCCCTTGCTGGATCACGTCTTGAATATAGTAGAATCCGTCGGAGGTCTTCTTGTCCCACAAATTATCCCCCTCTAGACTTGGATGCGCGAGGAGCTCGCCGTCTTCGCTGATGGCATAATAATAACCGTTCTCTCCAAGCTCATATTCCTTATTGATCGGCCTCGTGCCGTCCGGCTGCTTCGCGCCGAGCATGATCTTCTTAATCTCTTCCTGCGCATTGTCCAACGGCAGCTGGCCGTCCTTCACCATCTCATTCATGTTGGCGATATTCTGGTTCATCAGCTTCACGCTGTTCGCCAGGTTCTTCCTGATCAACTCGTCGGTCGCCTCTCGGGCAGTCGAATAGCTCATCAAGCCGACAATGAGCGCCGGAATCGCGAGCAGCGATACACAGAACAACAGCAGCTTCTTACGAATCGTCCATTTCATTCTCTGATCCCCCATGTTGTGTAGATTGACCTACTCGAGTCGCCTTATTATACGGCATTACTAGGATAATAGACTCATAGTATAATTAGATCTGTATAATATAGCACAGAATTCGATGGCTGCAACATTGAAAAGGAGACCCCTCAGGATCTCCTTAGCCTTCTACTATTCTGGTCCAACGCACTAGCCGATCGATTCCTCTATTCAGACCCTCAGCGAGCCTCGGAATCCTCTGGCGCCATAGTAGGAATCCGCGCCATTGTGGTAGATGAACACTTTGCCGTAGCGGTAGTCGCCGAAGATCGCGCCGCCGAGTTTACGAATCTCGGGCGGCGTCTTCACCCAGCTGGAAGTTTTCGTATCGAAGCTCCCCAGATTCTGCAAGTCCATGTACTCTTCAACCGTTAAGATTTCGATGCCCATCTCCATGGCCATATTGATCGCGCTGTTCTCCGGCTTATTCTGCTTCCTAGCCTCCAGCGCCTCATGGTCGTAACAGACGCTTCTGCGGCCTTTGGGACTTTCCGCGGCACAGTCGTAGAATAGGTACTCATCAGTCGCTGCATCGTACCCGACGACGTCCGGTTCTCCGCCGGTCTGTTCCATCTCATGGAGCGATCGCAGCTTGTCCGGACCGCTCGCCTCCAGCTTCGCTTGCACATCCGCCCATTCGATGCCTGGATGGCGGATCATATTCTTCTCGAAACGGGCCTTTAACGTCTTGCGGAGTTCATCAAGCAATTCCGGCGTCAGCGTTGCTTTATCAATGGTCATGTAGAGCCTCCTTGGCGCAATTTGGATTTTTCACAAGTCAATGCCGCGCATGATGCACATCTCGTAACGATTTTGTACGATTTATCGTACAAGTCTATCCTGCTAATGGCACGACACTTGCGTTGTAATCGATTTATCGTACACAATCCCCGCTGCACGATGCTATACCAACCAATCTATACGATTTATCGTACAAACTCAAACCAATTCCGGCAAAATGCGAATGCTTGTACGATATTTCGTACAAAATCCCCCACTCAAAAGCTCCTCCCACGATAACCCATCGCAGGGCAGCCCTTAACTCGCTTCTTGTATATTGCTGCCAGTAACGGCATCTGTAAGTTCGCATTGTCATAGATCTGCACGGAGTACAACCTCCTTCCATTTTACCATAGGCAGCAATCTGCACACCATCCGCTACGACACTGGCGATAGCGCTCCGAGCGATCAGCGTACGCGTGCGGGGATGTGATTAGACGCCTGGGTTAACGAAAAATAGTTAAATGCCGATATTACATGTAAATAAATCTATTTCAATATGCCAAGGACCCTTATGTTCGTCGCAGGTCTCCTGCTTCCGTTCTATGCATGTCCGTCAATCGGACCGACGACGGCAAGACACGGCTGCTCTACCTCGAGAATACGCAAGTTCCCTGCGTGTTCACCGAACGGGACTTGCATATGCTGGAGCTGATGATTACCCGGCTTATATAAAGAACGATCGGTCAAGGGGTTATAACCGATCGTTCTTATTCATGTTCCTGCTATGCTTCTTATTCGAATCATTGATCCAACAGGCGAATCAGAATCGTTACCGCTTCTGCGCGCGAAGCAGTCGCATCGGGTTCGAATCTGTCGCCGCTCTTGCCCGTGACGATTCCAAGCTCAGCGAATCCTTTGATCTTATCCTTCGCCCAACTGGATTCGAGGTCTGCGAACCATTGCTTCGAGGCAGGCGCATAGTTCGCACATCGGATCGGTTCAAAAAACATGCGCAGACATGGAAAAACCCGCCCTATAAGGACGGATTTTGAATGGATCTCTGACTTAGTCAATCGTGTCCACTTCCTCAATGATTGCCTGTACCCCTGCATGAATCTGCTCCGGGCTGGCGCGCGAGATGCTGATCCGCAGGAACTTCTCCCGCTCCAGATACGATGACAGGTAGAACAGCTTCCCGCTCGTCACGAGAACGCCCCTTTTTCTAAGCCGCTCCACGATCCGCTCCAGGTTGGCCTTCTGCGGGATTTTGAACTGCGTGTACACGCCTGAACGGACATCCGCCACTTCCAGCAGCCCGGCATCGTTGTATCGACTCACCGCCTCGTGCAGCGTTTCGATCCGCGATTGGTACTGCCGATGGATTTTGTCCCTGTGCCGATCATACATGCCGTTCTTGATGTAGATATCGAGCGCCGCCTGCGACAGGAGGGCTGCACCGCCCTGCGTATTATGCAGATGGAACGTAGCGACCAACGACTCCGGCAGCACCACCGCACCGACCCGCAGCCCGGGGAAAATGATTTTCGAGAAGCTCTTCAGGTACACCACATGCCCGCTCCGATCGTGCGCATAGAGAGGTTCAAAGCCCCGCCTGTCCCCGAGATCCGCCATATAGTCGTCCTCCAGCACATACACGTCGTACTTGGCCGCCAGCCGCGCGATCGCCTTCATCGCTCGAACCCCGTAAGACGTGCCGAGCGGATTATGATGCCTCGACATCGTGTAGAAGCACTTGATATCCCCTCCGCGAAAATACTCCTCCAACTCCGCCAGATCGACGCCTGCCGCCGTGCGCGCGATGGTCTTCACCGGCAGCCCTTCCCCTTCGAGAAACCGCAGGAACAAGTTGTAGCTCGGCTGCTCCACCAGGATGGTCGACTTGCTGCTCGGGAACGGCATCTTCGCCAATGTGTGAAGGGCTTGCTGGATGCCCGGCGTCACCGCGATCTGCCGAGGCTTGGCGAATACTTGGTCATCGGCGAGATGTCTCGCCAGCGTATCGCGCAATGCATTCAGCCCCATCGGATCGCCGTAAGTGAAGAGCTGGTAGCGGTAGGTGTCGATCGCCTTGTTCAAGCAATGCTGAAAATCCCGATAAGGAAACACGTTCAGATCCGGAGACGATGAAGCCAGATCGATCACGCCATCGTCGAGCTTATCCGCTTCCTCTTCCTCTTCCTCTACCATATAATGGCCGCTCTGCGGGATCGAATAGATCGCATGGCGCTGCTCCAGCTCCGCATAAGCCCGCATCACCGTGCTGATGCTGCAGCCGTACATGGCTGCCGCCCGGCGAACGGACGGCAGCTTCTGCCCGGGGCGAAGCTCGCCTGCCGCTCGCCTGCGTTCGATATCCGCCAGGATTGCCGAGTACTTGTTCATGATCCACCGTCCTTGTAACTGTACCGATACAGTTCTTACTATATCGTATTGCCGCATGCGATGGGAAGCTTTACGATTCAAGTACGGCTTCGATCACGCATTCACCATTAAGGAGGACAACATCCATTATGCGATTCCAATCACGACGCGGTCACGTCTACGCGTATTTCGCCGTTCTCGCCTACGCGGCCATCATCGGGTTATCCTTCCTCTATACGAAGGTCGCCCTCTCGTACGCTTCGCCGATCGATACGCTGGCGTTACGCTTCACCTTATCGTTCGCGGCGATTATCGTCCTGCTGGCAACCGGCCTGTGGCGCGTCTCCCTCAAGGGCAAGCCATGGCCGCGACTGCTCTTGTTAGCGTTGCTGTACCCGCTCGGCTTCTTCACCTTGCAGGCATTCGGACTGCAGCATGCTTCCTCGGCCGAGGGAGGCATCCTCTTCGCGACGACGCCGATTCTTACGGCTCTGCTGGCGGGAATCTTCCTGAAGGAGACGACGACGCCGACGCAGAAGCTATCGATCCTCTTGTCCGTATCCGGCGTGGTCATGATCTTCGTCATGCAAGGCACCGGCATTCAGCTGACGAACATCGTCGGCATCTCGCTGCTCACCTTGTCGTGTCTCGTATCTGCGGGCTATATCGTCCTGTCGCGCTACCTGCTTCGCACGTTCACGCCCACGGAGGTCACCGTATCCATGATGGCCATCGGGTTCGTCATCTTCTGGATCATGTCGCTCGCAGGCCATGCGGCTGCCGGGACGATGGACCGGCTCTTCGACCCGCTGGCGAATGCCGAGTTCGTCTGGTCGATCGTGTACCTGGGCATCTTCGCGTCGCTGATCACGGCCTTCACGTCCAGCTATGCGCTGACCAAGCTCGAAGCGTCCAAGATCAGCGTCTTCTCCAACCTCTCCACCGTCATCTCCATCGCAGCCGGAGCCTTCATGCTCGGCGAGACGGTGACCGTCCATCATCTCATCGGCTCTGCGCTCATCATCGCGGGCGTGATCGGCACGAATGCGAAGATGAAGCCGAAGCCGAGCCGGGCAGTATTGATCGAAAGCCGCCACGGTCGCGGGAACCCGCTGGAATAGTCTGCAACAATTCTGCAACATTCGACATTAAGATGCGGCTGAGGTCGCCGCGTGGGCGAAGAGCAGTGCAGGCGATACCGTACAAGTCGGTATATCGGGGAGAAGCGCGAATACGCTGGCGCCGAAGCGTTACATGACCCGTGCAGAAGCGGCATCAGCGATTCAGCGGCTGCTGCTGCAGTCGGGGCTAATCTAAGGGTTACACAAGACGAAGCAGCAGCCATGGACGTCGGCATTACGTCCGCGGCTGCTGCTTTTCCGCATGAGCGGCATCCAATAACGATTGATATAGGGCCGTGAGCGCATCGCTCGGCTCCGTGCCCAGATCCGTCTGCAGCAGCGCGGCATACGCTTCATAATAAGCGGCCGTTCGCTGCGGGCCATCCAGCTGATGATGAAGCTTCAATGCCGCGGCCCGAAGCGAGTCGTTATAGGGTTCCAGTCCGATCAGCTTCTCTGCCAACCGTAACCTCTTAAGCGGCTCTGCCGCTGCATGACTGTAGTACGACAGCAGCCTTCTCCCGAGCTGGAGTGCATACTGCCGATGCTGGATTCTGTAAGGCTCGCACCACTCCCCGCCGAATTCTTGCAGCAACGGTTGGCTGCAATGCTCGACCAGCTGCTCGACCTGGTCCGCATTGTCCGCATGGATCTCGGCGTCATCCAGGACGAAGCGCTCCAATTGACGGGCATCCATCATCATCGGCGCTTCATCTGATAGTGCCAATCGATATCCGTTCCTTACCGAGACGAGCGCGATGCCGGCCTGGAGGTCCCGCAGCGTCTTGTTGATTCTGCTGACGGTGCTTCGCAGGTTAATGTCCGCCTTCTCCGAATCCTTCTCGTTCCAGAGCGTCTCGAACAACTGCCACTTGCTTGCGTCCTTGTCTCCTTGCAGCAGCATATACGCGAATAGCTCGGCGCATTTGGCCGTCACCCAGCGAATCGGTTCCCCATCGACATAGACATTGAACTTGCCGTATAGAGCAGCCGTCAGCCGACGATGGACGGGCGTCCGATCCTTCGCTGCGTACGCATGCCGCCTCCTCCTGATGCGCTCCAGCGAGCGGCTCAGTTCTTCCTCATGAACCGGCTTGAGCAAATAATCGAGCGCATTCACGCGAAAAGCGTCGAGGGCATAGTGATTGAACGCCGTAATGAAGACGATCTCGATGCCGGAGTTGTCCGCGTACAGCCGCTCCGCGATTTCCAGTCCGCTCAGCTCCGGCATCTCGATATCGAGGAACAGCACATCGGGCTGCAGCGCCCTGGCCGACTGAAGCGCTTCGTGCGGATTGGTATAGCCGCCGAGCACCTCGATCCCTGCATCCGTTAGCAGTCTGTCGATGTGCTCGACGATCAATCGTTCGTCATCGACGATCATGGCTCTCATCGAAGCCGTTCACCTCCTGCCGCTGCCTCCCGCCAAGGGAAGGGATGCGGATGGTCACCTTGGTGCCTTCTCCTTGCACGCTCTCGATCTGCAGCCCTTGTCCATATTCGTTCATGAGCCGACGATGGACATTGATGAGGCCGATGCTTCCGCCCATTCGCTCCTGCGTCAGCATCGTCTCCAATTGCTGCTTCGGGATGCCTACCCCATCATCCTGAACGGCGATGCGCAGACCTTCATGATCCGATTCCGCTTGAATGCGCACCGTGCCGCCCGATAGGCGCTTCATCAGGCCATGGCGAATCGCATTCTCGACGAGCGGTTGGATGATCAGTGCCGGAATCAATGTCTCCTGAGAGACCTCCGCATGCCAGTCCACCTGCAATCGATCGCCGAACCGCGCCTTCTCCAGCTCCACATAGGACTTCACGAGGGACAACTCGCGGCTCAAGCTTATCTTGGCATGATGGGGGTCAAGGTCGAAGCTGAGTCTCAGATAGTTGCTGAATTCGCCTAATAGCTTGCCAGCCCGCGGACCGTCGCTGTAGCACAGCGAGATAATCCCGCTTAACGCGTTATAGATGAAATGCGGCTTGATCTGCGACTGCAAGTACAGCGTCTCGATGCGGACGGCTTGCTCGACCGCCTCTCTCAATTGGAGCAGCGTCCTAACCCGGGCAAGCAACTCTTGACCGTCGAACGGCTTGGTCAGAAAATCGTTCGCGCCTGCTTCAAGACCTGCTGCGACATCCGCCGCGGAATGGCGAACGGTCAAGAGCAGCACGGGAAGCTGGTAGATCGGATGATCGCCTCGGATGCGCCTGCATACCTCATAGCCGGATAGGCCCGGCATCATGACATCCAGCAGCACAAGCGAGATGTCACGATGCGATGCGATCAGCTTGAGCGCGCTTGCCCCGTCGTAAGCAACCAACAGCCGATACCGGCTCGGCGCCAATATTTCCTGCAGCACCTTAATATTGGAGACATCGTCGTCCACCAGCAGAATCTTCGCTTCATTATGCGGCTCATCTGTATGTTGTATTCGGCCTTCCGCTATCGGCGCGCTCTCGATCGCCTGCGTCCCCGGACCGGCTTCCGCTTCCTCCATGATCGGCGCGGCTGATGCCTTCGGCAGGCGCAGTACGAATACGGAACCCTGCCCCGGCTCCGACCATTGCAGCTCGAGGTCGCCGCCCATCTGCGTGGCAAGCGCCTTCGAGATGCGAAGGCCAAGACCGGAAGAGGGCTGCATCGAAGCCGCCGGTCCGCCGTTGCTGTCGTCGGGCATCGCATCCGTGAGCAGCAGTCGACGCCGCTCCTCGCTCATCCCGGTCCCCGTATCTCGGAACGTCAGGCACATCCAGCCTTCCTCCGACGCTGCGGCTACCGTGATGCTGCCCCGCTCCGTAAACTTCAGCGCATTGCCGATGAGGTTCACCAGAATCTGCTTCAGACGGTTCTCGTCCGTGTTCAGATAGGCCGTTCCCGGCTGCACCTGGTTGATCAAGCGCACCTCATCATGCTTACGCAGATATTGCAGCGATTCCAGCGTCGCCTGGATCGTGCCGCTGACATCGAACAGCCGGTTCTGGAACGTCAAGCTGCCGCGCCGCAAGCGCTGGTAATCGATAATATCGTTCACCTGCGTGGACAGACGAACCGCTTGGGCGATAATATATTCCAGATTCGCGCGCTGCCGCTGCGCCAACTTGTCCCCGCTCTGGTTCGTCACGACCTGCGCCAGATTGATGATGCTGTGAAGCGGCGTCTTGAATTCGTGGGACGTATGGACCAGGAACTCGTCCTTCTGCCGATCGTTGGCCATAAGCTCCTCCGCCAGCCGTTCGCTGCGCAAGTAAGCCTCGCGAGCCCGCTCCGACATGAGGAGCGATTGCGAGAGGACGAGCAAGAGCGGCGTGACGATCATGTAATACGGGTTGTCCAATGCAAGCTGATAACGAGTCTGGGCATACAGCCAGCTGATCATTGCGAAGAACACGCCCAGCAGAATAGAGTACACGTGAACCCCGCGGCTCCGGTTGCGGAACACCAGGAGAAGAATGAACGCGAAGGCCATGATCTGCAGTAATATCCCCGACCATAGAATATCGACCAGATAGGCGTTCGGCAGCATGATTATGAGTCCGAGATAGAGGTATGCGATCCGGCGCAGCCAGCGGACTGCATGGCTCATGCGATTGTCAATATACGTATAGACATACAGGGTGAAGAATAGGATGGCCATGCAAGGCAGGAGGAAGAGCAGCTTCTGCAACAGCAAGAACGAGATCTCCGGGAACAGGGTCGCCATCAGAATCTCGTTGTCGATGCCGAAGAACAGGCCGATCGACAAGCAGAATAGACTGAAGAAGAGGAGGTACGGCTCCTTCCGCCATTGCCGGAACATCCCTGCATAGTACACCGCGAATACGAGCATCGTCGTCACGACAATCATATCGGCCAGCCGGGCGTTATCCACTCTCGCCGTCACGTCGGCAGTCAGCCCGAACTCCGGCGCTTGGACCAGGCCGCCCTCGAGATAGTCGTAGCTGGCCACTTGCACGATGATGTCGACGGTATCCGCATTCGCTTGAATCGTACCGAAGAACGGAAGATTGCTCGGCGTAAATTGCTCCGCCGACATCCCAGGCTGCCCTGTGCCGCCGAGGTCGGAATCGTCCATATAGATGCGGCTCGACATGCGGATCTTTTTGCCGCGCAGGCTGTACAGCTCCGGCTCGCTCACTTGCACGCGCAGTCGGTATGTGCCTGCTCCGTACCCGTCGCCGAAATCTCCCTTCCAGCCGCCGGGAACAGGAAGGAAGCGGCTTTCCTCTGCAAGCTGCGCCGCATCCGTGCGGAAGTCTTGCGGCGTCAGTAGCCTGTTCTCGTAGAATTCCCATTCTCCGCGCAGCGGCACGATCCCTTGACGCTCGAAATCCCATTGTCGAGCATCAAGCACCCCGCCGCGTGCCTCAGGATACGGATAGTCGGGATGCAGCCACTGGTAGATGAAAAGCGAGGATAGAACGGCAAACACGACGAGCATTCCGATCAGCGCGTTCGATTTCTTTGTCATTGTGCCTACCGCCCCCTTCTCTATTCATCCGCTGCCGGATTGATTTCTTTCATTGTATATGTCGGATCAGTAAGCGGGCAATCAAATATGTATGACGCCAAGGAATTCTATTAGTTGGCTTGAACGAATACTGCGGGACATTCGCCCCGTAACATACCGCTGCAAGTAGATTTGGCCGAATTGGCGCTGCCCACATCCGACTACAACGCCATCCAACACTCTCTAATTCGGCATTTCCGAACTGAAGCGCCGCTCGCGTACAGCGCAATTGCTGCAATTCGACGAATCCGACTTGCAAGCAAGTCGTAACGACACAAAAAAAGGCACGGATGAATATCCATGCCTGTCGCATACGCATTCAAGAAACCTTGTTGCGGCCCAAGGTATGATAGACGTTGCTGACCATGCCGTACAAGATCCCCGTAATGGGGAATATCGCCCAGTTCACGTCCCATCGATGATAGACGAAGCCCGTGAACAAGAACACTGCCGTCGCGAGCGGCCACACGATCGCGCCGATCGCGCCCATCACCCGCTCCTCTTCCTTCTTCTCCGCAGCGATAAACGGCTCTTCCAGCAGCTTCGTGTACGCGCCCTGAATATTCCCGTAATAGACGAACAAGAACACCGATACGGATGCCAGCAGCAGGAAGGCAGCAACGCCATACGGGACGAAGTCATCGCTCACATACGCAGCCGCGAAAATCAAGCTAGGCGACAGCACGAGTAAGCATACCCCCGTAATGAGCGAAAATCGATACGTCGGAGCGTACAGGGCTTGGAGATGCTGAAGTTCCGTCTTAAGCGCATAAGGCAGCTGGAACCCCCGCTCCAGACTCTTGAAGCGCGTCAGCTTCATCCCGCTGTGAATGAACATCCCGACTGCCACGGCGATCAGCGCGAACATGCCGATCAGTCCCAGCAGCATGCCCACCTCCATCGAACCGTTACCGGCAGCTTGTGCCGCACGGTTCTCGAACCAAGTATCCAGCACGAGCAGGAATGCCACCCCGCTAGCGCAGAGCACGACGCCGAGACCCGTCCATAAGCCCGAGCTGCGTCTTTCGGCCGCATAGTCGTGTACCGTATCTTCCGTCAGCGTAGGCAGTGCTTGCTCCAGTCCGGCTGCATGGATATCGAGCTCGGCAGTCAGTTCCTCGATGTTGCCGAATTCCGATATCACGATCCCGATCGCCTCATTCTCCGTCCTGCCTGCCCGCTTCAGCTCCAAGTACTTCTCTTCCATGCCGGCTAGCAATTCTTGCTTCAGACGCAACGTCTCCGCGGTCTTCGGCAGTCCGGCAAACATATTGTCCAGATAGACCGCTATCGTCTCCATGCTTGCTCACCACTCCCTAATGAATTGGTTAATGACTTCCTGCGTAACTTTCCATTCCAAGCACTTATCCTTGTAATAAGCGAGACCTGGAGGCGTAATCCGGTAGTAGGTGCGCCGCTTGCCATGGCTCTCGTCTCGGTGCGAGGATGCAATGTATCCGTTCTTCTCCAGTCTCGCGAAGGCGGAGTACAACGTCGTCTCCTTCATGACATATTTCTCCTGCGTCAACTGCCTGATATTCTTGGAGATCTCATACCCGTAGGATTCTCCGTCCAGCAGCATGTAGAGGATCAGCGTGTCATTGTAGCCGCGAATCACGTCACTGCTGATCAATTCCGATAGCCTCCTCAATTACTTCATCTGTCGTAGTAATAGGAGTATATCATATTTACTACGACAGGTGAAGTAGTTTGCGGAAAAAAATAACAAAGCAGACGGCCGATTGGGCCGCCTGTCAACGAAGATCATATTCACTGTTAAAAAACGCCTCTTGCCAATGCCGCTAGGATGCCTCCTGCGAAAGCGACCAAGAGGATTAGCCTTGGAATGGCCTGCCGCATGGGCGACCGCCATTGATTCGCAGCGCGATCGAATCGGGTGCGGAGCACGCTGACCGGGAGGCTGTAGCCCGGTTTGCGTGTATGATAGACAATTTCCAGCTGCCGAATACCATTAAGCGCGGTAGATAGCAGCAGGGTGTTACGGTAGGACTCCCCATTGACATGATAATGATACCACTTCGTGCGGACTTTACCGGTAATGCCGGAATCGTGATCATAACTCTCTCCGGTCTCTATATAGGTCTCCGCCGTGCCTATTGCCCCGTTCCTCAGCAGATTGAGACGTCGCATCCCACGATAAGCTGCCCATAGCGCGAACACGCTGCACAAGTTCACCGTTGACCACAGACCTGAAGCGTCTCCCTCCGTATGACTGATCTCTAACATCGACGTTGCGATTAAGAACAGCCAGATCAGCAGCCAATAGGTACATCCCGCCCCCGCTATCGCCGACCAATGCAGTTTATTTGCTGCTTTCATGACGTTCCTACCTCCGCTCCGATTAACTGATCGCTTATGGAGATTCACTATAACTATTCGCAGCAATCCTTCAAAACCCTTCTAAAAAAGATGCCTAAAATGACAAATATCTACATCATTCTGCATCAAGTTATCCCGTATACCAGCAATCCGTCCGAATGAGAAAAAGCGGCCGTAATGGCCGCCTTCCCTTGTTACGCTTTCCCTACATAATAAGTCTCGACCGGCCCCAAGTAGCTCTCCGCCGGCCTCTGTCCTGCCGGGTAGATGACCAACTTCTCGAGCACGAAGCCGGGGCTCACCGCGTAGATCCGCACGGTATTCAGTCCGCCCCGGAATTCGGCCTCGCTGCGATGACGCCGAATCTGATTCAGCACGCCCGCTGCCCAATCGCGATTCGACTCCCCGACCTTCAGGCCTTGCGGAATCGCATTGACCACTTCGATCGCGCCTTCGTTGGCCTGAATGCCGTAATGCAGCGTATTGTCCGTCGTGACCGGGTTCGAAGGCTGCATGTACATTTCGACCTCGTACGTACCTGCCTCCTCTACGACTACCCGGTATTCCAGATACGGCGCATCCTGCCCAGCCGTAAAGTACTGCGTTGTCGGGAATGCCTTCACCGCGGACAACGTCTTGCCGTAGCCTTCGATAATCTGGAAGCCTGCGCCCGTTTCGGTATCCGCCTTCGCCGCGTAATGCTCCGCCTCGATCGCGATATATCCGTTCGTATCCACGAAGGTGCGCTCCGGCAAACCGCTCAGGTCCGGCAGCTTGGCATCGACGCGTATCGTCACGGTACCGTTCGGGATGCTCACCACAATGGCGGCCTCCGTCTCTTGCTGCATCACGCTGCGGTCGATGCGCACCGTAATGTTGTCCGACGTCTTGTGAACCCCGTCCAATACCCCGCGATAGGCAGAGCAAGTTAACCATGGCGCATCGCAGACGATCTTGTATGGCGATTCCAGATCGCTAAGGCTGCTGATCGTGAACGATGCCTCCGCAACATGCGGCTGCCGGAAGTCCGTGAGCGCCAGCTTATTCACGTGCCAGCCGCTGCCCTCCGACACCAGCTCCGTACCGTCTATCGACACGCTCAGTCTGGCTTTTCGAGCGGGCATCACCTGCATCAGGATCGGGTAGCGGCATTCGTCCTCGTTCCATTTCGTGAAGCCGATATGCTCCGACAATCCCATGCCGTACCATTTGCCATCGGCAATCGTATGGTATTCCTCCACCAGCTCCTGATCCCGCTGCATGCACGCACGAATCTGCTCGGCCAGTCCATTCGCCTCCATGCGATTGCGCCGCGCGGCGTAATGATTCTTGCCGGCCAGCAGCTGCATCTTCTGCAGATTCAAGTTCCCCATCGCCGGATAATAGACCAGGGCATAGAAGCTCGACGACAGCGTCTGGCCGTCCATGAGCCGGTATAAGGAATTCGCTTCCTCCATCAGCTGCTCGATCTCCGCCAGCAGACGGTCCGCCTCCCGATAATGAACCGGGTGGTAGACGTTCGCGTTCATCGACTCCGGTCTGCGGTTATGCGCGATTCGGGTATAACCGTCAATGAGCTGATGAATCCGCTCCAGCTCACGCTTCCCGCACGCCGCGCCGAATTGCCGCTCCACCCACAGCATCGTGTACTCCTGCGTCTTATTGATGCCGCCGGTTCCCCATCGGTCGAAATCGTACGCGAGGTCCAAGAAGTAGGCAAGCGGGAATTCCTGCGTGGCGATGTCGCCGACATTGACGATCCACAGATCGCGCACGCCGAAGTCATACGCCATCGTCATCTGTTCCCATACCTTCGGCAGATAGGTGCTATTCACCCATTCGTAGGAGACCGGTCCGCCATGGTAGTCAAAATGGTAGTACATCCCGTACCCGCCGCCGTGCGTACGCATCGCCTCCGTGGGGAGCGTCCGCAAATTGCCGAAGTTATCGTCGCAGAGCATCAGAATGACGTTCTCCAGCTCCTCCGATCCGATCAAGCCCGGCGTCTCCTCGTCCCCATAGAAGAACGGCTCTACTTCCTTATATAGCGCAAGCATGCGGGGGACCTGCTCCAGCTGCGGATTCACGTGCTCCTCGATCAAGCGGTTCTGCGTCCGCAGCACGTCGCGCAGCAGGTTAATGTTGTCCGCGAACGTGGCATTCTCCATGATCGCCGTATCCGCTTCGCCTCGCATGCCGAGCGTGATGACATTCTCGAACTTCCCGCTGCGCTTCAGGCCGTCCGCCCAGAACCGGGTAATGCCTGCTTCATTGGTCCGATAATTCCATGCGTCGCCATAGATCGAATCCTTGCCTCGCAGGTACTTGTATTCCTCGCCCTGGCGCAGGCACGGCTCATGGTGGGACGCCCCCATGACGACGCCGTATTCGTCAGCCAGCTCCGAGTTCGCCAGTCCCGGCCCGTCGTCGTGGAAGCGTGCCGACCACATGGCCGGCCACAAGTAATTGCCTTTCAGGCGGAGCAGCAGCTCGAAAATGTGGTCATAAGCCTGCGCATTGAACCCGCCATAGCGGTGGTTGACCCATGTGCCGAAGGCCGGCCATTCATCGTTGATGAAAAAGCCTCTGTAGCGAACCGACGGCTCTTTCGATACCAGCTTGTAACCGCCGGCGACGGCGAACTCGTCTTGCCGCTTCGGCAGCACGTCGTTCCAGTCGACATACGGCGATACGCCCAGCATCTCCGACAAGCGGAACAAGCCGTAGATCGTCCCCCGCTTGTCGCTTCCGGCAATGACGAGCGCCTTGCCTGCGCCTTGGGCCGGATGATCGGTTACTTGGAAGAGATACGCTTCGTTCTTGCCGCGAATCTCGCTGAGGTCGATCAACCCCCGCTCCGACAGATTCGCAAGCGCCGGGCTCCGATCGACCGTTCCGTAGATGATCGCGGAGGAGCCCAACTGCTCGAGCTGCTCCGTCGAAGCCGGCCTGACGCCGAAGACCAGCTCGATGTCCCGTGCGACCTTGTCGGCGATTTTGCGGACCCCGCTGTAGGCTTGCTGTTCCTGCAGGAAGAATGCGCTTTCGTTTAGCGTTCGCTGATTGATTGTGAAGTTCATGATAGTCTCCCTTGTTCGTATTCATGGCTGATACAGATGTCATAGTGCCATAATACCAGTGCTGCACCTCGGGATAAAGCGCAACGAAGCCAAAAGCGGCTCGAATTCGTCTGGGTGAGTGTCGGCAGAATTCCGGATCCGCAGAATTACCGCAGTTAGAAGGAGTTGAAGGTATGGATTTGCAAAGCGTGATCGACCGTTTACTGCCGCTCTTGCCGCAGGCGCTCATCGTTATGCTGGCTGTCATCGGTCTATCGTATGGCGCATACGCCCTGTATCGCAGGCGGAGCGGAGGAAGAACGGCATCCGTCAGTCCCTTCATCGGGATTGCCTTGCTGTTGGGATGGTTGGCTGTCGTGATGGCGTTAACGACATTCAGCAGAGGCGCGCATTTTGAAGGGTGGGCCAACCTCCGGCTATTCAGCGGCTATGTGAGCGCATGGCATCAATGGTCGCTCAGCGAATGGCAGTTGATCTTATTCAATGTGCTGATGTTCGCGCCGCTCGGGTTCCTGCTGCCGCTGCTGGGCGGACGCATGCGCCGCTTCGTTCCCGTGTTGCTCGTGTCGCTGCTGGTCACGCTCGGAATCGAGCTGTTCCAGACGCTCACGCATAGAGGCATCTTCGAGCTGGACGATCTGTTCCATAACACGCTCGGAAGCATAGCAGGATATTTCTTGATGAGCGCCATCATGGATTGTACGGAGCGTCGCAAGCTTGCGGTCAAGCCCGTCCTGAGGGCGCTCTCTATACCGCTGGCCTTCGCGCTCCTGTACGCAGGGGCCATGGCCGTGTACCACGCGAAGGAGCTCGGCAACCTCTCCATTCGTCCCGCGATTGCCCAAGATATGCGGCATGTCGACGTTACGCTTAACGCGGTGCTGCCGACCGACGCCGAACCCGTTGCGCTGTACCGCAGCAGCCAGATTCATAACCGGGCATACGGGGAAGCGATGGCTTCGCTGATGGAGCGTACCTTCGGCCTGCGGCGCCAAGGCGGCGTTCGCATTGAAGGACTTAATCGCGTATGGATGTTCACGGACGCCGAAGGGAAGGAATATACGTTCAATTATGCCGTCCATGACGGCGGATGGTGGCTGTACACGGAAGGCCGAGAGAACGAGACGATGGAGCAGGACGAATTAGAGGGACACAGAGCGTATTACGAAGGCTGGCTGGTGACAAGCGGCTTATTGCCTGCAGATGCCGTATTCGACACGCAGGACGGGAATACGATTCGCTGGGATATCGAACGTTCAATCGCGGATATTGCCCGCGGGGACAGCGATTATATGGACGGGATGGTCATGATCCGGCCATCGGAAGGTGAGCAGATACCGCTCGAAGTGTTCTACTCCGTGAACGACAATAAGTATGTACGGCACATCGCGCTCATCAGTCCGGCGGAAGCCTACGAGGAAATTCCGGCAGGGAATTTCTACCTCTTCAATGATCTGGTGAAGGGAGACCGACTGCAAGTAGACGATTATGAACTGGACTACGCCTTCGATTCCAAGGGCTATTATCAGCCCATATACCGGTTCATAGGATCGGTGAATGGCGACTCTTGGGAAGCATCCGTCCCGGCAGTTGCCGATTGAGAGCCCCCCGCAGGGGCTCTTGCTTCTCTCGTCATACAGTCGAATATTGCCCGCCATGGTAGCAGTAATACGTCTCGGCCTCGAGACCCTTGATCCGGTCCAGCGACTGCTCGGCGGCGGCAAGATCGAGGCAGTAATGCGGATTGGCCACGGCCAGCTCGCCATTCTCGCGAACGGCCGCATCGCCCGTGATGACGCTCCTGATGCTAGGGAAGTACAGGGAAATATGGCCGGCTGTATGCCCTGGCGTCGCAATGACCTGGCAATGCCCGTCCAGCATTCGATCGCCGTCGCTTACCTCCGTATCGACCGGAACGTGCTTCAGGCTCTCCAACTGCGCGATGAACCATCTGCCGAATTCCTGCTGCTCACGCGTCATATGCTGCAGCTGTGCTTCGGCTTGCTGTAACCGCTCGGACTTTTCGGCTCCGCCGATCGATCGCGACTCGCGCTTGCTAGCGATAATGTTCACTTGAGGGTACTTCTCCTTCAGGTCATAGAGGGAGCCGATATGGTCGTTATCATAGTGCGTAATCACGATATTCCGTAAGCCGCTTATCGCATAACCGCTGTTCGCGACGGCCTCCTCAATGCGGCTCAAGAACCCCGGATAGCCCGTATCTACAAGCGTCAATTCGTCCCTCCATACGATCAGGCTGGGATAGAGGGTATCGTGACGTCCTTGAAACTCATATGCGATCGGCAATTCGACGATCGAGGGATGACGCATGTCATTCACTTCCTTCATGAATACTAAGATACCGCAAGCCGCAGTTGATAGAAATACTGCACGGCCGGGTGCTTCGATCGGATCGTCTCGCTCATGTTCAAGATCCGCTTCCTGCCCACTCGCTTGTCCATCAGCGCAAGGATATTCAATAGGATATCCTTGCTCGCCAAGCTCTCTTCGATGGAGCTGGCCAAGAACTTCGTGGCAGTCGCCGTAAAGTTGGATTTGCTCAAGGCTGTTTGTGCCGCCATAAGCTCCTTCGCGAGCCCGGATGCTCGTCTTCCTCGGGCAATAACCTTCAGCCGATCCTCCGGAACGTTCCCGTTGGTATCCTGTCTGATCGCTTCGATCTCTGCGGCGCTGACCGGGATCTGGATCGTTGGATCGTTCTTAATCTCCATCTCCGACTGATACCAGCGGATGCCATTCGATGTCTCGCTCATATTGAGGACATTCTTCTTATCGACCGCAATGTAACAGAGTCCGGCTCGATCCGGCAAATACCGGTAACTGGTTGCGCGGTACTCGACCCTTCCCTGCAGCGCGGGGCTGAGGAAGCTCTCCAGATTCTGCTTCAGTTTGCTCCAAGCCATATATACCCTCCCAAGCCTCTTAAGTCTCTCATGCCCCTAGATCGCCGCTTACGTAATCGAGGCCATTCGTTCGACGATGCGCGGGTCGGGGCCGATCCCGAGCTCTGTCCGAAGCAGCAGCTCCATATTGCGATAATGCCGGATGGCATCCGCCGTTCGCCCCATATCGATATAGAGCGAGATCACTTGGTAATGAATATCTTCCCTGACCGCGTCCAGCTCCAAGATGCCGCTATAGCAGCCGAGCGCTTCTCGGGGCTTGCCTTGCTCAAGGCGCAGACGCGCGGCCGTCTCAAGCAATCTAATGTACGCCTGTTCGAGCCCTCGGGACATCTCGTCGGCCCACGAGTAGGCCCGTCCCTTCAACAGCGGGCCCGCATACAGCGCCGCTGCTTGGTCGATCAGCTCATCGTCGGCTTCCGCGCCGCCGCTTATCCGCTTGCACAGCGACTCGAAGGCATGCGCGTCGCAATACAGCCTGTCCCTGTCCGCGACAATATCGTTGCGGCTCGCCTCGATGCAGAACCGCGCTTCCGTCGTCTGAAGCGACTTGCGAATGTAGTAGAGATTCGTCTTCAGATTATGCAGCGCCTTGTCGGCGCCCAGCTCCGGCCACAGCGTCTCGGCAGCCTCTTCCCTGCTTACAGTGCCCTTGCACACGAGATAGGCGAACAATTCCTCGGTCTTCGGGCTTCGCAGCTTGAGCGGGAGATGCGGCGCGCGTCCCGTATACATCCGCAATCCGTTCAAGACGAACACGGACAGATCGTGCCCCGTCAAGGCATGCGCCTCGACAGTGTCCTCATGTTCTGCGAAGGCTGCTGCCGGTATAGCAGGCATCGGCGGCCGACTGATTTTCCTGAGCCGATCAAGCGTCCTCGCGAGCCGTTCGGCCGTAACCGGCTTGATCAAGTAGTCCAACGCGCTTCTATCGTACGCTTGAATCGCGTATTCGTCATGGCCGGTCACGAACACGAGCTCGGCGCCGGTAACGGCATGCAGCATCTCGGACAATTGAATCCCGTTCACGCCGGGCATCGAGATGTCGAGGAATATGGCGTCCAGCGGTTGCGATTTCGCGAATTCGTAGGCCTGGAGCGGATTATGGAACGCCTCGACAACCTCGACCGCACCGCTCTCGGCCAGCAGTCTTCGCAGACGCTTAATCGACAGCGCCTCATCGTCTACGAGCATCGCCTTTAGCATCGCTTACCGCCTCCTTCTTCATCGGAATATCGAACGATACGATCGTCCCTTGTCCCGGCGCGCTCTCGATCCGGATGTCGGCTCCGCACAGCAATTGCAGATGCTTGCGGATATTCCACAGGCCGACTCCCTCGCTGCCGATATCCCTATTCAGCACTTCTTGCCGCTTGCTCTCCGTCATGCCGCAGCCGTCGTCCTCGATTGTGAACGCAACCCGATCCTGTCCCATGTTCCGCGCCGTGACCTTGACCGTACCGCTCCTCGCCTCGGACATTAGCCCGTGCCGAATCGCATTCTCGACGAGCGGCTGCAAGACGAGCGGCGGAATCAACGTGACGGGGTCCGCTTCGATCTCGTACTTCATGTTCAAGCCGGCGCCGAAGCGCGTCTGCTCGATCGAGACATAAGCCTGGACGAGCCCCAGCTCGCTTCTCAGCGTCGTATAAGAATCCATCTGCTTGAAATCGAAGCTCTTGCGCAGGTATTGCGACAAATGCAGGATCACTTGCTCGGCTTGCCGCGGCTCATCCACGCACAGTTCCGCGATGGCGTTCAACGCATTGTACAGGAAATGCGGCTTAATCTGCGATCGCAGGAATGAAATCTCGGCATGGCTGGCGTGCTTGACCGACGACTTCAACCGCGTCAGGCTCTGCACCCGCGCCGCAAGCTCCTCCAGCTCGAACGGCTTGGCGACAATATCATTCGCGCCGTTCCCGAGCGATCGCTTCACGTCCTCCGATCGATTCTTCGCCGTCAGCATCAATACCGGCAGCTCGAACGGCGAGAACCGCTCTCGCACCCGCTGCAGCACGTCGTAGCCAGATATGTCCGGCATCATAATATCGAGGATCACAAGCGAGTAATACGCCGGGTTGCCCATGATCTCTTCCACGGCGGCCTGCCCTCGATTGACGACCGTGAACGCGTATCCTTCGATGCGCAGCAGATTGATCATCGTCTGCAGATTGGCATTGTCGTCGTCCACGACGAGAATCGGCTCGCTAATGTCGCCTTGCACGCGAATCGGATAGGAGATGGATGCCTGTTCCTCCGCTTGTGCGGTACCCGTACCGGTTGCGCCTTCGCCATGCAAGAATGCGGCGGCCGTCTCTTGCAAGGCAGCTGCGGCGAGCGGCAGGGTGAACGCTAGCACAGTGCCGCTTCCCGGCACCGAATGTACCCGTATATCGCCGCCGTGCAGCTCCACCAGCTTCTTCGTGATGCTGAGCCCCAGCCCGCTGCCGCCCCCGTCCCGCTCGCCCCGCGCTTGCTCCAACTGCTCGAACGGCAGGAAGATGCTCGCTTGCTGCGCCTCGTCGATCCCCCTGCCGGTGTCCGATACCCGAACCTCCGCCATCCCCCGTTCGATCGAAGCCGAGACGGTCACCGTGCCGCTATCCGTGAATTTGACCGCATTGCCGATCAGATTGTGCATGATCTGCATCAAGCGGTTCACGTCTACCCAGACGAGGGGGAATCGACTTGAGATGGCGTTCACGATCGCGACAGGCTTGCCTTCCAGCAGGTAATGATGCATGCGAACGACGGCGTCCACGGCCGTTCTAAGCTCAACGCGGTCTCTGACCAGCGTGATGTCGCCGTGCTTCATTCGCGAATAGTCGAGCAGCTCATTGACCAAGTAAGTGAGTCTGCGGCCGCTATCGACGATAATGCCTAGATTCTTCACCTGCTCCGGATCGATCTGGCCTGCCGCGCCTTTGCGCATCGTGTCCGCAATATTGACGATCGCGTTAAGCGGCGTCCGCAGCTCATGCGACGTATTGGTCAGAAAATCGTCCTTGATCGCATCCGCTCGCAGTAGCTTGTCCTTCATTCGGTTAACGGTCAGATACGCCTCGAAGAAGCGGATGACGACCAGGACGACGAGAAGCGCATTGAACGAGACGAGGAACAGTTGGCCCAGCCAGAAGTTGTCCTTGTACGAGAAGGCGAACAGAATGATGTCGAGCGAGTACAAATTCACGCACAGCAGCGCAGCGTAGATGATCAACGTCTTGGCCCGGCTGTCGCTGCTGCGAATATAGATCAGCCCGACCCGAAGCAGCAGCCAGATCAGCATCGATTGATACACGGCAATCGCGTACGAATAGAGGGGAATGTAGACATCGATCGGCAGAACAAGCACAAGGGTTGCGAAGATGCCTAACAATGCGCTCGACATCTGGGCGAATCGGAGCGAGATCAGATTCGGCTGCAGTCGATAGAAGACCACCGTCAGCACGATGAACGATACAAGCGAGACGACATCCTTGAATCGGTAGGCCGCTTCAAATGACAGTTCCTCCAAGAACAAGAACAGCGGACGCTCGCCCATAAGCCCGGTATAGACCGCAAACATCCAGCACACGGCTGCATAGACGAGCAACGAATAATCCTTGCTGCGGTACGCCACGGTCGCGATGAAGCAGAACAAGAAGATGACGGACAGCGTCAGCAGAATGGCGAGCAGCGTGAATTCTCCGGCCATTCGCTTCAGCTGGTCGGTCAGCATGGCAGACTGTTCGCCGAAATACAAGGAGACGGGGATGCCGGCATTCACGTAATCGTAGTTCGACACGTGCACGACCAGCTCCGCCTCCCCGTCACGCGACGCAAACAAGCCGAGCTGCGGCTTATTCCCCATCCGGTAATCGCCGGCATCTTCGGAAGGCCGGCCGTCCTCAAGCACCTTCGACCCATTGACGTAGATCGCGCTGGCGAACCGAATATTCGTCTTCTTCAGTGCATACATGCCGTCCTCGGACAGACCGGTAAGCCGCAGCCGATAGGTCGCGGAGCCGTGTGCGGGCAGCCGCTCATCCCCGGATGTCTTGCCGTTCCATGTCGACGGCACCTGCATATAACCAAGCTTGTCAACGGGCAGCGCCCGGTTCGAGAATCGTTCGGGCTCGATCAAGCGTCCCCAATAGAACTCCCATTCGCCGTCCAGCGCGATTCGCCTGTCTTGCTTCGGATTCCACTTCGATAGATCCATCACCCCATGAACCGCTCGGTTGCCGCCCGAACCCGAATACGACAAGCGGTCGTCGATCGCATGCGATAGCGGGAAGAGCGCGAGCGCCATCAAGCTGATCAAGCATACGATGATCATTCTCTTGTACAAGTCAACGCCGCCTCTCCCGCGAAGTCCATCCTCGTTATGTTCTATCATAAAACAAGCTTCCCGCAATTTCGATCTTTTTCGCGGGAAGCCGTTCCATTGCTATGCAATTGTTAGTGCGACGTTCCGTTCAACGCAGCTGTCTTATCGAATAGGCGGATTGATCAATTCCGAGCGTTGAAGCAGCCTCGCCAGCATCGTTGCGACCTCGGCCCTCGTCACGTCGTCGGCCGGAGCCAGTCGGTTGCCGTCCCGGCCCGCCACGATGCCGGCACTCACGCTGTCCGCAATGCCTTCTACCGCCCAACCCGAAGCCTTGCTGCCGTCCGCGAAGGCACGGACCGTCTCCTCGGCTTGGGCCGCAGAAGCCGCACCCTTCAGACCGGTCACGGCCATCGACTTCGATACGATCTGCATCGCCTGCTCGCGCGTTATCTGCTCGTTCGGACGGAATGTGCCGTCTACGAAGCCCGCGATCAAGCCGTATGCCGCAGCCGTGCGGACGGCGCTGGCGTACCATTCCTGCCCATCAACGTCCCGGAATGGCGAGTCGCCTTGCTCTGGCGCAAGACCGAGACCGCGTACGACAGCTGCCGCGAACTCTGCGCGGGTGATCGCCCGGTCCGGGCTGAAGCGTCCTTCGCCCGTCCCGTTGACTACCATTCGCGAGCCCATGTCGTTAATCGCTTCCTTGGCCCAGTGATGCTCGGCGTCCGTGAACGTCAGCGGATGCCATACAACCGAATACGTGCTGTTCGTCAGGCTGTTAATGACGGCGTAGTGCACCCCGTCAATCATCGTTATATTGGTCGGCACATGGCGCACCGTTCCGTTCGGGTCCATGACGACGCCGGTCGTAATCTTGCCGGGATCGACGCCTTCCGGTATCGCGAACGTGCGAGAGACATACACGTCGAAGCGAGTGACGGTCTCCTTACGATCGCCGTATGCGGCCGTAATCGTGAAGTCGAGCGGCGGCGCGACAAGCGTCAGCCCGTTCGTCGCCATGGCCGTGTCGACAATCTGCATGGTTGCATTCGCCGGGCTGGCAATCTCGATGCGCAGCTTGATGTCCTGAAGTTCCACTTGCGTGCCGAAGCGCTTCGACAGATCATCCATGTTCATCTGCCGTGCCGGCACGGCATACGATACGGCGCCCGTGCGCACCTCAACCACCGCCTGCTGCGCCTCCATATTCTTCACCATGCGGCCGTTCAATTCGCCGATGACGACCGCGCTGCCCGTCGCGACCGGGATCGTGATGACGGCTTGATCGCCTTCCGCTTTCAGACGCTCCATCAGCTTATCCTCATCGATCTCGATCGTCGTCACTTTCCGGCCGCCCACTTCGTCGGTCGTTGCCTTACCCGCATTCTCTACTTTTCCGTTGACCAATACGTCAACGCCTGTCGTATTCGAATTGCCCGGCGCAGCAGGGTTGGACGGGCCTGTCGGGGAATCGTTGTTGTTCCCCGAACTAGACGGCGCAGCAGGCGTGACGGCGTTCGACGGCGTCGATACGACGCTCTCGCCTACGGCATTCGCCGCCGTTACCGTGAAGCTGTATGACGTGCCGTTCGTTAACCCCGTTACCGCGATCGGACTGGACAGCCCGGTCGCCAGCTTATTGCCGTTCGCATCGTACACGGCATAACCCGTAATCGCGCTGCCGCCTGTGTCGGCCGGCGGATCGAAGCTGATCGTCGCCTGCCCGTTGCCGGCCGTTGCCGTCACGTTCGTGGGCGCGCCGGGGGCATAGGCAAGCGGCGATACGGAACTAGACGGCGCGGAAGCCGCTGACGAACCGGCCGCGTTCACCGCCGCGACCGTGAACGTGTACGCCGTGCCGTATTCCAGACCGGTCACCGTGAGCGGACTGGCCGCGCCGGTCGCCGTGCGTCCCCCAGGGGTTGCGGTCACGATATATGCCGTGATCGGGCTTCCCCCGTTATCGGCTGGCGGATCGAAACTGACCTGCACCGCGTTAAGCAGCGGAGTCGCCGTTACGTTCGTCGGCGCGCCAGCCGCGTCAGCCGACGGAGTAGCCGCACCCGAAGGTACGGATGCGGCAGACGAACCGACCGCGTTCTCCGCGATGACCGTGAACGTATAGCTCGTGCCGTTCGTCAGGCCGGTCACCGTAATCGGACTGCTCGTGCCGGTTGCCGTCACGCCGTCCGGGCTCGATGTCACCGTGTACTGCGTGACCGGAGTGCCGCCCGTGACGGCCGGCGGATCGAAGCTGACCGTCGCCTGCCCGTTGCCGGCCGTAGCCGTTACGTTCGTCGGCGCGTCGGGGGCATAAGCAAGCGGCGATACGGGACTCGACGGCGCGGAAGCGGCCGACGAGCCCGCCTCGTTCAGCGCTACGACTGTGAACGTGTAGTCCGTACCATAGGAGAGCCCGCTAACCGTGAGCGGGCCGGTCGCCCCGGTCGCCGTCAATCCGCCCGGGCTCGAAGTCACCGTGTACAGCGTGATCGGGCTGCCGCCGTTATCGGCAGGCGCGTCGAAGCTGACTTGCACCGCGCCGAGCAGCGGAGTCACCGTTATGTTCGTCGGCGCGCCGGGCGCATCGGCCGACGGGGTCACCGAACCCGAAGGCGCAGATACGGCAGACGAACCGACCGCGTTCTCCGCAATCACCGTGAACGTATAGCTCGTGCCGTTTGTCAGGCCCGTCACCGTGATCGGACTGGACGTGCCCGTTGCCGTCATGCTGTCCGGACTCGATGTCACCGTGTACTTCGTGACCGGACTGCCGCCCGTGACGACAGGCGGGTCGAAGCTGATCGTCGCCCCGCCGTTGCCGGCCGCCGCCGTCACGTTCGACGGCGCATCGGGCGCATACGCGATCGGAGATACCGCGTTCGAGGGCGCAGACGCAGCCGATGGTCCCGCGATGTTCAGCGCGGAGACCGTAAACGTATAGTCCGTTCCGTACGTCAAGCCCGTCACCGTAATCGGACTGGTCGTCCCCGTTGCCGTCAGCCCGTCCGGACTTGAAGTCACCGTGTACTGCGTGATCGGGCTGCCGCCGTCACCGGCAGGCGGGTCGAAGCTGATCGTCGCCCCGCCGAGGACCGGCGTCGCCGATACGTTCGTCGGCGCATCGGGAGCGTCGGCCATCGGCGTCACGGCGGACGACGGTAGCGATGCGGCGGATGTATCCGCGGCATTCTGGGCCGTCACCGTGAAGGTGTAGCTCGTGCCGTTCGTCAAGCCCGTCACCGTAATCGGACTCGACGTGCCCGTTGCCGTTATGTCGCCCGGACTTGACGTCACTGTATACAGCGTGACCGGGCTGCCGCCTGTGACGGTCGGCGGAACGAAACTGATCGACGCCTCCCCATTGCCAGCCGTCGCGGTCACATTCGTCGGCGCATTAGGCGCGAGTACAATCGGCGCTACCGCATTCGAAGCGTCGGAGGCCGTCGAAGTACCGATCGCATTCGTCGCGACGACGGTGAACGTATAGTCCGTTCCATGCGTCAATCCCGTTATCGATATCGGGCTGCTCGTGCCGGTCTTCGTAATGCCGTCAGGGCTTGACGTCACCTTGTACTGCGTGATCGGGCTCCCGCCGTTGCTTGCGGGCGGGTCGAAGCTGATCGAGGCTCCGCCGACGATCGCGGTCGCCGCGACGTTCGCCGGCGCACCCGGAGCGGTCGGAGGCGGCGGCATCTGCGCGACTCGCAGTTGATAGATCGAACCGCTTACTTCCATCCACGAAGCATATAACTTGTTGTCGTGTATGCCGAACGAGAGGTATTTGGCCGTTCCGCTGTCAGGCACCTTCAATCCTCTGAACGAATCCGCCGTCGTCCAGGCCGTACCGTTAAATTGCTTGACCCGGACTTGTCCGGCTTCCTCCCATCCGAGATAGATCCGATTATCGTGCACGATCGCCTTCGGTACCGTAGCTGCCGCGCTCGAATTATAATTCAGGCTGTTGCTGCCTCCGACGAGGCTCCATGCCGTTCCGTCATACGACATCCCTCGAATTCTCGTGTTGCCCTCCGACCAGAAGACGTACAGCTTGCCTCCATATTCGACGGCAGCCGGATCCAGCACCGTCTTGGTCGTGTCAATGATCAGTCCGCCGTCGTCAATAGGCGTCCATACCGTGCCGCCGTCATAACGGCTTACCTTAATAACGCTGTGCGGTTGTCCGGAAGAAACGAATTCGCGCCATACCGCATAGAGCTTGTCATCGAATTCAACCAGTTGGGGCGTCATGGATGTCCACCCGTTCAGGCCCTGCGCCGGCGTGATCAGAATCCATTGTCCCGTCGCGTCATTATACTTTTTCACGTAGCTGTTATAAGCGCTGCCGAATTCTTGCCAGATCACGTATAACTCGTCGTTGAATACCTTCAGTTTCGGATCGTTGGAACTGCCGCTGCCGCCGATATTCAGCGTGCCGCCGTCTGCCGTCGTCCATCCGCTGCCGTCGTATTCTCGAACACGCGCTTGATTGCTTGTCAATTGATAGTTCTCGTACCATGCAGCGAATAGCTTATCGTCATATACGGCCATTGACGGGACGAGAGCCGAATTGTTCGTTCGATGCGACTCCGCGTTCACGCAGCCCGTATCGCATCCTGTCTTGATCTCGTCGACTGAGCTCCAAGTCTCGCCGTCGTATTTCATGACATGCATCTTTTGATAGAAGCCCGAATATTTCTCAGACCAGATGACGTACAGGTCTCCCTTGTACGAGACGATGTCCGACTTGTACGGTTCTACGCTGGAATTCTTGGCCAGCCCGACGCCGCCGTCGATAATGATCCACGAACTGGCGGCCGATGCCGGCAATGCGTGCAGGAACGATGTCACCAGCAGCATGACAGCCGTCATGCAGCTAAGCCATCTGCCTCCTCTTCCCCAATAGCCTCGCAATCTTCCATGACCCGATCCATTGTTGGTTGTCGTCATTTCCTGCACCATTCCTCTCCCTTGAAGTCCCTTATCGTATCGGTCATAATTCGTCGGTATATGTCGAATCTATTATAGAAACATAGGGTCAACAAACGGTAAACAAGTCGCAATTGGTTCGCACAAAAGGAAAGACAGCTCGATCTCTCGATCGAACTGCCTTACCGGATGGAAATATTGAATTAGATTAAATCTGCTTGCTTCAACAGCCGTTCGATGATGACCGCAGTCTCCGCCCGCGTAATATTATGCGACGAAAGCATCTGATTCTGATAGCCTCCGACGATGCGATGCTCGATGTTCAGCGCAGCCGCATCGCGCGCCCAGGAGCTGATTCCCGCTTCGTCCGCGAATGTGCCCAGCAGCTCTCCCTGCTGCTTGTCCGTGATGTCGGTGTTCAGCTTGGCGATGCTCATCGCTCTCGCGACGATTACCATCGCTTCCTCGCGGGTAATCGTAGCATTCGGCCTGAAATTGCCGTCCTGGTATCCACGGATTAAGCCATAGGAGATGCCGACCTGTACCGCTTCTTGGAACCATGCATCCGAAGGTACATCTGCGAAGCTGACAGACTGGTCTGCAATATGCAGTCCCAGCGCTCTCACGATAATCGCCGTGAATTCGGCCCTCGTGATGCTGTTGTCCGGCCGGAACTCGCGATCATTCGCGCCATTCACAACCAGTCTGGAAGCCATGTTCTCAATCGCTTGTTTGCCCCAATGGCTCGCAGTATCTTCGAATGTCTTCACATTGTAGATAACCGTGTATACGCTATTCGAGACACTGTTGATCACGGCATAGTACTTGTCGTCTACACGCGTAACCCGGGTCGGCACATGGAGCGTCCTGCCGTCGCTTGCGATTACGACGCCAGTGGTGATCCGATTCGGATCGACGCCTTCCGGAATCGCGATCGTCCGCTCGACGTAGGCATTGAATTTCTGCACTGCGACTTCTTGATCGTCGTAGATCGCCTTGATCGTGAAGTCAATGGCAGGCGCGATGATCTGGATATTGTTGTTCGCATCCGGCATGAAGGTCACCTCTTCATCCGGTATATTCGTAATCTCTACGCGAATCCTGATGTCCTCGAGCGCAACCTCCGACCCGATCTGCCGCGAGATCGCGTCGACATTGACTTGCTGTGCCGGCAGCGCATAGCCCGCTCTCTCCGTCTTCACCTCAAGTACCGCTGCCTTCTGCTCCATGTTCTTCACCATGCGCGCGTTCAGCTCGCCGACGACGACCTTGGATTGATTGTTGACCGGAATCGTCACGACATACCCGTCGCCCACGGACGCGAGCTTCTCGTTGAGCTTCGTCTCGTCGACTTGGACCGACGTCACTTTCTGACCGTTCGTCGTTGTCACCTTCGCCGTAGCGGTCTTCTCCTGCACCTCGCCGTTCACGATAACAGCTACCCCGTCATCCTCCGTCTGAGTCTGCGGTTGCGGCGACGAATTCGACGACGGAACCATATTGATCAAGCTCTTGGTCCCTGTTGCCGCAGATTCTTCAGCTGCATTCCCCGCTTGATCGTAGATGGATGCCGCGTCAGCCGGCTTGATATCGATCGCATCCGTGCCGTTCGGTACGCCCGTCACCGTCAAGAATACGCGGATGACGGTTTCTCCGCCCGTTAATGCCCCGGCCGCAGCCTCCCGCGCCGCGTCGTTCTTCTTCACCGACGCGATCACGACGTTCTGCGCGCCGCTCTTGCTGAGCGTAAGCGCCAGATCATCCGGCGCGATCGGCGTCGCCGCGTCTGCGTCTCCGTAGATCCCTTCCGAGAACGTAATGTCCACGTAAGCATTGCTGCTGCCGATTACGGCATCCACGATCGTCGGACCCGTCAGGTCCCATGGCGCAATGGCCGCGCCGGTCGTTGTCGTGACCAGCGCATTGCCCGCGAGGTCTGCAATCGTGCCGTTGACTCCTGCCGTGTACTGCACGGTTACGCCTTCCTTGGCCGATGCTCCCATGTCCGCTAGGGTCAGAACCACATGGCGCGAATCCGTTCCCTGCGCGATCGAAGCAACGGCGTACGTCTTGCCTGGAGCACCAGTCTCATGGACTGCGAATCCCCCGTCATTCGCCTTCGCGATGTGGACGGCAGCTTCGTTCAATTCCACGATGATCTGATTATTCGCGCTGCGCGTCGCACTGCTGATGACTGGAGCCGTCGTATCGACCCTCACATCGGCGGTACTGCCTGCGCCTGCGAGAGTCAGGCTGGCATCATTGCCTGCCGCATCCTTCATCGTGCTGCCGGCGAGCGCCAGGGCACCGAGCTCGATCCCGTCGGCATCCGTCTCGCCTGCTTGTACGGTGTAGGTGAAGAGCAACGCTTGGGTGCCGCTGCCCGACACGTATTCAGCCGTCCGACCTGTCGAGCCGATCGTCAGATTCAGGTACGGCGCGCCGTTCGTCGTATCGACCGCGACATTCTCGTCGTAGTTCACGGTGAAGGACAACGCCAGTCCTTCGCGATACGTGCCATCCGCCGGTACGCTCACGCTCGCTACCGCCGGTGCGGTCGTATCGACCGTAACCTGCGTCGTATCATCGATGCCCGCCAATGTCAGGCTGGCACTATTGCCTGCCGCATCCTTCATCGTGCCGCCGCCGAGCGCCAATGCCTTCACGGCAATGCCGTCTGCATCCGTCTCCCCTGCCTGCACGGTGTATGCGAAGGCGAGCGATTGCGTCCCGCTGCCCGATACATAGGCGGCCGCTCGGTCTGTCACTCCGACGGTCAGCGTCAATTCCGGCGTGCCGCCTGCCGTATCGACCGTAACCTTCTCGTCGTAATTCACCGTGAACGTTAATGTCTGTCCTTGGCGATAGATCCCGTTCACGGGTACGTTCACGCTCTCCACCGCCGGAGCGACGGCATCGACCTTCACGTTCGACGTATCGCTTGCGGCGAGCGTGATGTCGGCATTGTTGCCTGACGCATCCCGGATCGTTCCTCCGTTCAACGCGAGCGTGCCGCGGCTGATGCCGTCGCCATCCAGATCGCCTGCCTGAACGGTATAACGGAACAAGAGATCCGCCGTTCCATCCCCCGATACATAGGCTGCGGTTCGTGCCGTCGAGCCGATCGTCAGATTCAAGAACGGCGTGCCGCCTGTCGTATTCACGGTGACGTTCTCATCG